>NZ_JBVAYX010000002.1:0-374767 GCF_055412825.1 Pseudarthrobacter linnaei
CGGCACCTTTACCGCGTTATGGAGTCCACGGCCAAATCCTCGGCGCCTGAACACGGTTGACAAACATAGGAGCGTCCAACCGGCTCCTGCGCCAATACTTCCCCAAAAGCACCGACCTGAACGCCTACGGACCCGAAGACCTCGAACACGTCGCACAGGAGCTCAACGGCCGTCCACGCAAAACGCTCGGCTGGGATACCCCAGCCGAGCGTCTACGTGATTTACTACTAACCACCTAACCAACAGGTGTTGCAACGACCCCTAGAAACCGCCGGGTCCCTACGTGGCGACGGAGTCGACACGAAAGGGCCTGCCCCAATCTCAGTGGTCGAAGAAAACCAGGCTGGAGTTGATAAGTTCCGCGATCACTTCGGGGTCGTAGGCCCGGCGGAGCGATTCGCGGAACGACTCCTTCGACAAGGACCTCGCCAGCGTGGCCAGCACTTCGAGGTGCTCGGAGAAGGAACTGGCCGGGGTCGCGATCAGGAGAACCACGGTCGCCGGCCCGTCGGCGGCGCCGAAATCGAGCGCCCTGCCGTACTTGGTGATGCCGACCGCGATGGTGGTCCGGGAGACGAACTCGCTGCGGGCATGGGGCAGGCCTATGCCGCCGGGAAGGCCGGTCGCCAGCTGGTGTTCCCGGGCGCTGACGTGCTTAAGGAAGCCCGGAAGATCTGAAATGCGTCCGGCGGCGTGCATCCGCTCCGCCAGCTGGGCCGTGGCGTCGAGCTTGTCGGTGGCGTCCATCTCGAGGATCACCATTTCCGGGGTGGTGAGCTCGGCGTCATACCGGTCCAGTGGTTCCGCCAAGAGGTATCCCTTCAAAGTGGCGTCAATGCGCCGGCAGTCTCGGGTCGAGGCTGCCGGCGGACGTTGCCGGTCAGCGCAACGGAACGATGTCCTCGACGCCCAAGCGTGCTGCGTCAGCGGATTCGTCGTCCGGCTGCTCCTGGCTGAGCCGTTCGGCGTCGACCCTGGCCAGGTAGTGCTTGATCTCGCCCTCACGCTGCGCATCGCTCCAGCCGAGGACCTCTCCCATCAGTTTAGCGACTACCGGTGCGGCGGACACGCCGCGGTCCCAGGCCTCGATGGAAATCCGGGTCCGGCGGGTCAGCACGTCTTGCACGTGCCGGGCGCCCTCATGGGTGGCGGCGTACACGGCCTCGGCGGCGAGGTAGTCGTCCGCGCCGGGCAGCGGTTCACCCAGTTCCGGGGTCTCGGTGATGAGCGCCAGCACCTCCCGGGCCATCGAACCGTAGCGGTTGAGCAAATGCTCGATCCGGGCCACATGGACGCCGGTTTCCTCCGCCATCCGGTTCCGCTTGTTCCAGGCGGCCTTGAATCCGGTGGCGCCTAGCAGCGGGATGGACTCCGTGCAACTGGGCGGGACACGTTCGTCCATGCTGCGGGTCGCCTCGTCGACGGCGTCCTTGGCCATGACCCGGTAGGTGGTCCATTTGCCGCCGGCCACAACGACGAGCCCGGGCACCGGATGAGCCACGACGTGTTCGCGGGACAGTTTCGCGGTGGAGTCGTTTTCGCCGGCCAGGAGCGGGCGGAGCCCGGCGTAGACCCCTTCGACGTCCTCGCGGGTGAGCGGGCGTTTCAGGACCCGGTTCACATGCTCGAGGATGTAGTCGATGTCCTTGCTGGACGCGGCCGGGTGGGCTTTGTCGAGGTGCCAGTCGGTGTCGGTAGTGCCTATGATCCAGTGTCGGCCCCAGGGGATGACGAACAGGACGGATTTCTCGGTCCGCAGGATCAGCCCCACGGTCGATTGGAAGCGGTCCCGTGGAACCACCAGGTGGATGCCCTTCGAGGCGCGGACCTTGAGCTGGCCGCGGTCGGTCACCATGGCCTGGGTCTCGTCGGTCCAGACGCCCGTGGCATTGATGACCTGTTTGGCCTTGATGTTGAAGGAAGACCCGTCCTCGTGGTTGACCACCTTCGCACCGACCACGCGTTCGCCCTCGCGGAGAAAAGACACCACGGACATCTGGTTCACCGCGTGGGCGCCATAGTAGGCCGCGGTGCGGACCAGGTTCGCGCAGTATTTGGCGTCGTCGACCTGGCCGTCGTAGTACCGGATGGAGCCGACGAACGCATCGTCCTTAAGGCTCGGCGCTGCCCGCAGGGTCCCCCGGCGGCTCAGGTGTTTGTGGAACGGCACGCCGCGGCGTTGGCCGGTGGAGATTGACATGGCGTCGTACAGGGCGATGCCGGCGCCCACATAGGGCCGTTCAAAGAACGGCTTGGTCAGCGGGTACAGGAAGGGAACGGGCCGGGCGAGATGCGGGGCGAGCGCGGAAAGAATCAGGCCGCGTTCGTGCAGCGCCTCTTTGACCAGCGCGAAATCGAGCATTTCCAGGTAACGGAGGCCGCCGTGGATCAGCTTTGAGGAACGGGAGGAGGTGCCGGCGGCCCAGTCGTTGGCCTCGACGATGCCGACGCTCAGGCCGCGCGTGATGGCGTCCAGGGCCGCGCCGGTGCCGACGATGCCGCCGCCGACGATCAGGATGTCGAGTTCCTTCCCCGGTTCGGTGGTGCCCCTGAGTACCGCGAGTGACGCTTCGCGTTCCGCAGGCCCAAGGGCACCGCCGGCCTTGGGAGAACCGCCGGGAAAACTGTTCATGTCACGCCTCCATCCGTCTCAACGCTCGTAGTGCACCACACTACTTCCAACTTCCCCGGATGGGCAGGGGGCTATCAGTTGCCGGCGTAGGGCGAGACGACGACGTCGACGCGCTGGAATTCCTTCAGGTCCGAGTAGCCGGTGGTTGCCATCGAACGGCGCAGCGCACCGATCAGGTTGGACGTTCCGTTGGTGTGGTGGCCCGGTCCGAAAAGGACCTCCTCGAGCGGCCCGACGGTGCCGACATTGACCCTGTCGCCGCGGGGAAGTTCCAGGTGGTGCGCTTCCTGGCCCCAGTGCCAGCCCTTGCCCGGGGCTTCCTCGGCGCGGGCCAGGGCACTGCCGAGCATGACAGCGTCAGCGCCCATGGCGATCGCCTTGACGATGTCGCCGGAGGATCCCATGCCGCCGTCGGCGATCACGTGGACGTAACGGCCGCCGGATTCATCCATGTAGTCGCGACGGGCAGCGGCGACGTCGGAGATGACCGAGGCCATGGGCGAGTGGATGCCGAGGGCGCGGCGCGTGGTGCTCGTGGCGCCGCCGCCGAAGCCGACCAGCACGCCGGCGGCTCCGGTGCGCATGAGGTGCAGGGCCGGGGTGTATCCGGCGGCCCCGCCGACGATGACCGGGACGTCGAGTTCGTAGATGAACTGCTTCAGGTTCAGCGGTTCGTGCGCCTTGGAGACATGCTCGGCCGAGACCGTGGTGCCGCGGATCACGAAGATGTCGACGCCGGCGGCCACCACGGTTTTGTAGTGTTCCTGGGTTCGCTGCGGGGTGAGGGACCCGGCAACGGTGACGCCCGCGGCGCGGATTTCCGCGAGCCGGGCGGTGATCAGCTCCGGCTGGATCGGGGCCTGGTAGAGCTCCTGCATGCGCCGGGTGACGGCGGGGCTATTGGTCTCGTCCTGGAGCGCGCCGATCTGGTCCAGCACGGCCTGCGGGTCCTCATACCGGGTCCAGAGACCCTCGAGGTCGAGGACGCCGAGCCCGCCGAGGCGGCCCAGGGCGATCACGGTCTCCGGGGACATGGCCGAATCCATGGGAGCGGCGATGACCGGCATGTCGAACTTGTAGGCGTCGATCTGCCAGGCGACGGACACATCCTTGGGGTCACGCGTTCGTCGGTTGGGGACGATCGCAATGTCATCCAGGGAGTAGGCACGACGCCCACGCTTGCCACGGCCAATCTCAATCTCGTAAGTCACTGCTCTAGGTTATCCCAGCCGCGGCGCTGGCCCCGGACCCGGCAGGACGCAGGGTGGCGGCGCAGGCTCCGGGCCCGCTGGACCGGCACATCCCGCGCGTCGGACTCTGCGCGGACGATCCTGTGGCCGCCGGCGCAAAGAAGGGCTGGGGCTGGCTCACGGGGGCGCCCACCTTCCTTAGACTAGGCACAGACCTGTCGCCCGGAAGGCTGTTATGACCACTCAAGACAACGCACCCCTGCTCATCACCGAACATGATGTCGAGGGTGAGGACCTCCCCGCCACTGCCCTGCTTCCTCAAGACCTGGAACAACTCCTTCGCGACGGGCCGGGTCTGTAGTCCGAGATGAGCGTTCCAACTCCTTTCCCCGCCGGCCAGCCCGCGCATCCTCTTGATTACTGGACTTCTCCGGAGCTGGCACGGGTCAGTCCACCCAACGCGCCCTCCCGTTTGCGGCAGTTGGCTGATGCCCAGGGCACCGTCGCTGCGGCCTGGAGCAGCGCCGTCGGATCCGGGCCCCTCGTGCTCCTGACCGGCGCCTTCGTCTCGGCCATGTCAGGGGACCCCGCCTGGGTCTTGATCCTCGGCTTGCTGGGCATTGCTGTGACGGTGCTGGGCCTGGTCTCCTGGAAGCGGGTACGTGGCACACTGCCGAACACCAACAGGCTCCTCATCGCCCGTGGCCCGGGCTCGGCGCGCGGCGGCGGCGTGATGGTGTCCGTGCTGGCCATCATTCTGGGCGGTATCCTGGCCACCGTTTTCCCCGGGATCGCTTCCCGGGGAACTGCGACGCTGGTTGCGGTGAGCGGCGCGTATGTGCTCTTTGTGGCTCTCCTGGCAGCCTTTATCCTCATCCCGTCCGTAGTCCTGGGACGGGCCCGGCAGTCCTTCCGGCGAAGGGTCCAGACGGACCCGGGGCTCCGCACAGCGGTGGAAGGCGATCTGGCCATTTGGCGCGACCCGCACGGCAGCGCGGGTTACGGCCCCCTGTAGAGGACTGCAGGCCTGCGCCGCGGCCGCTACGCTGGCGTCATGGGTAGACTCTGGGTTTTCGACGGCCACATTGCCGGGATCGGAACGGAGTCCGGCCTGCGCGCAGTGGTAGGCCTGTGGCCGCGCTCCCCGTTCGGGCCGTTCGCCGACGCCATGGTCCAGTTGCCCTCCGGCCACCGGATCCTGCTCGCCCCGACGGCCGAGATCGGCGACTTCATCGCAGCGGTCTACAACTTTGACGAGACCCGCGTGGTGGACGTTGCGGCGTCCCACGGTGCCAACGGGCTCCGGGTGGACGCCGGTCCGCTCCGGATCTGTGCCGCCGTCGGCGCCCGGACCCGGCTGGGCACTCTCGCGAGGATGGTCCCCCGGCCCATGGCGGTGCATCCGCGGTGGTTGCATGCCATCAACCCGCTCGCGGCCCGGCTCAGCCAGGGGGTGCGCACCGCGGGCGCCGCGAAGGGCGGGCGGCAGGAGTATTACGGGGTCACCGACCTGCACCGCCTCGATTCGGCGAGCGTCGGCTGGGCCGGCGGCGACGCCGGGCCCCTGTCCGCCATCCGGCCCGCCGTCACCTTTGGATTCAGCAGCGTTCCCCCGGAGCCCAGCCTGGCGCGGGTCCGGACCACCGTGGTTCAGTCGCCGGCCGATGGGAAGAAGTCCCCATCGCAGGGCTGACGGGGATGGACTAGCTTTGGGCGGGGATGAACTCGTTTTTGTCAGAGTCCGGCGGGATCTTGCCCGCAGTAACAATTTGGGGGAATCAATGGCTCCAGTCGTCCATGGAGCGGACAAAGGTGCGGGACGCCCTGGCGGTGACGCGATGACGGGACCGGCTGCGGCTCCCGCACTCGACTACCCGGAGCTCGCCCTCGGCTATGCGCACCGCCGCGCCCGCGTTTTCTTTTTCTGGTGGATGGGCATCGTCTTCGCCTTACCTGGGCCGCGCAGGCGCTCGCTCAGTCCGCGACTGGCCAGAGTCCGGAGGATGGCCTAATTCTGGTGGGTCTGGGGCTGTTCTTTTCCGGGGTTGGCTGGCTGGCGACTATTGCCCCGCGGTTCACGCGCAAGCCGCCGCGGCCGGCCACGGACTTTGCCCGCACCGAACAGTCCATCCGGATCGCCCCGGGCGTCGCAATTGGCTCAACGGCCATGATGCTGGCCATTGTGGTGGCGTGCATGGCCCTCCTGCCCAGGGGAATGTCGCCGGAGGTCCTGCCCGTCCTGGCGTTTCTGGCAGCCTGGCCGCCCGCGGTCGGGGCCGGGTTGCTTTATTCGCGCCACCTGCACGCGCAGCGGGAACGTTTATTCAAGCAATGGCTTGCTCGCCCTGCCGCCGGCTCCCGCCCGTCGGTGACCGCATGACAGGCCCGGGCACCGGCGTGGTACCCCGCGAGGAGGCGTTCGGCTTCGCCCAGCGCCGGTCCTGGGTCTTCTCCGCCTGGTGGTACCCCGCGGTGCTGGCCGCTTCCGGGGCCGTTTATGCCGGTCTCGCCGCGGTCCTTGGCCAGAGCCCGGAAACCGGGATTGTCCTGGCACTCCTGGGAACGGTCCTCGCGGCTCTGGGATGGGCCGTCACGGCGTGGCCGCGGTTCACCCGTAAACCTCCCAAGCCCGCGGCGGATATCCCCCGGGTGGAACAGGGAATCCGGATTACTCCCCTCGTGATTCGGACGATCCTGATCGTCAGCCTGGTAGGTCTTGGCGCCCTGGTGTTGTTCACGCCCAAGGGCGGCTCACCTGAAGTGTTGCCTCTGCTGGGGATGCTGGTGATCTGGCCGCTGGGCTTCGCCGCGGGCCTCGCCTATACCCGGCGGCTCATGCTGGACAGCGCCGGGCTCTACGCGCGGTGGCTGGAACGCCGCTGACAGGACTGCCCAGGGACCTGCTCAGATGCCTTCGGCCTCGTCCACGGTGAGCTGGGACTCGAACATCCGGAAGTAGCGGCCGCGCAAAGCCACCAGTTCCTTGTGGGTGCCCTGCTCCACGATCCGGCCGTCCTCCAGCATGTAGACGACGTCCGCCTTCTCGATCGTGGCGAGCCGGTGGCTGATGGCGATGATCGTGCTGCTGCGGTCGGCGAAGAGCCGGGTGAAGATGCGGTGTTCCGCGAGCGCATCGATGGCCGAGGTCGGCTCGTCCATGACCATGAACGGGGCATTGCGGTAGAAGTTCCGGGCCATCGCGAGGCGCTGCCACTGTCCGCCGGACAGCCCGCTGCCCTTCCGTCCGCGCGGATCTTCCATCCAGTTGCTGACGTGGTTGTCCAGGCCGTTGGGCAGTTTGTTGATGAACTCGAGGGCTTCGGCGTCGGCCGCGGCGCGGCGGATCCGCCCGTCGTCGCGCGGTGAATCGACGTCGCCGAAGAAGATGTTCTCCGCCGCGGTGGCGAACTCGTATTTCAGGAACTCCTGGCTGAGCACCGCCAGATGACGGTGCCAGGACTTAACGTCGACGGCGGCGAGGTCGACGCCGTCGAGCAGCACCTGCCCGGAGTCCGGGCGGTAGAGCCCGGCGAGGATGCGGATGAGGGTGGACTTGCCGTCGCCGTTCTCCCCCACGATCGCAATGTGCTGGCCTTCGCGGATGGTCAGCGAGATGCCCTTGATGACTTCCAGTTCGCTGCCCGTGTAGGTGAAGCGGATGTCCCGCAGCTCCACGGTCCCGGGCGCCTGCAGCAGCGGCGGGGCCTGGTCGGAGGGGACCGGCAGCGCCATGAACAGCTCGTAGTCCTTGAGGTTGGCAAGGTCCTCGTCAATGGAGCTGAGCGAGGAGACGAGGCTGTTGGCGGTGGATAAGGCCCGGCTGACGATCTGCTGCACGTAGAGGAACTGGCCCACCGTCTGTGCGCGGGCGATGATCTGCCCGACCACCCAGATCAGGGACACGACCTCGGCGCCGTACTGCAGGGTGTCCGCGGCGAGCTGTTTGGGGATGTAGCGCTTCTGGAAATCCAGCCGGCGCTTCTCGTCGGCGTCCCGCAGCCGGGAGCGGAGCCGCATCAGGTATCCGACGATCCCGTAGAGGCGCATCTCGGCGATGTGCTGCGGGCGCAGGAGGTTGGTCTCGATCATCCGCCGCTGCCGGCGGGAGTCGATCTGGGTGTTCCAGTGCGCGATCTGCTCGCGGGAGAGCCTGAACTGCAGGTAGACGCTGGGCACGATCGCCACGAGCACGATCACCGCGATCCACCAGCTGACCAGCAGCAGCGCGCCGATCGCCAGAATCACCGAGACCAGCTGGGTGAAGATGGCCGCGATCCGGTCCAGGACCCGGGCGTAGGAATCGGAGAAGCGCTTGGCCCGGTCGTACAGGTCAACCGTTTCCTTGTCGTCGTAGCGCCAGAATTCCAGCGCCAGGAACCGCTCGTACATGAGGTCGCCCACGATCGCGCCGACCTTGAAGCTCATGAGCTGCTGGATGTACCGGTCCACACTGCTGAAGGCGCCCCAGAACAGGCCCAGCGCGGCTGTGATGATGACGTAGACAATGGCCTGCTGGCCTGCGGTGGCATCGCCGGAGTAGGCGGCCGCGAGGGCAGTGGTGGTCAGCGCCGCGAAGTAGGTGGTGACCAGCGGCAGCAGCGCCGAGATCAGCGAGCCCACAACCTTCATCACAACGGCGGCGGGCGAGGCCCGGAAGCTGACGCGCAGCACCTGCGCCACGGCCCGGGCGTAGGGCCTCAGCGCGAGCTTGCGCTTGGGCTCACGGGCGGGCCTGAGTTCGGACATGCCTCCAGCCTAGTTTGCGTGGCTGGACTCGGGGCCGGGGGTTCGTGTGTCGCCGCCTGCCACCAACGTCCGTGGTTAATTCGTTTAGTACTTCTCGCCGTATTGGTAGTCCGGGAACTCGAAGCAGGCGCTGAAGCTGTCGATCTGGAGCGACTCGGGGGTGTCCCAAAAACCAACGATCAGGTGCGTCCCGTCCTCGTGGAGGAGGTCCACGGTGCGCTCGCCCTGGCCGCCGGTGCGGTCTTTCGCCGTTCAGTCCGGTTCTTCGGACACAACCTTCCGCACCCCGTCGAGGAAACTCGGACGGTCCATGCCGGGGTGGAGCTCGACCTGGCCCGTTCCGGCCCATTTCTTTGCTTCCCCACCGCATGGCATCAGGCTGGAGGTGTCGTTCTCGAAAACCGAGACGACCAAATCGGCCGGCACCGTCCCGATGATCTCGTGCTGCACGGCCAACAGCCTGGACTTGGCAGTTTCCAACGTTGGCGGAGACTTCGCTTCTGTCCCTTGTGCTCGTGAGCCTGCTCCTGCACCGCAGGCGGACAGGCCAAGGCAGAGGCTGACGGCAAGGGCCACGCACCCCATCCGGGCCAGGCGGGACAGCCGGCTGCTACAGCGCACGAATCTCACTTCCGACATCTTCCAGGGCGGGCCATTCAGCCTGCGCCGAGGTGCCGTCTCCGGGGAATCCCGGAACCGCCGGCCAGCCTTGAGGCTACCGCACACAGAAAGAAGCAGGCGATGGGGAGAGGTCCCAATCGCCTGCGCCTCGTGGCTGCTGTGCGGTTTAGCGCGAACCGTAGTTCGGTGCCTCCACCGTCATCTGGATGTCGTGCGGGTGGGATTCCTTGAGCCCGGCCGGGGTGATCCGGACGAACTTTCCGCGGGCCTTGAGCTCGGGAATGGTCGGGGCGCCGGTGTAGAACATCGTCTGGCGGAGACCGCCGACCAGTTGGTGGGCCACCGAGGCCAGCGGGCCGCGGTAGGCCACCCGGCCCTCGATGCCTTCCGGGATGAGCTTGTCGTCGCCGGAGACGTCGGCCTGGAAGTAGCGGTCCTTGGAGTAAGAGGTGTTCTTGCCGCGGGTCTGCATGGCCCCGAGGGAGCCCATGCCGCGGTAAAGCTTAAACTGCTTGCCGTTGACGAAGATCAGGTCACCCGGGGACTCGTCGCAGCCGGCGAGCAGGGAGCCGAGCATGACGGTGTCCGCGCCGGCCACCAGGGCCTTGCCGATGTCGCCCGAGTACTGCAGGCCGCCGTCGGCGATCAGAGGCACGCCGGCCGGGATGGCGGCCTTGGCCGACTCGTAGATGGCGGTGATCTGCGGTACGCCGACGCCGGCGACCACCCGGGTGGTGCAGATGGAGCCGGGACCCACACCGACCTTGATGCCGTCGGCACCGGCGTCGATGAGCGCCTGGGCGCCTTCGCGGGTGGCGGCCTGGCCGCCGATGATGTCGACGTGCGCGGCCACCGGATCGGACTTGAGCCGGCGGATCATGTCCAGGACACCCTGGGAGTGTCCGTTGGCGGTGTCGACGAAGAGGGCGTCCACCCCGGCGTCGACCAGCGCCATGGCCCGCTCCCAGCCGTCGCCGAAGAACCCGATGGCAGCGCCGACGCGCAGCCGGCCTTCGTCGTCCTTGGTGGCCAGCGGATACTGCTCGGCCTTCGTGAAGTCCTTGGTGGTGATGAGGCCCTTGAGCCGGCCCTGCTCGTCAACGAGCGGGAGCTTTTCAATCTTGTTGGTCGCCAGCTTGTGCGCGGCTTCCTCGCGGCTGATGCCGACGTGCCCCGTGACAAGGGGCATCTTGGTCATAACGTCGCTGACCAGTCGGATCGGGAAATCCGCTTCCGGGACGAAGCGGGTGTCGCGGTTAGTGACGATGCCCAGCAGCCGCATGCCCTCGTCCACGACGGGCAGGCCGGAAACCCGGTAGTGCGAGCAGATTTCGCTCAGCTCGGCCAGGGTGGCTTCCGGGCCGATGGTCAGCGGGTTGGTGATCATGCCTGATTCGCTGCGCTTGACCCGGTCAATCTGGTCCGCCTGGTCGGCGATGGAGAGGTTGCGGTGCACGACGCCGAGGCCGCCCTGGCGGGCCATCGCGATTGCCATCCGCGATTCGGTGACCGTGTCCATCGCTGCGGAGAGCAGCGGGGTCTGGACCGTGATGCGCTTGGAGATCCGGGAGGACGTGTCGGCCTCGGAGGGGATGACATTCGTGTGGCCGGGCAGCAGCAGGACGTCGTCGTACGTCAGGCCGATGAAGCCGAAGGGGTTGTGTTCGGGCTGGGTCATGAGTGCGCCTCTTACCTTGGTTACGGGTTTCACGGGTAGGGGTTGCAACAGATGACCAGCCCGTCATTACGGGCATGGCCTGTGCAGAAGTGTTGAATAAATACTAGAACCTTGGCGGCGATCCCCATATTCCGGGGCAGTAATGTGAGCTACGGCACCGGCCGGACCGGCGCCGACGTGTCACGTCCAGCCGGTGGCCGCCAGCAGGCGCTGTTCGAACATGGGGATCATGCTCTGGACGTACGTCTTGGTCAGATGGTTGTCGTCCTTGTAGACGTACACATTCCCGACGACGGCCGGGCAAATCCCGCCGGCGCAGATGAAGTCACTCAGGTCCATCAGGTGCAGACGCGGCACCTTCCCCCGGTAGGCGTCCAGCGGGGAGGACGCTGCCAGGGATTCCTGCAGCGGCACCCGGCATTTCGGTGCCTCCGGGCCGTGCTTCTGGACGCATTCGGGCATGTCCATGGTGAAGCGCGGGTTGTCGCGGACACCGACCACGTCCATGCCGGCATCGGTGAAGGCCTTGATGCCTTCGAGGTACTGCGGCACCTCGGTTTCGAAAGGCACGTCCTTGTGCGTCAGCGAGGCGACGGTGAAGACCGCGTCGGGCTTGTGGTCCAGGACGTACTGGGCGCTGGCCCGGTTGAACGCGTTGCACTCGGCGTCCCGGTCCGGGGATTCGCCGCCGAAGCGGCAATTTCCCTTCAGGAGGGCCACGACTTCCCAGCCGCGGTTTCGGGCGATCGGGCCAAGCGCGGCCATGTACTGCTGGGCATGGGAGTCACCGAGCACCACAATGCGTTTCGTGACGGTGTCCGGGCTGCTGTCCTGCAGGCATCCCGCGAGCAGCGGATCCGCCGGGACGTTCCCGGCCGTACACCGCCCGTCGATATCCGCCCACTCGTTCTTCATGGCGACCGGAGCCGGGATGATTTTCGCGTCCGGCGTCGGCTTGCCCGCATTCTCGGGCGCCAGGGCGGCCGCTCCGGGTGTCAGTTCCCTCGGCTGCGCCGCGGCCGCGGCCTCGTCTGCCAGCAGCTTGCTCTCCCACACCGACACCGGGCCGGCCAGCAGCGCGCCGCAAGCCGCGATCACGACGGCGGTGCGCCAGGCCCGGCGCTGCGGCCAGTGCCACTCGCGCAGCGGCTTCTCCACGAACCGGGTGGTCAGCACAGCCAGCACCATCGAAGCAGCAACGATGGCCAGGCCCTGGATCAGGTTCGGCGTGGTGATGCCCGTCGCGGCTAGGGAGAGCACCAGCAGCGGCCAGTGCCAGAGGTACAGGGCATAGGAGTTGTCCCCGAGTTCCACCAGCGGCTTCCACGTCAGGAAGCGGTCCACGCCGACGCGGCTGCCGCTCTGTCCGGCGACGATGATGGCAGCCGCGGCCAGGGTCGGCCACAGCGCGATGAAGCCGGGGAAGGAGCGGTCCACGGTGAGCAGCAGGCCGCAGGAGAGCATCGCGGCGAGACCGCCCCAGCCGAGGACTAGCCGCAGCGCCTTGCCGGGCTTGAGGTGCGGCAGCGCCAGCGCCAGCAGCGAGCCGAGAGCGAACTCCCAGAGCCGGGTGCGGGTGTCGAAGTAGGCGTAGGACTGGTTGGTGGCGGTCTGCTCGATGGAGAACACCAGCGACACCGCGAAGATCGCCCCGAAGGCCGCAGCCAGGAGGGCAGAATAGCTGACCCGCTCCCCCAGCCGGGTCCGGCGCAGGAAGCGCAGCAGCAGGGCAGCTGCGGCGAACACCAGCGGCCAGAGCAGGAACACCTGGCCCTGGATGGACAGTGACCAGAAGTGCTGCAGCGGGCTGGCCCCGGCGTGGTCCTGCGCGTAGTAGTCGACGGCGGTGTCCGCGAGGAGCCAGTTCTGCCGGTACAGCAGCGAGGCCCAGGCCTGGTCCAGCACGTCCGGCCAGCGGCTCTGGGGCAGGACCACGCTGGTGCCGGCCAGCACGCCGAGGATGACCACCACGACGGCGGGCAGCAGCCGCTTAAGCAGGTGGAGCCAATGGCTCAGGAGCCGCAGGGGCTGGCCGCCCTCGACCTTGCGGGCAAAGCTGAGCGTCATCAGGAACGCCGAAATCAGCAGGAAAATGTCGACCCCGCCGGAGACCCGCCCGAGCCACACGTGGTAGCTGACCACCATGAGGACCGCGAGGGCACGGAGGCCCTGGACTTCGGGGCGGTAGCCCGATTCTGCGCGGGACTGCGACCCTGCCTCCGCTGCCGGCGGGCCGGCCATGGTTCGCTCAATCGACACTCGGGACCCTCCAGGCCGGTTTCCAAAGCCTCAATGTTAGCGAGCCGTAATTTCCCTGGCCAATCACGGCGGCGCGTGCGGCCACCCGGTCGCCGGATGTGGGTGGTCCCGGAGGGCTACCCTTTAACGAGCCAGAGGAGGCCGCATCGTGATCGCACAGCTGCGCATTTGTGTTCCGGAAGAGTTGTCCGACGCTGTGATGGACTGCTCCACCGCCGAGGTCGGCGTCGCCGAAGTCTCCCGCCAGCCGAGGGGGTCCGTCCTCCCTCCGGGGGACGTCATCCATGTCCTGCTGGCGCGGGAGTCCATGGAGCGGCTGGTGGAGAAGCTCCATGTCCTTCAGGTCCAGGAACAGGGCTCGATCTCGGTCATCATGCCGGAGGTGGTGCTCTCCGACCGGGCGGACAAGGCCACCGCGGACGCGCCCGGCGAAGGCGCGGACGCCGTGATCTGGGACGAGGTGTCCCGGCAGACGGGCGAAGATTCGCGTCTCACCTGGAGCTTCCTTGCCTTCCTCATCCTGGCGACCCAGCTGGTGGGCATCGGCATCGTCACGGACTCGACGATTCTGATCGTCGGCGCGATGGCGGTCGGTCCCGAGTTCGGTCCGCTGGCGGCCCTGGCCGTGGCGATTGTGCAGCGGCAGTGGAAGCTGGGACGGCGCGCCGCGCTGGCCCTGGGCATTGGCTTCCCCGTCGCGATGCTGGCCGCGGCGTTCACTGCGTGGCTCTCCGTGCCGCTGGGGCTTTTCCCCGCCGACGTCCTGGACCGCGGCTCCGCCGCCGAATTCATCTACCACCCGGGGCCGTATTCGCTGATTGTCGCTGTGCTGGCCGGCATCGCCGGGATGCTGTCCGTGATCAGCGGTCGTTCCGCCGCCCTGACCGGCGTCTTCATCTCAGTGACCACGGTGCCTGCGGCCGGCTTCGTGGCCGTCGCGCTGGTGCTGGGCGAGTTTGAGAAGGCGGCAGGTTCCGCCCTGCAGCTGGCGCTGAACCTGGTGGGAATCGTGGCGGCGGCCGTTGCCGTGCTGCTCTTCTACCGGCTGGTCACCCGCCGGCTGCCGGACGCCGCGGCGTCCCGCCTGAAACGGACGGCGCTGCGGGCACGGCGCTGATTCCTTGCGGCCCGGCGCCGCGGCGGGCACCGCGCGAGCGGGCACCGCGCAGGCGGGCACAGCGCAAGCGGGCACAGCGCAAGCGGGCACAGCGCAAGCGGGCACAGCGCAAGCGGGCACAACGGGCACAAAGCACAGCGGGCACAAAGCACAGCGGGCACAAAAAACCGGCCCAGCGGACGCTGGACCGGTTCTTTGTGCGCTGGTTGCAGCCTAGTGGCTGTGGCCTGCGTGCTCGTCTTCGTTGGCAGGCTTCTCGACCACGAGGGTTTCCGTGGTGAGCACCAGTGCCGCGATGGAAGCCGCGTTGCGGAGGGCCGCACGCGTCACCTTCACGGGGTCGATGACGCCTGCAGCGATCAGGTCTTCGTATTCGCCGGTCTTGGCGTTGAAGCCCTGGTTGTTGGCCGATTCCGCGACCTTGGCGACGACGACGTAGCCGTCGAAGCCGGCGTTCTGGGCGATCCAGCGCAACGGCTGGGTCAGTGCCCGGCGGACGATGCCGACAGCAGCTGCCGCGTCGCCCTCGAGGGCCTGGACGGCCGGGTCCTCGTCGAGCGCCTTGAGGGCGTGGATGAGGGCGGCGCCGCCGCCGGCGACGATGCCTTCTTCCAGGGCAGCGCGGGTCGAGGACACAGCGTCCTCGATGCGGTGCTTCTTTTCCTTGAGCTCGACCTCGGTGGCAGCGCCGACCTTGATCACGCCGATGCCGCCGGCCAGCTTGGCCAGCCGTTCCTGCAGCTTTTCCTTGTCCCAGTCGGAGTCCGTGCGGGTCAGCTCGGCGCGCAGCTGGGAAACCCGGGCTGCGACGTCCTCGGCCGAACCGGCGCCGTCAACGATGGTGGTGTTGTCCTTGGTGACGGTGATGCGCCGGGCAGTGCCCAGCACCTCCAGGCCGACCGTGTCCAGGCTGAGGCCCAGTTCTTGCGAGACAACCTGGGCGCCCGTGAGGGTGGCGATGTCCTGCAGCATGGCCTTGCGGCGGTCTCCGAAGCCCGGTGCCTTGACGGCAACGACGTTCAGGGTGCCGCGGATGCGGTTGACGATCAGCGTGGAGAGTGCCTCGCCGTCGACGTCTTCGGCGATGATGAAGAGCGGCTTGGAGCTCTGCAGAGCCTTTTCCAGCAGCGGCAGGAAGTCCTGGACCGAGGAGATCTTGCCCTGGTTGATCAGGATGAGCGCGTCTTCGAGGACAGCTTCCTGGCGTTCCGCGTCGGTGACGAAGTACGGGGACAGGTAGCCCTTGTCGAACTGCATGCCCTCGGTGAGGACCAGTTCGGTCTGCGTGGTGGAGGATTCCTCGATGGTGATCACACCATCCTTGCCGACCTTGTCGAATGCCTCGGCCAGCAGCTCGCCGATCTCATCGCTCTGGGCGGAGATGGAGGCGACGTTGGCGACCTGGGTGCCTTCGACCGGGCGGGCGTTTTCGAGCAGGCGGGCGGCGATGGCCTCAACCGAGACCTCGATCCCGCGCTTGATCTGGCCCGGGGCGGCGCCTGCCGCAACGTTACGGAGGCCTTCCTTGACGAGGGCCTGTGCCAGCACCGTGGCGGTGGTGGTGCCGTCACCGGCAACATCGTTGGTCTTGGTGGCGACTTCCTTGGCAAGCTGCGCGCCAAGGTTCTCGTACGGGTCGTCCAGCTCGACTTCACGGGCGATGGTGACGCCATCGTTGGTGATCGTGGGGGCGCCCCACTTCTTGTCCAGCACGACGTTGCGGCCGCGCGGGCCAAGCGTCACCTTGACCGTGTTGGCGAGCTTATCGATGCCGGCTTCAAGCGACCGGCGGGCAGCGTCGTTAAACGCAAGCTGCTTTGCCATGGTTTTGTCCTTTCAAAGACAGAACCCCGCGCAACTGACCCGTCAAACGAGGATCGGCGGCGCGGGGTCCAAGAGAGTTACTTTACGACGATCGCCAGGACGTCGCGGGCGGACAGCACGAGGTACTCGGTGCCGCCGGTCTTGACTTCAGTTCCGCCGTACTTGGAGTAGATGACAACGTCGCCAACGGTGACGTCGATCGGCACGCGGTTGCCGTTGTCGTCAAAGCGGCCGGGGCCTACTGCGACAACTTCGCCTTCCTGCGGCTTTTCCTGCGCGGAGTCCGGGATAACCAGGCCGGAAGCCGTGGTCTGCTCGGCTTCGAGCGGGCGGACAACAATACGATCCTCAAGAGGCTTAATAGAGACCGACAATGACCTCTCCTTTTCGTCAGCAAATTCGTGGACTTTAAAGCTGTGGTGCCAAGGCGTACAGACCGTCGTCGCGGTGCCGGCAGCCGCCTGGCTGTAAAGCTTCAGGTGTTAGCACCCTCCTAGGGAGAGTGCTAATGACGACTCTATGTAAGTAGTTAGCACTCGGTCAAGGCGAGTGCCAGAAATTCGTTCCCGGTGACCGCTGGGGCCTTGGAGACATGCCCATTCCTGGGTGCGGCCCGTGGACATTTGGGCGTTGTGCTCCATGCCGGCACCGGGCGCTGGACATGTCCGCGGTGCCGGTACCGGACTACCGTCCGCCGAGATCCTCGAAGTCGACATTCTCGCCGTTCTCGCCGTCGTCGGTACCGGCCTCGTTCCGGTGCCGGTACAGCGCCAGGCCCCCGGCCGCGGCCAGGGCAACGCCCAGGGCCAGGAACACGATGCCGCCGACGCGGACCGCGGCGTAGCTCTCGCGGATGGATTTCGCCTCGTCGGTGGCGTCCTGGACGTCCTTGCCGCCGACCGAATAGACGGTGGCGTTGAAGGAGTCCAGGAAGAAGATGATCACCAGAAGGGCCACACACACGACGGCGATGACACCGCCGGCGATCAGCGCCGGCCGGGCGTAGCGGGCGAGTCCCTGGCGGGCGGGTCGGCCGGTGCCGGCGTCCTGCTGGGTGGCGCGGGCCTCAGGGTAGTACTCGTCCTTGCCGCTGTTCGCCGTGCCGCTGTCTTCCATGCCGTCAACCTTATCGGGCGCACGGCGCCGCCCCGCGCTGAACTAGGCTTGAACCCATGTCTGACGCACCGCAGGACCAAATCGCCCCGCTGCTGAACCCCGAAGGCTGGGAGCTGCTGGCGTCACTGGGCCCCTACCAGGAGGATGAGGCGTTCCGCCTCAACGCTTCCCTCCGGAAGGCCGGACACTCCCCCGAACTCGTCTCCGCCGTCCTCACCCAGTCGCGGCTGCGGACCAAGGCCGAGGCCAAATTCGGCGAGTTCGCCCGCCAGATGATTTTCACCCAGGCGGGCCTGGAGCAGGCCACCCGGCTTACCGTGGCGGCCCGGCATGCGCAGCGCTTCGCGGAAGCCGGCATGCAGCACGTGGCGGACCTTGGCTGCGGCCTCGGCGGCGATGCCATGGCGCTCGCCTCGCTGGACATCCAGGTCACGGCGGTGGAAAGGGACGAGACGACGGCGGCCTGCGCCACAATGAACCTGATCCCCTTCCGGAACGCCACCGTGGTCCATTCCGACGCGACAACGGTGGCCCTGGACGGGATCGACGGCGTGTGGCTGGACCCTGCACGCCGGACCACCTCCACCTCGGGCACGAAACGGCTCTGGGATCCGGAGGACTTTTCCCCGCCGCTGTCCTTCGTCGAGACCCTGGCCGGCGCCGGACTGGCCGTGGGCGTGAAGATGGGCCCCGGCATGCCACACGACTCGGTGCCCAAGAACTGCGAGGCCCAGTGGGTGTCGGCGGGCGGGGACGTCACCGAAGTGGCGCTGTGGTTCAACGCGGTCCGCCGTCCGGGGATCCGGCGGGCTGCGCTGCTGCTCGGCCCCGCGGGCGCGGCGGAGCTCACCAGCGCCGAGGACTTCGACGGCGGCCCGGTCGCCCCGGTGGGGCCGGTCGAGGGGTACCTCTACGAGCCCGACGGCGCCGTCATCCGCGCCGGGCTGGTGGCCGACGTCGCACTCCAGCTGGGCGGGCACCTCGTCGACGAGCACATCGCCTACATCTGCGCCCCGGAACTGCGGGACACCCCCTTTGCCCGGCCCTACAAGGTGCTGGAGGTGATGCCGTACAACGTCAAGGCGCTCAAGGCCTGGGTCAGGGACCAGGGCATCGGGGTCCTGGACATCAAGAAGCGCGGCACCTCGGTCACCCCGGAGGAGCTGCGCAAACAGCTCCTCCCGGGAGGGAAAAGCGGAGGGAAAACCGGAGGGAAAACCGGCGGCAAGCCCGGCAGCCGCAGCAACAAGGGCAACAAGGGCAACAAGACAGCCACCCTGGTCCTCACCCGGATCGGGGAGGAGCGGGTGGCCATCTCGGTGGAACCGGTCTAGGTTCGGGCAGGCGCCGGACGGACAGCCGGATTCGCGGCTTTCTGGATTGGCGGCTTTCCGAGTTTCCGGAGGCTACTGGGCCCGCATGAAGTCCTCTGCGGCCCGGACCTGCTCGTCGCTGGGCCGGATCCCGGTGTACAGCACAAACTGTTCCAGCGCCTGGATGGTCGCCACCTCCGCGCCGGTGATCACGGTTTTCCCGGCCGCTCGGGCGGCCTTGATCAGCGGAGTCTCGGCGGGCAGCGCGACGACGTCGAACACCACCGTCGCGGCGTCCACGGCCTCCTGCGGGAAGGACAGGGCCTCGGCGTCGGGGCCTCCCGCCATCCCCCCGGCCGTATTTCCTCCCATGCCGATAGGCGTGACGTTGATGATCATGTCGGCGGTCAGGGAATCGGCGTCGGCGCGCCAGGCGAAACCGTAGAGCCCGGCGAGCGCCCGTCCCGCCTCCTCGTTGCGCGCGATCACGGTGACGTCCCGGAACCCGGCGTCGCGCAGGGCCGCGGCGGTGGCCTTCGCCATGCCGCCGGCGCCCCGGAGCAGCACGGAGTAGGCCGGGGGCACGGCGTTGCGCTGCAGCAGCTGCTCGATTGCCGTGTAGTCGGTGTTGTAGGCGGTGAGCGTGCCGCCGTCGTTGACGACCGTGTTGACCGAGTCGATGGCTTTAGCGGACGGGTCCATCACATCCACCAACGCGATGACGTCCTCCTTGTACGGCATCGACACGGCACAGCCGCGGATTCCGAGGCCGCGCACGCCGGCGATCGCCTGGCCGAGGTCCGTGGGGGCGAAGGCCTTGTAGATCCAGTTCAGGCCAAGCTGGTCATAGAGGTGGTTGTGGAAGCGCGTCCCGTTGTTGCTCGGCCGGGCCGAGAGCGAGATGCAGAGGGTCATGTCTTTATTCAGGATGGGCACTGCTCTATTAAACGACAGGCCGGGCCAGGCCGCCGCGTTCCCGGGCGCTGGCTGGCCCGCGAAGGCCGGATATCAGGCGCAGCCGGTTCCCGGGTGCTGGGACCCGACGGCGACCGGAAGCTTGCCGGGTGCCCTGGCGTGTCCGGCCAGCACGGCGGCCAGCGCGTTGAAAGCGCCCTGGCTCCGGCCGTAGAGTGCGATCCTCGCAGGGGCGGTGGAGTGTGCCAGCGGCCAGGGCGCGTCGAGAGCGACCGCCACGTCCGCCGGCGTCTGTGGCGCATCCGGTGAGGACGGTGATGCCGCGGCGCCGATCAGCGAGACCAACGGACCCGCACCGATGCTGATGCCGGCGTTGCGGGCAGCGGCGGCGAACCGCGCCCGGTCCTGGGCCGAGCCGCCCGTCACCCGGACGCTGGCCGGCACGATCGGCCCGTCGCAGGGCCCGGCCAGCACGGTGATGGCCGCCGCGGAGACGTCCTGCGACAGGCCGCTGCCGCTGCCGGGCGCCGTTCCGGGCGCGGCGCCCGTGCGGGCACGCCAGATCATCATGGTGACGACGCGCTGCGCCGCCTCGGCGAGCCGTTCGGGCGGCAGGGCGCCGCTGCGCACCGCGGCGATGATCGCGGCGTGGGCGGCCTCCACGTTGACGGGCATCAGCAGCAGATCTGCGCCGGCGGCCAGTGCCAGCGGCGCAGCGGAGTCGTTGGGGTACTGTCCCCTGACCGCGCCCATGTTGAGCGCATCTGTGACGGCCACCCCCTGGAATCCCATGCTGCGCAGTTCGGCGTAGGCCGCTGGGGACAGCGAGGCGGGAACGCCGGGTTCGAGAGCCGGCACGGCGATGTGGCCGGTCATGACCATCGGCAGACCGGCGTCGATGGCCGCCTGGAAGGGCAACAGGTCCCTGGCCCGGAGCTGCTCCAGGCTTGCGCCCTGGACCGGCAGCCGGGCATGGGAATCGACGCTGACCGAACCATGGCCGGGAAAGTGTTTCGCGGCCGGCAGCAGCCCCGCGGCCAGCATCCCCTGGGAAAAGGCGACGCCGAAGCCGGACGCGGCGTCGGCGTTCCCGGACATCGACCGGGCTCCGATGGTCGGATCGGCCGGCCCCATGGTGACGTCGGAGCTCGGGGCGAAGTCGGTGTTGAATCCCAGCGCCGCGAGCTCGGAGGCCATGGCCTGGCCGGCCTTGCCGGCGAGCGCCCCGCTTCCCGCCGCGCCGTAGCTCATCGGGGCAGGCCATTCGGTCAGCGGCGCCCGCAGCCGTGCCACCACGCCGCCCTCCTGGTCGACGCCGATCAGGCCGGGCCAGCTGCGGCCGCCGGCCCGTGCCGCAGCCTGGAGCCGGCTGGCGACCCCGTGCATCGCCGCGGTGTCCACCCTTCCCTCCGGTGTTCCCGGAACGTTGTCGCCCATGATGACGGACCCGGCCAGGTGCAGGCGCTCGATGAGCGCGGCCTGGGCCTCATGGTCGAGCCCGCGGTAGAACGGCAGCAGGACCTGCCCGGCCCGCTGCTCGGGAGTCATCGCGGCCACAGCCCGCGCCGCGGCGGTCGCGTCCCGCTGCTGCGGGCCCCAGCCGAGCGGCCGGGTCCCGGCGCGGGGAAAGGCATCCGGATCGTCCGGCAGCGTCGCGGACGGATCCGCCGGGGGCACCGGAGGTGGCGCCGGTGCGGTGGGTGCGGTGGCCGCGGGGGCCTCCGGGGCCGCAGAATCCGGCGCGGGCCCCGGCGTCGGGGTCCCGGAGCAGGAGGCGGTTCCGAGGACAAGCCCCAGAATTGCCGTCAGTACCGCTACGGACCGGGTACTTTTGTGAACACTTTCACGTCTTCGCTGCAATCTCACCACCGGCCCGATGCTACCCCTGCACTAGACTTGAGCCACCGTTGCCTCGCCAACTGTCCGGCAATTCCGCCCAAGACGAAAGCCGGACGGGGCAGGGAAACGGACAGCAAAACAATGAAGGGACCACATGAAGATTGATTTCGCTTCATCCAGGCAATCAACTCTTGGTGTGGAATGGGAACTCGCCCTCGTGGACGCGGAAACCGGGGAACTGGCCTCCGTGGCCAAGGAGGTCCTCCGCGGGGTCGCCGCGAGGCACCCCGAACTGAACGAGGACGACGAGCACCCGCACATCAAGCAGGAACTGCTGTTGAACACGGTGGAGCTGGTCACCGGGATCTGCAACACCGTGGCGGAAGCAAAAGCGGACCTGAGCAGTTCCCTTGCCGCCGTGCGTGATGTCACCGATCCGATGGGCGTCGAGATCTTCTGCGCAGGGAGCCACCCCTTCAGCCCGCCGCAGCTGCAGCGGGTGACCGACAAGGAGCGCTACGCCAAGCTCATCGACCGCACCCAGTGGTGGGGCCGGCAGATGGTGATCTACGGCGTCCACGTGCATGTGGGCCTGGACAGCCGGGACAAGGTGCTCCCCGTCCTGGACGGGCTGGTGAACTATTTCCCGCAATTCCAGGCACTCTCCGCCTCGAGCCCGTTCTGGGGCGGCGAGGACACCGGGTACGCCTCGCAGCGCGCACTGATGTTCCAGCAGCTGCCCACCGCCGGTCTGCCCTTCCAGTTCGGTAGCTGGGAGGACTTCGAGTCCTATGCCCGGGACATGTTCACCACCGGCGTGATCGACTCACTCTCCGAAATCCGCTGGGACATCAGGCCCGTCCCGCACTTCGGCACCATCGAGATGCGCATCTGCGACGGCCTGGCCACGCTGGAGGAAGTCGGTGCCATCGCCGCCCTGACGCAGTGCCTCGTCGACGAGTTCTCCACGACGCTGGACAACGGCGGGACCATCCCCACCATGCCGCCCTGGCATGTGCAGGAGAACAAATGGCGTGCGGCCCGCTACGGGCTGGACGCCATTATCATCCTGGACGCGGCGGGCAACGAGCAGCTCGTCACGGACCATATCCGCGAGACGGTCGCCCGGCTGGAACCCGTGGCGGTGAAGCTGGGCTGCGTAACGGAGCTGGCCGACGTCCTGAAGATCATTGAGCGCGGCGCCGGGTACCAGCGGCAGCGGCGCGTGGCCGCCGAGCACGGCGGCGACCTGCGCGCCGTCGTCCTGGATCTGGTCCAGCAGATGCGCAAGGGCCCCGCAGCCTAGAGAGGTGAGTCGGCAGGGCCTGCACCGTGCCCCCCGATCTGACTGGCAGCAGAAGCCGCTGTCAGTGCCGGGAACGGCCACAGCTGCCAGCCAGATTTTCTCCGGGCGCCCGCTGCCGCGGGACGGTCTCAGGCCGAGACGGTGGTGACCGGCATGGAGGAATCCGGCGCGAAGCCGATGCCGCTCGGTGCGGTCCCGGCCATCACCAGTTGGGCGCCGAGGGCCGCGACCATGGCGCCGTTGTCCGTGCACAGCGCCAGCGGCGGGACGGTCAGCCGGATACCGGCGGAGCTGCAGCGCTGTTCCGTGAGCTGTCGCAGCCGTGAATTCGCCGCCACGCCGCCGCCGAGCAGCAGTTCGGTGATGCCGTTCTCGCGGCAGGCCAGCACGGCTTTGGAGGTGACGATGTCCACAACGGCTTCCTGGAAGGCTGCGGCAATGTCCGCCACCGGCACGGTCTCGCCGCGGGCCTCGAACTGCTCCACACAGCGCGCGACGGCGGTCTTGAGTCCGCTGAAGGACCAGTCGTAGCGGTGCGGCCCGGGCTCTTCCGCGGTCCCCATGTATTTGGGCTGGCTGAGGCCGCGCGGGAAGCGGATCGCTTTGGTGTTGCCCGTGCGTGCCAGCCTGTCGATGGCCGGGCCGCCCGGATAGCCGAGGCCCAGGAGCCGCGCCACCTTGTCGTAGGCCTCGCCGGCCGCGTCGTCAATTGTGGACCCCAGCAGCTCAACGTCCCCGGTGATGTTCCGGATCCGCAGGATTTCGGTGTGCCCGCCGGAGACCAGCAGGGCCCCGAGGTTTTCCGGCAGGGCGTTAGCCTGCGGACTGTCGGCGAAGGGGTGCCGGCCGCCGTCGTCGGTCTGGAGCAGCCCGACGCCGACGTGCGCGACGAGGTGGTTGATGGCGTAGAGCGGTTTGCCGGTCGCGACAGCGAGCGCCTTGGCCGCGCAGACCCCGACCATCAGGGCGCCCGCCAGCCCGGGACCGGAGGTGACCGCGATCGCGTCGATGTCCGCCAGGGTCACCCGGGCCTCGGCCAGCGCCTCGCGGAGGGTGGGGACGAAAGCGTCCAGGTGCGCGCGGGAGGCGATCTCGGGAATCACGCCGCCGAACCGGACGTGTTCGTCCATGGAGGAGGACACTGTGTTGGTCAGCAGCTGCGTTCCGCGGACAATCCCGACACCGGTCTCGTCGCAGGAGGACTCGATGCCAAGGACCAGCGGCCGGTAGTGCTGGGTGCTGTTCATGGGCGGTCTGCTTCCCTGTGGGTGGTGGTGGAGTCGGCGGTGCCGAGCCGGAACCGCATGATCAGCGCGTCGACGCCGTCGCGGTAGTAGCGGGGCCGGACGTGGATCTGCTCGAATCCGTAGCGGCGGTAGAGCTGCTGGGCGCGGGGGTTGTCGGCCCGGACCTCCAGCAGCACGTCCTCGGCACGCCGCAGCCGGCTTTCCCGGATGAGTTCGGTCAGCAACGCCGAGCCGATCCCCCGGCCTTCCTCCTCCGGCACGACGGCGATGGTCTGGACGTCCGCGATCGGCTGGATGCACATCAGCCCGGCGTAGCCGACGATCTCCCCGGCCCGCTCTGCCACAAGGTAGCGCCGCGTCTGGGCCTGGGCCAGCTCGGCGGCGAACATCTGCAGCGGCCAGGCATCCACCGGGAACAGCCTGCGCTCCAGCTCATGCACGGCCGGGATGTCCGCTGCGGTCATGTTCCGGAGGATCACCCCGCGGGGCATCCCCGCCGGCACAGCTCCCGTTCCCGGGCTTGAGTCCTGTCCTGCATTTTGTCCTGAGTTCTGTCCCGAGGACACGGCGTTCACAGCGCCCTCTTCCGAGGGCCGGGGACCTGGGCATCGGACTCGCGCAGGTACAGCGGGGTGGAGTCCAGCAGCCGCTCCCCCGCGGCGAGCCGTGCGAGCGCGAACTGGCCCAGCGAGAGGGCCTCCGGCTGGCGTTCGCAGAATTCGGGGACGGCCCTGACGACGTCGGCATACAGGCCGCCGCCGGCGCCGTAGACCGGAAGATCGGGAAGGTCCGCGGCGAAACCGACGTGCGGGCCGTCCTGCAGCTGCGGCAACTGCCCGCTGCTGAGCGCATACCGGGCCCAGTAGACCTCTTTGCGCCGGGCATCCGTAGCGACGATGAACTCCGGCGCCGCGTCCGTGGACTCGGCCACCTCCAGGGCGATGGCGTCCAGGCTCATCAGCCCGTAGAGCGGTACGCCCCAGACGAATGCGAGCGTGCGGGCGGTGACGATCCCCGAGCGCAGGCCGGTGAACGGGCCCGGCCCCACCCCGGTCACAACCGCGTCGATGTCGGCCCCGCCCAGGCCGGCCTCGGCGAGGAGGGCCTCGATTCCCGGCGCCAGCACTTCGGCATGGCTCCGGGTGTCTTCGGTGGCGAAGCTTCCGACGAGGGATTCCGGGGTGTCATCGGAGACGAGCGCGGCGCTGGCCACCGCCGAGGTGTCGATGGCAAGGATCAGCATCAGGTCCCTTCCAGGGTGTGGGGCAGTGGCTGTGGAGCGGGAGATGCCGGTTCAGCGGGCCCCGGCCCGGCTGTCGAGGGAACCGGCGCCGGGAGGGCGGGCGGGTGCGCCCAGCGGGGACCGAAGCCACGGATCACTATGGTGCGGGGCTCGTCGTCGTCGTCGGTGTCAAAATCCAGCACCTCAGCGTTTCCGGTTGGCGCCGGACCGTGGGGCGATTCCGGGAGGCGGGCAGGTGCGGGCGCCCGGTCGCCGCCGAGGCTGCGGACCAGGTCCACCTCAAGCCGGCTCTCGCTCAGGTGCTCCACCCGGCCGCGGCCCCATTCCACCACGGTCACTGCGCTGTCCATCGTGTTTTCCAGGTCGATATCGTCGATTTCCGAGGCCGAACCCAACCGGTACGCATCCACGTGCACCAGGTCCGGGCCGCCCGGCCGCGGACCGTCGGGCAGGTTCGGGTGGATCCGGACCAGCACGAAGGTCGGTGAGATGATGCCGGCCCGGACCCCCAGGCCCTCGCCGAGGCCCTGCGTGAAGGTGGTTTTTCCCGCTCCCAGCTCGCCGGTGAGGACCAGCAGGTCACCGGCTTGGAGCTGCGCGCCGAGGACTGCCGCGAGGGCGTGCGTCCCGTCCGCGGTCCCGACGCTCAGGGTCCGTTCCCAGGCCGGCGCGCTCACGGCCGCGGCTCGCCGCTGGCGGGCTCTTCGTTGATGTAGCGGCGCGGCACCCGGGGACTGATGCGCGTGACGATCTCGTAGTTGTTGGTGCCGGCCGCCCGGGCCCAGTCCTCGGCGGTGGGCCCGCCGTCGTCGCCGCTGCCAAAGAGCACGGCTTCGGCGCCGAGGACGCTGGGGCCGCCGGTGGAGACGTTGAGCGGGCCCAGGTCGATCACCATCTGGTCCATCGCTATGCGCCCCACCACCGGGTAGTTCACGCCCCCGACGCGGACCGGTCCTCCCGTGGCGATGCGGGGGACGCCGTCGGCGTAACCAAGCGGGATCAGCCCCAGCGTGCTGGTGCCGCCGGTGCGGTAATTCAGGCCGTAGGAGACGCCCTGGCCGGCCGGCACATCCTTGCAGTGCGACACGACGGTGCGGACCGTCATGGCGGGGCGCAGGCCCAGCTCTTCCGAGCCCTGCCCCTCGAACGGCGACAGTCCGTAAACGCCCAGCCCGACGCGGACCAGGTCAAAGTGGGTGTCGGGCCGGGACAGCGTGGCCGGGGTGTTGGCGAGGTGCCGCACCTCGGGATCCACGCCGGCGTCCTGGGCAATGGCGAGGGCATCGCGGAAGGCCGCCAGCTGGTCGTCGGTTTCCGGGCGCTCGGGTTCGTCGGCAACAGCCAGGTGGGAGAAGATGCCCACCACCCGCAGCAGGCCCTGGTCCTGGAAGTCCATGGCTTCGCCCACGAGGCTGTCCCAGGTCTCCAGGGTCGCCCCGTTGCGGCCCAGCCCGGTGTCCACTTTGAGGTGCACGCGGGCCGGCCGTTCCTGCTCGCGGGCGGCTGCAACAATGCGTTCCAGTTCCCAGCCCGAGCAGCCGATGTCGATGCCGGCGGCCACCGCGGCGGCGAAGTTGCTCTCCGGGGTGTGCAGCCAGGCCAGCAGGGGGGCCTCGATCCCGGCGGCGCGCAGGGCCAGGGCCTCGGAAATGTGGGCAGTTCCCAGCCAGGTGGCGCCGGCACCGAGCGCGGCGCGGGCGACGGGGACGGCTCCGTGGCCGTAGGCGTCGGCCTTGACCACCGCCATCACCTGGGCCGGTGAGGCCACGGACGCCAGGCGGCGGACGTTGTGCCGGATGGCTTCAAGGTCGATTAATGCCGAGCGTTCCTCGGCGTAGGCCGGCGGAACGCGCGGGACGGGCCGGAAGTCACCTGTTGCTGCTGGGTAAGTCACTTAACGATTCTAGGGGTGGCTGCGCATGCGGCTTAATTCGGGCCTCCCGGCACCACCTCCCCGGGGGACATGCCCAGTGTTCACGCCCACGAGTGGGCACCATGGCATTAGCTCCCCTCCTTGGCCCGCAGGGAGGGCATGTCCAGCGGGAGGGGCCCTGCTACGCGTCCGAAAGGTGCGCGATGGTCGCCGTCGCCCGCCTTTGCGCTTCCTGCGGCACGTCACGGACGATGTCCTCGAGGAAGCGGTAGCGCCGGAGCCACTGGCTGCTCTGGCGTTCTTTCCGGGCGTTGGCGCGCTGCCACCAGTCGGCGATGTCCCCCCAGCCGGGTGCGGCGAGCGAGCCGCCGACCTCCTGCACGGCCAGGGCGGCGCAGAGATTGGCGAACCGCAGCCGGTCGCCGAGCGGCCAGCCCGCCAGGCAGCCGACGATGAAGGCGGCGCCGAAGCAGTCCCCCGCGCCGGTCGGATCGAAAGCGGACACCGGCAGCGACGGCACCCACTCCTCCTCGCCCGTTTCGGAGTCCACGGCCATGGCGCCCTGGGGCCCAAGGGTCACGACGGCGACCGGCACCTTGTCCGCCAGCGCGTAGAGTGCCGCCCACGGGTTGTCGTGGCCGGTGAATGCCATCGCCTCGTGCTGGTTCGGCATAAAGGCGTGGAAGTACTGCAGGTTGTCCAGCCGTGCCGAGGACCAGACACCGGTGGGATCCCAGCCGACATCGCCGAACAGCCGGACCCCGGCCTTGCATGCGTCGAGCGCCCACGGCTCCAGCTCCTCGCCAAGCTCCGCGACGGCGGCGAGCGCCGGCGGAGGGCAGCCGACCAGTTCGCTGGAGCTCACCGGCGCCGGGTGGCCGTGCGTCACCATGGACCGGTCGTGGTCCACGCTGAGGGACACCGTGACCGGAGAGTGCCAGCCGGCGATCTTCCGGGACAGCGACAGGTCAACGTGTTCCTGCCCGGCCAGGATCTTCCAGTTGTAGTCGCCGTAGCCGTCATCACCGAATGCTGCCGCGAGCCCGGTCCGCAGCCCCAGCCGGGCCGCGGCGATGGCCTGATTCGCCACGCCTCCGGGGCAACTGCCCATCCCGTCGCTCCAGATCTCGGTTCCGGCGACGGGCGCGTGCGGGAGCCCGGTGAAGATGATGTCCTGGAAGACGGTCCCGGTTAGCAGCAGGTCGAAGCCTTCCGCCGCCGGGGTTCGGACGGAGGAAAGCGGGTCAAAGCGCCGCGTCGGTATCGCGTCCATGTATGCACAGTACGCCGTCCGGGTACGGCTGGAAAGGCGACTGCCGGGCCCGGAAGCTGCCGCTGTGCATAGACTGTCGGCATGCGGCTGACGATTGCCGGGGGCGGCGGATTCCGGGTACCGCTGGTCTACCGGGCGCTCTGCGCGGGCCCCTTCGCCGGGCTGGTCCGGGAACTCGTGCTGTACGACGTCGATCCAGGCCGGCTCGCCGCCATCAACGCCGTACTGGCCTCCTTGGCGGGTCAGCACCCGCCCGGCGCTGCCGCCACTTTTCCCGCGGTCCGCGCCACCACGTCCCTGACCGAGGCGCTGCACGGCACGGATCTGGTGTTTGCCGCGATCCGCCCCGGGGGGACAGCCGGCCGCACCGCCGACGAGCGGGTGGCCCTGGACCTGGGACTCCTGGGCCAGGAAACCACGGGGGCCGGCGGCATCTCCTACGCACTGCGGTCCATCCCCCGCATGCTGGATCTCGCATCCCGGATGCGGCGGCACTGTCCTGACGCGTGGCTGCTGAACTTCACCAACCCGGCCGGCATGGTCATCGAAGCCCTGGTCCCGGTGCTCGGCCGCAAAGTGGTCGGCATCTGCGATTCGGCCAGCGGGCTGGTGCACCGGGCGGCGAACGCCGCCGGCGTCGCGATGCCCGAGGGCACGCTCGACGGCGTGGGCTACTACGGACTGAACCATCTCGGCTGGCTGTACCGGCTGGCGTCCGGCGGCCGGGACATGCTGCCCGGGCTGCTGGCCGACGCCGGCGCTCTCGCCGGCTTCGAGGAGGGCCGGCTGTTTCCGCAGCGCTTCCTGGCGGACCTGGGGTGCCTGCCGAACGAATACCTGTACTACTACTACGAGACCGGGCGCGCCCTGGCCGGCATCCGGTCCTCCGCGACGACCCGCGGCGAGTCCATCGACCGGCAGCAGACCGAGCTCTATCCGCGCCTTGCGGTGGCCGGGCCGGAGGCCTTCCGGCTGTGGGACGCCGCACGCCGCTCCCGCGAGGAGGGCTATCTCGCCGAGGCCCGGCCCCTCGGCGAGCGCCGGGATGAGACAGATCTTGCCGGCGGCGGCTACGAACGCGTCGCCCTGGCGGTGCTGCGCGCCCTCTCCGGCGGAGGCGCGGCGGAGCTGATCCTGAACACCCCCAACACCGCCAGCGACACCGGCGGCGGCGCAACGGCACCGGCGATTCCGGGGCTGCCGGCTGACGCCGTCGTCGAGGTGCCCTGCCGGGTGACGCCCGACGGTGTTGTGCCGATGGTGCAGGAGCGCCCGGCGCCGGCGCAGCTGGCGCTGCTCCGGCAGGTCAAGGACGTCGAACGGCTCGTTGTGAGGGCGACCAGCCGGGACGCGGGGTCGACCGGCCCGGGCCGCCGGGCCGCGGCGCTGGCGGCGTTCGCAGGGCACCCGCTGGTCGGCTCCGCGGACCTCGCGGACCAGCTGCTGGCCGGGTATGAGGCCGCGTTTCCGGAACTGAAGGAGCTCTGGCGCGGGGACCCCTGAGTCCCCGGCGCTAGAGTCTGCGGTACATCAGGTGCAGGCCCACGTAGCCCAGCCTCGGGTGCAGGAACGCTTCCGGGATGGTGGCCAGCACCTCGAAGCCCAGGGACTGCCAGGCGGCCACGGCCCGGACGTTGCTTTCCACCACGGCGTTGAACTGCATGGCGCGGAATCCGGCCGCCCTCGCCGCGTCGAGCGAGTAGGCGCACAGCCCGCGGGCCACGCCCTTGCCCGCGTGCGCCGGGTGGACCATGTACCCGGCATTGGCGACGTGGCTTCCGCCGCCGCCCTGGTTCGCGTGCAGCTCGCCGGTGCCCAAGACAACGCCGTCGAGCTCCCCGCGGCCCACGGCGACGAAGGTCCGCCCCGGGGGCTGCTTGAACCACCGTTCGCGGGCCTGGTGCTCGGTGGTGTCCCGGTCCCAGGTGAAGGTCTCCCCGGCCCTGATCACGGGTTCGAGGATCCCCCAGATCGCCGGCCAGTCCGCGCCGGCGGCGGGGCGGATGTCCCAGCCCGGGGCGGTGGAACCGGTCTCTTCGCGTGTGCTCACAGCCGTCACGTTAGCAGCTGGCCCGGCGTTGTGGCTGGCGCCGCCCACCGGCCTATGAACCCGCGGGATTTTCAGGAGTAGTGTTTTATCGAAATGCAGTTTCGGGCGAAGTTCCAGGAGGAGGGAAAAAGAATGTCGCTGATCCGCCGCGTCGCGTTCCTCTCCCTGCACACCTCCCCGATGGAGCAGCCCGGGTCCGGCGACGCCGGGGGCATGAACGTGTACATCCGCGCGCTCGCCGCGGCCCTCGCCGATACCGGCGTCGAGGTGGAGATCTTCACCCGGTCCACCTCCGCCGGCCAGGCCGCCGTCGAGCACCCCTCCCCCGGGGTCTGCGTGCACAACGTCATGGCCGGGCCGGCCCGGAAGCTGCCCAAGGAAGAACTTCCCGGGCTGCTGCACAGCATGGTGGCCGAAATCGACCGCATCCGGCAGCTCCAGCCGCACGGGCGCTACGACGTGATCCATTCGCACTACTGGGTTTCCGGGGTGGCCGGGCTGGAGCTCGCCAGCCTGTGGGGACTGCCGCTCGTGCACACCATGCACACCATGGCGAAGGTGAAGAACCTGCTGCTGGTCTCCGGCGAGCAGCCCGAGCCGCGGCGGCGCGAGGACGGCGAGCAGCGGATTGTCGACGGCGCCACCCGGCTGATCGCCAACACCGGCACTGAAGCGGCGGAACTGGTCTCGCACTACAACGCGGACAACGACCACATCGATGTGGCCCCGCCGGGGGTGGACCTGGACATTTTCACGCCCGCGTTCCGCGGCCGGGCCCGGGCCGCCCACGGGATCCCTGCGGGCCGCTTCCACCTGCTGTTCGCCGGCCGGATCCAGCGCCTCAAGGGGCCGCAGATCCTGGTCAAGGCCGCCGCCCTGCTCCGGGACCGGCGTCCGGACATCGACCTTCAGGTGACCATCGTCGGCGCCGTCAGCGGGGCGAAGGACTTCGACCTGAAGTCGCTGATCAGCGCCGCCGGAATGGACGACGTCGTCACCCACCATCCGCCGGTCAGCGCACCGAAACTGGCCGGCTGGTACCGCTCCGCCGACGTCGTGGTGATGCCGTCCTACAGCGAATCGTTCGGCCTCGTGGCGCTGGAGGCCCAGGCCTGCGGCACGCCGGTGGTCGCCACCAAGGTCGGCGGGCTGTCCCGCGCGGTCTTCGACGGCCGGACCGGGATGCTCGTGGAGGGCCACAAGGCTGCCGACTGGGCCGACGTCCTCGAAGCCCTGTATGACGACCCCGCAACCCGCGAGGATATGGGCCGCGCGGCCTCCCTGCACGCGCAGGAGTTCGGCTGGCACCGAACCGCCGCCATCACGCTGGAGAGCTACCACACCGCGTTGAGCCAGTACTTTGGAAACCTGACCATTCCGGTGGGCCACACGCCCGCACCCGGAGCCATCGGCCGGTAACAGCGGCCTGAACCCACTGGCCGGCACACCCACCGCCGCCACGAGCCAAAGGACGACGATGTCTGAAACCACGATTCCCGGATCAGCCGCCACAACAGCCGCGGCAGCTGCAGGAACGTCGGGCGCCGCGGTGCCGGACACGGGCACGGGCACCGCGGGAGCTGCGGGCGCCACCGTGCTGAGTGATCTGGAGATCGCGCAGCAGGCCACGATGCGCCCGATCCAGGAGATTGCCGCGGCGGCCGGGATCAACGCGGAGGCGCTGGACTTCCACGGCCGTTACAAGGCGAAGATCGACCCTGCCAAGCTCGCCGGTTCACCGGCCGGCGCGCCGTCCCGGGTCCCCGGCAAGGTGGTGCTGGTGTCGGCGATGTCCCCCACCCCCGCCGGTGAAGGCAAATCCACCACGACGGTGGGACTGGCGGATTCCCTGGCCCGCGCCGGCCACAAGGTGATGATCGCGCTGCGGGAACCGTCACTTGGGCCGATTCTGGGCATGAAGGGCGGCGCCACGGGCGGCGGTTACTCCCAGGTGCTGCCGATGGACGAGATCAACTTGCACTTCACGGGCGACTTCCACGCCGTCACCTCTGCGAACAACGCCCTGATGGCCCTGGTGGACAACCACATCTACCAGGGCAACGAGCTGAACATCGACCCGCGCAGGATGACCTTCAAACGGGTGCTGGACATGAACGACCGTTCGCTGCGCGAGGTGGTGATCGGGCTCGGCGGCCCGACGCAGGGCATCCCGCGGCAGGACGGCTTCGACATCACGGTGGCCTCGGAGATCATGGCGGTGTTCTGCCTCGCCACGGACCTCGCGGACCTCCGGGCACGGCTGGGCCGGATCACCTTCGGGTACACCTACGACAGGCAGCCGGTCACGGTGGCCCAACTGGGTGTCCAGGGCGCCCTGACCATGCTGCTCAAGGAAGCCATCAAGCCCAACCTGGTGCAGACCATCGCCGGGACCCCGGCCCTGGTCCACGGCGGCCCGTTCGCGAACATCGCCCATGGCTGCAATTCCCTGATCGCCACCCAGACTGCCCGCAGCCTGGCGGACATCGTCATCACCGAGGCCGGCTTCGGCGCGGACCTGGGCGCGGAAAAGTACATGGACATCAAGTCCCGCGTCGCCGACGTCGCTCCGTCCGCGGTCGTCATTGTGGCGACCGTCCGGGCCCTGAAAATGCACGGCGGACTCCCCAAGGACCAGCTCAAGGAACCCAACCTCGACGCGCTGGCCAGCGGCGTCGTCAATCTTCAGCGCCACGTGCGGAACGTGGAGAAGTTCGGCATCACCCCCGTGGTGGCGATCAACAAGTTCGCCACCGACACCCGGGAGGAGCTGGAGTGGCTGCTCGAGTGGTGCGCCGCGGAGGGCGTCCAGGCGGCCGTCGCCGATGTCTGGGGGCGCGGGGGCGGCGGTGACGGCGGCGACGAACTCGCGGCCAAGGTCGCCGCGGCCATCGACGCGCCGCATACCTTCCGCCACCTGTACCCGCTGGAGATGTCGGTGGAGGACAAGATCCGGACCATCGTGCAGGAGATCTACGGCGCCGACGGCGTGGACTTCTCCGTCCCGGCGCTCAAGCGGCTCGCGGAGATCGAGAAGAACGGCTGGTCCGGCTTCCCGGTCTGCATGGCGAAGACCCAGTATTCCTTCAGCGATGACGCGAGCAAGCTCGGCGCCCCGAAAGGGTTCACCGTGCACGTCCGCGACCTCATTCCCAAGACCGGCGCGGGCTTCATCGTGGCCCTCACCGGAGCGGTCATGACGATGCCTGGGCTCCCGAAGGTCCCGGCCGCGATGCGCATGGACGTCGACGCCGAAGGCAACCCGGTCGGCCTCTTCTAACCCCCGTTGCGCTATCACTTTTGGCTGCCATTTCCCTGGAATGGCGTCCAAAAGTGATAGCGCAACGGGCCCTTGTGGATAACCGGAGCGGGGATCCGTTGTTCGGATAAGAATGGTCCGCATGCGACCACCAGCAGCCCTGCCGACCCACCTCGCTTCGGCCCCGTTCACCGTCTACGAGGCGCGGGCCGCAGCCCTGGGCAACTCCCGGCTCCGTGCTGCCGATCTCGAGACGGCCGGCCGGTTGCTCTACCTGCCCACCGGCTGGGAGTTTGAACTCCGGGGCCTGGCCCGTGCCCTGTCGGCAGCGACGCCGGGCGCGTGGATTTCGCACCTCACGGCCGCCATGCTGCTGGGCCTGTGGCTTCCGTCGTGGTTCCGCGATTGCCGGGAACTGCACCTGAGCAAACCCAAGGTTCTGCCGCCGGTCCGGCGTGCAGGTGTGGTCGGGCATACCGTTCTTGCGTTCGACGACGAGCTCATGGTCTGGGACGGAATCATGATTTCGACGCCGGCCCGGACCTGGCTGGACCTTGCCCGCATCCTGCCGCTGAGGGATCTCGTCGCGCTCGGCGACCAGTTGGTGCGGCAGCCCCGCCCTGGGCTGGAGGGCCGCACGGAGCCGTGGGCAACCCTTCCCCAGCTCGCGGCGATGCTCAGGCGACACCCGAAACTCAAGGGGATCGTGAAAGCGCGCCAGGCGCTGGAGCTTATCCGGCCAGGCTCCGACTCCGCGCCGGAAACGTTCCTGCGCCTTGCGTTGACCGCGGCCGGGCTGCCGGAGCCCGAACTGCAGCTGCGGACTGTGCCGGGCGACCCCTACTCCCCCGCTGCGGACCTCGGCTACCGGAGGCATCGGGTCGCTGTCCAGTACGACGGCGGACATCACCGCACGCCCGAACAACAGTCCCGCGACAACCGCCGCGACGAATCGTTCAACGCGGCCGGCTGGCGCTATTTCAAGTTCAATTCCGACGATCTGGCAGATGATTTCCGCGGCGCCGTACAGCGCGTCCGGGCCGCCCTTCGCTCCGTTTAACCACCCGTTGCCCTATCACTTGTGGCGGGCAAACCAGGGGTTTGGGCACCGTAAGTGATAGGGCAACGGAGGGGGAGGCGGGGTTAGCGCTCCAGGTCGCCGCGGATGAAGGCCTCGACCTTGTCGCGGGCGAGGTCGTCGTTGAACTGCTCCGGCGGGGACTTCATGAAGTAGCTCGAGGCGGATAGCAGCGGGCCGCCGATGCCGCGGTCCAGGCCGATCTTGGCGGCGCGGATGGCGTCGATGATCACACCGGCGGAGTTAGGCGAGTCCCAGACCTCCAGCTTGTATTCGAGCGACACCGGGGCGTCGCCGAAGTTGCGGCCCTCAAGCCGGACGAACGCCCATTTGCGGTCATCGAGCCACTGGACGTAGTCCGACGGGCCGATGTGGACGTCGCGCGGGGCGATGTCCGCCTCGACGTTGGACGTGACGGCCTGGGTCTTGGAGATCTTCTTGGACTCGAGGCGGTCGCGCTCCAGCATGTTCTTGAAGTCCATGTTGCCGCCGACGTTCAGCTGGTAGGTGCGGTCCAGGGTGACGCCGCGGTCCTCGAACAGCTTGGCCATGACGCGGTGCGTGATGGTGGCACCGATCTGGCTCTTGATGTCATCGCCCACGATCGGGACACCGGCGGCGGTGAACTTGTCCGCCCAGGCCTTGGTGCCGGCGATGAAGACCGGCAGGGCGTTGACGAAGCCGACGCCGGCGTCGATCGCGCACTGGGCGTAGTACTCGGCGGCTTCCTGCGACCCGACCGGCAGGTAGCAGACCATCACGTCGACCTTGGCGTCCTTGAGGGCCTGGACGACGTCGACCGGCTCCTCCGTGGACTGCTCGATGGTCTCGAGGTAGTACTTGCCGAGCCCGTCTAGGGTCGGGCCGCGCTGGACGGTGACACCGGTCGGCGGGACGTCGGCGATCTTGATGGTGTTGTTTTCGCTGGCCAGAATGGCGTCGGCCAGATCCAGGCCCACCTTCTTGCCGTCGACGTCGAACGCGGCAACGAATTCGACGTCGTTGACGTGGTACTTGCCGAACTCCACATGCATCAGCCCCGGAATCGTGGCCTTGGGGTCGGCCTCCCGGTAGTACTCGACGCCCTGGACCAGCGAGGTGGCACAGTTACCTACGCCGACGATTGCAACACGAATCGGATGTGAAGACACGGAACTCCTTTGGGGACAACTTCATGTGCCCGGCGCGGAAGTACTCTGATGCACGACGGCGGCAGCGGGCACGGCGCCATACGGCGCCCTTAGCATTCTAGACAACGGCGCGGGGACCGAAGTTGTTCCCGGCCGCCGCACCGCCTGTATGACGGGCGGGCGGGGCAGGCTATTTCTGGGCCCACAGGTTGATCTCGGACTCGACGGCGAACTCGTCGATCGCCGCCAGCTCCCCGGCGGTGAAGCCAAGGTTGTTCACCGCGGACAGGGAGTCCTCGAGCTGCCGGACACTGGACGCCCCGACCAGGGCGGAGGTCACGGAGGAGCCCTTGCCCTGCTCGCGCAGGATCCAGGCGATGGCCATCTGCGCGAGGGTCTGCCCGCGGCCCCCGGCGATCCGGTGCAGCCCGCGCACCCGGTCCAGCTTGTCCTCGGTGATGCTGTCCCCGGCCAGGGACTTTTCCTGGGCGGCGCGTGAATCGGCCGGGATCCCGTTCAGGTAGCGGTCGGTGAGCATGCCCTGCGCCAGCGGCGAGAACGCGATCGAGCCTGCCCCCACCGTCTCGAGCGCCTCGTAGAGGTTGGGGCTGCCGTTTTCGGTCCAGCGGTTCAGCATGGAGTAGCTCGGCTGGTGGATCAGCAGCGGGGTGCCGAGCTCCTTCAGGATCCGGGCCGCCTCGAGGGTTTGTTCCGGGGTGTAAGAGGAGATGCCGGCGTACAGGGCCTTCCCGGAGCGGACGGCGTAGTCCAGGGCGCCCATGGTCTCTTCCATCGGGGTTTCCGGGTCGGGCCGGTGGCTGTAGAAGATGTCCACGTAGTCCAGGCCCATGCGGTTCAGCGACTGGTCCAGGCTGGCGAGCAGGTATTTGCGCGAGCCCCATTCGCCGAACGGGCCCGGCCACATGTGGTAGCCGGCCTTGGTCGAGATGATGAGCTCGTCCCGGTACGGGGCGAAGTCGTCCTTGAGGTGCCGGCCGAAGTTGGTCTCGGCGGAACCGGCCAGCGGCCCGTAGTTGTTGGCCAGGTCGAAGTGGTTGACGCCGAGGTCGAAGGCCCGGCGCAGGATGGCGCGCTGGGTTTCGAAGGGCAAGTCGTCGCCGAAGTTGTGCCACAGGCCCAGTGAAATGGCGGGGAGCTTCAGCCCGCTGCGTCCCACGCGGCGGTAGGGCATGGTGTCATACCGGGTGTCTGCTGCAACGTAAGTCATGCGTACTGTCCTGTCCTATTTCGAGATGATGGCGGCGCTGTGGCCGGGGAGCTCGAGCTGGCGGTCCCCGAGGCGCGCGCCGCCGTCGGTCGCCAGTGCGATGGTGCTGCCGGCAACGGCGAGCCGGTTCGGTTCGGCGGAGAAGTTCATCGCGACCTCCACGCTGCCGCGGCGCAGCCGGAGCCAGCGGTCGGCCTCGCTGAAGGCCACCGCGGTGTCCTCGAAGCCCAGGCCGGCGAGTTCCGGCGTCGAGCGCCTCAGCGCGATCAGCTGCCGGTACAGCTCCAGCAGCCGCGCGTGGTCACCCTCGGCGGCTTCGGCCCAGTTGAGCCGGGAGCGGGTGAAGGTCTCCGGGTCCTGCGGATCGGGCACGACGGCGGGGTCCCAGCCCATCCGCTCGAACTCGCGGATCCGGCCCTCCGCGGTGGCCTTCCCGAGCTCCGGCTCCGGGTGCGAGGTGAAGAACTGCCACGGCGTGGTGGCGCCGTATTCCTCTCCCATAAACAGCATCGGCGTGAACGGCGAGGTCAGGGTCGCGACGGCGGCGAGCGCCAGCTGCCCGTACCCCAGGGTCTGGGACAGCCGGTCCCCGGTGGCCCGGTTGCCGATCTGGTCGTGGTTCTGGTTGCAGACCACCAGCGCCGCCGGGTGGACCAGGCCGGTGTTGATGGGCCGGCCGTGGTGCCGGCCGCGGAAGCTGGAGTAGCTGCCGTCGTGGAAGTAGCCGTCGACCAGGACCTTGGCGAGGGCCTCGAGGGATTCGAAGTCGGCGTAGTAGCCGGTGGCCTCGCCGCTAACGTTGACGTGCACGGCATGGTGGAAATCATCGCTCCACTGCCCGGCCAGGCCGTGGCCGTTGACGTTGCGGGGGTAGAGCAGCCGCGGATCGTTGAGGTCCGACTCGGCGATCATCGTGGCGGGACGGCCGGTTTCGGCGGCCACTTCGTCCGCCAGTGCACCGAACTCCTCGAGCAGGTGGACCGCCCGCTCGTCCTTGAAGGCGTGCACGGCATCGAGCCGCAGCCCGTCCACGTGGTAGTCCCGCAGCCACATCGCGGCGTTCTCGAGGATGTAGCGGCGCACCGTGTCGGAGCCGGGGCCGTCGAGGTTCACCGAGTCGCCCCAGGTGTTGCCCTCCCCCGACTTCAGGTACGGCCCGAACCGCGAAAGGTAGTTCCCGCTGGGGCCGAGGTGGTTGTAGACGACGTCCTGGATGACGCCGAGCCCGGCGCCGTGGGCGGCGTCCACGAAGCGCTGGTACGCGGCTGGTCCGCCGTAGCCTTCGTGCACGGCGTACCAGAGGACGCCGTCGTAGCCCCAGTTGTGGGTGCCGTTGAACCCGTTCACCGGCAGCAGCTCGACAAAATCGATGCCGAGGTCCACCAGGTAGTCGAGCTTGCCGATGGCCGCGTCCAGCGTGCCCTCGGGGGTGAAGGTCCCCAGGTGCAGCTCATAGATCACGGCCCCCTGCAGCCCGCGGCCCTGCCACTGCCCGTCCGCCCACTCGTGGCTGCCGGCGTCGAAGGTGCGGGACAGGGAGTGGACACCCTCGGGCTGCCGCCGGGACCGGGGGTCCGGCAGCGGGGTGGTGTCCCCGTCGAGGAGGTAACCGTAGTCGACGTCCCCGGAGGCCGGGGCCTCCGGGGACGTCCACCACCCGTCAGCGCCGGCCCCGCCGCCGGGCCGTCGTGTCATCGGGTACTGCCGGCCGTCGGCCAGCAGCGTCACGGTGCCCGCTTCCGGCGCCCAGAGGTCGAAACGTGCATTACCGTCAGCAGGCAAAGTGATCACAGCTTTCCGTATATCGGTGGTTCGGTCAGTGCTTGGCGGGTACCAGCAGGGCCACCGGGTAGCTAGCCAGGATGGCGGCCACCTCCACGGTGCCCGGGCCGAAGGTGGCGCCCGTCAGTTCGTCGGTCATGGCGCCGTCCAGGTGGATGGCGGTGTCCCGCCAGCCGCCCTGCTGCTCCAGTCCCCGGGGCAGCCGGGTCGCGAGGGTGACGGCCCCGGTGCCTGCGGCACCGCATCGGTCAAAGCCGATCAGGTGCCCGGCGGCCGAGCCGGTTGCCGCCACGGGGCGGTAGCCCGTGAACAGCTCCGGGCGGTCCCGGCGCAGGCGCAGCGCCCGCGAGGTGACCAGGAGTTTCGCCGCGTCATCGGTGTAGGACGCCGGGCGTTCGCCGGCGTCGAGCGCGGCCAGGGCCGTGCGCCGCGCACCGTAGTCGAACGGCCGCCGGTTGTCCGGGTCCGTCAGCGAGCGGTCCCAGAACTCGGTTCCCTGGTACACGTCCGGCACCCCGGGCATGGTCAGCTGCACCAGCTTGGCGCCCAGCGAATTGGCGGCCCCGTACGGGGCCAGGAGATCCACGAGGGATTCCAGTTCCCCCCGGACGTCGGGGTTGTCGAAGGCCGCGTCGACGGCGGCGGCCAGCTTCTCCTCGAAGCCGGCGACCGGGTCCAGCCAGTCGGTGGAGTTGCCGGCCTCCCGGGCCGCCTTCTGCGCATAGGAGTGCAGCCGCTCCCGGTCGGCGGGCCAGGCGCCGGCGATGGCCTGCCACAGCAGGTTGGCCAGGGGCCCGTCGGGCAGCGGCGCCAGTTCCTGCAGCCGGGTAAGGGCGGCCCGCCATTGCGGGGCCATCTCCGCGAGCACGGAGATCCGGGCCCGAGTGTCTTCGCTGCGCTTGGTGTCGTGCGTGCTCAGCGTCGTCATGGACAGCGGAAGCTCAGCCTGCCGCCGGGCCATCCGGTGGTGGAACTCCTCCGGGTCGACGGCGAACTCGGTGGGATCGGCGCCGACTTCCGTCAGGGTCCCCAGCCGGGTGTAGCGGAAGAACGCGGTGTCCTCCACGCCCTTGGCCATGACCATGCCGGAGGTCTGCTGGAAGCGGCGTCCCAGTTCGGCGCCGGGCTCCGGGCTGGCGTCCAGGAGCAGCGGCAGCAGCTGCCCGACGGCGTCGGCCAGCTCAGGGCGGCGGCGGACGGCAAGTTCGCACGCCTCCTTCAGGACCTCCGCGCCCTCGGGCAGGTAGCTGCGGTACACCGGGAAGGCGGCGATGATTTCGGACAGCGCATCGGCGGCTGCCTCGGCGCTGAGACCGGTTCCGGCCGGCACCAGCCGGGCCAGCCGGAGCATCTCGGAGTGCAGGATCCCGTCCGTGATCCGGCGCTTGGTGCCCCGGATCATCTCCTCGTAGTCCGCAGCCGTGCCGCCGCGCAGCTCGGTGTCGAGCGCATCGAGGGTGTCCTGCCCGGCGGGGTCGACGAAGAGCCGGTCCACGTCCGCAAGGGCGTCGTAGCCGGTGGTTCCCTCGCAGTCGAAGCCCGCCGGGAGCACCTCCCCCGGCTCCAGGATTTTCTCGATCAGCAGGTAGCTGCCGCCTGTGACCTCGCGGAGCCGGCGCAGGTAGCCCTCCGGATCGGCCAGCCCGTCCGGGTGGTCGATCCGCACCCCGTCGACGAGCCCGTCGCGGAACCAGCGGACGATCTCGGCGTGGGCCTCATCGAAGACCTCCGGGAGCTCGACCCGGATGCCGGCCAGGGAGTTGACGGCGAAGAACCTGCGGTAGTTCAGCTCATTGTCGGCCCGGCGCCAGCCGACCAGCTCGTAGTGCTGCCGGTCGTGGACCGCGCGGGGGTCATCCGCAGTGGAGTCACCTGCGGTATAGGTTCCTTCGGCCAGCGGGAAGCGGTGGTCGTAGTAGCGCAGCTCCCCGTCCTTGACTTCCAGCGCCTCAACGTCGGCGTCCGATCCCAGCACGGGGATCCGGATCCGGCCGCCGCCGAAGTCCCAGTCGACGTCGAACGCCGGAGCGTAGCGGGACTGCTGCCCCTCCTTGAGCAGGGACCACCACCACGGGTTCTGTGCGGGGGTGGCGACGCCGACATGGTTGGGGACGATATCGACGAGCACTCCCATCCCGGCGTCCCGCGCCGCCCGCGACGCGGCGACCAGTCCCTCCGCGCCGCCCCGGTCGGGGTCGATCGCGGAGGGGTCGGTGACGTCATAGCCGTGGTCCGAGCCTTGCTCCGCGGTCAGGATCGGCGAGAGGTAGATCCAGTCCACGCCGAGTGACTTCAGATAGGGCACGGTCTCGGCAGCATCCTGGAGGGTGAAGCCAGGCCGGATCTGAAGCCGGTAGGTGGAGACCGGGGTCCTCATTTGGCGGCTGCTTTCGCGACGGCTGCGGCGGCCTCTTCCTGGGCCTCCACCATCTCCTCGAGGGCATCCTCGTGCTCGGCCATGGAGGCCAGCGAAGCGGCCGCGGAGTAGTCCACTTCCACCTCGGGGCCCGAGTGGGCGCGGAGCACCACCATGGACTTGGCTGCGAGTTTCAGCACCGACTGTGCCTTGAGCGGTTCCTCGGTGTTCGCCTGGTCGGCGGTGTCCACCAGGACGTCCCAGAACTTCGAGTATTCCTCCGCCGGCAGCGCAAAGTCCACGTCGTCGTCGTGGGCGTTGAACGCGAGCACGAAGCTGTCATCGGTGATCCGGCGGCCGCGGGAGTCCTGCTCCTGGATGCCGTGCCCGTTGTAGAAGACACCGATGGTCCGGCCGAAGCCGCTGTCCCAGTCCTCCGGGAGCATCTCGGTGCCGTCCGTCTTGAGCCAGACGATGTCCGGCAGCTTCTCGCCCTCACCACGGCGCACCGGGCGTCCGTCGAAGAAGCGGCTGCGCCGGAAGGTCGGGTGGTCGTGGCGGATCTTGTTGACGACGGCGGTGAACTCCACCAGCGGCTGGTCCATCGCGTCCCAGTGGATCCAGCTCAGCTCGGAGTCCTGGCAGTAGGTGTTGTTGTTGCCCTGCTGGGTGCGGCCGAGTTCGTCGCCGTGCAGGAGCATCGGGACACCCTGCGAGAGCAGCAGGGTGGCGATGAAGTTGCGCTGCTGGCGGGCCCGGAGGGTCAGGACGTGGTCGTTGTCGGTGTCCCCTTCTTCGCCGCAGTTCCAGGACCGGTTATGGGATTCGCCGTCGTTGTTGCCCTCGCCGTTGGCGTCGTTGCGCTTCTCGTTGTAGGACACCAGGTCGCGCATGGTGAAGCCGTCGTGGGCGGTGACGAAGTTGATCGAGGCCACAGGGCGCCGCGCCGAACTTTCGTACAGGTCCGCGGAGCCGGTCAGGCGGGACGCGAATTCGCCCAGGGTGGAGGGCTCACCGCGCCAGAAGTCGCGGACCGTGTCGCGGTACTTGCCGTTCCACTCGGTCCACTGCGGCGGGAAGTTGCCGACCTGGTAGCCGCCCGGGCCGATGTCCCAGGGCTCGGCGATCAGCTTGACCTGGGAGACGATCGGATCCTGCTGGATGAGTTCGAAGAACGTGGAGAGCTTGTCGACGTCGTAGAACTCGCGGGCGAGCGTGGAGGCGAGGTCGAAGCGGAAGCCGTCGACGTGCATTTCCGTCACCCAGTAGCGCAGGGAGTCCATCAGCAGCTGGAGCGAGTGGGGGTGCCGGACGTTGAGGGAGTTTCCGGTGCCGGTGTAGTCCATGTAGTGCTTCTGGTCGTCGTCGACGAGGCGGTAATAGGCCTGGTTGTCGATGCCCTTGAAGGACAGGGTGGGGCCGAGGTGGTTGCCTTCCGCGGTGTGGTTGTAGACCACGTCCAGGATCACTTCCATGCCGGCCTTGTGCAGGTCGCGGACCATGGCCTTGAACTCCTGGACCTGGTGCCCCACGTCGCCGGAGGAGCTGTAGGTGTTCTGCGGGGCGAAGAAGCCGATGGTGTTGTAGCCCCAGTAGTTATTGAGGCCCTTCTCCTCGAGCGTGCCGTCGTTGACGAACTGGTGGACGGGCATGAGCTCGATCGCGGTGACGCCGAGCTTCTTCAGGTGGTCAATCACGGCCGGGTGCGCGACGCCGGCATAGGTGCCGCGCTGGTCTTCGGGGACCTCCGGGTGCAGCTCGGTCAGGCCCTTGACGTGCGCCTCGTAGATGACCGACTGGTGGTAGGGGATCCGCGGCTGGCGGTCGCCGTCCCATTCGAAGAACGGGTTGATGACCACGCCGTGCATGGTGTGGGGGGCCGAGTCGCTGTCGTTGCGGGACTCGGGGTCGCCGAATTCGTAGGTGAACAGCGCCGGGTCCCAGTCGATCTGGCCCTGGATGGCCTTGGCGTAGGGGTCCATCAGCAGCTTGTTCGGATTGAAGCGGTTGCCGTTCTCGGGCTCGTACGGGCCGTGGACCCGGTAGCCGTACTTCTGGCCGGGCTGGATGTGCGGCAGGTAGCAGTGCCACACGTAGCCGTCCACCTCGGTCAGCTCGATGCGGGTCTCGGTCAAATCATCAGCAAGGATGCACAGCTCCACCCGTTCCGCGAGTTCGCTGAATAGGGCAAAGTTGGTGCCGGTGCCGTCAAAGGTGGCTCCCAGCGGGTATGCCGATCCGGGCCAGACTTCCATGTGTACTCCTCGTGCGTGGCGAAAATTCTCAAGACAGACAAAAAATTCTCTAGACAGACTACTGGTAAGTAGGGTTACTAATTGACTCGGCGCACTTGGTATGCGCGTTTGTTACAGATTGGCGATGACCTCCCGCACGGATTGCGCGACGTCCGACGCCGTCACCGGCCCGCCGTCCGAGGCGAGGCTTCCGGCCCGGCCGTGGACGCTGGCGGCCAGCGCCGCGATGCCGGCCCACCGGTCGTCGGCGCGTATCCCGAGGGAGGCGAACGAGCCGGGGGCTCCGGTCAGCTGCGCGAGCAGGGCCCCCAGGATCCCGGCCAGGACGTCCCCGCTGCCGGCGGTTGCCAGCCAGGGGGTCGCGTCGGCCTGGCTGAAGACGGCTCCCGAGGGAGCGGCAACGAGCGTCGTGGCGCCTTTGAGCAGGACGGTGGCCCCGGTCAGCTCGCTGGCCCGCCGGGCGGCGGCGAGCGTGGCTCCCTCCACCCCGGGGCGGCCGGGGGCGGCGCCGTAGCGGGCCAGAAGGGTTTCCAGCTCGCCGGCGTGCGGTGTCAGGACGAAGTGCGGGGCCAGGGTCCGGGGCAGTGCCGGCAGTGCCCCGGCGTCGGCTACAACGGGAAGCCCGGTGGCCGCGGCGTCCGCCACGCGGTCGAGCTGCCCGGGGGCGTGTTCGTCGATTCCCGGTCCCAGCAGCCAGGCCTGGACATGGGCGTCCGCGGCGTTGCCGGAGCTGCACACGACTTCCGGGCAGGACTGGCGGACCAGGTCGGCGACCTCCGGGGGGCCGAGGTAGCGCACCATCCCCACCCCGGCTGCCAGCGCGCCGCGGCAGGCCAGCACCGCGGCGCCGGGGTACTGCTGCGATCCGGCCACGACGCCGAGGACGCCGCGGGAGTACTTGTGGGAGCGCCGCTCGGGGCGGGGCAGGAGCGCGGCGATGTCCCCGGACTGCAGCCGGCGCAGGGCCGGATCCGGCAGGGCAGACTCGATCCCGATCGGGATCACCTGCACCCGCCCGGCGTAGTCCGCCCCGGGATCGGCCAGCAGTCCGGCCTTGGCCGCCCCGAACGTGACCGTCAGTTCCGCGCGAAGCACGGGGGAATGTGCTTCCCCGGTGTCGGAGTCCACCCCGCTGGGGATGTCGCAGGCGACGACGAGCCCGGGCCGGGCACTCCCCAGCGCCTCGATCAGTTCCGCGGCAGGGCCGCGGAGCCCGCCCTGCGCGCCTGTGCCGAGGACCGCGTCGAGGACGACGCCGGACGCCGCGGCGGCTGCCGACGCGCCGGCAACGTTCCCGTGCGTCAGGCGGATCACGCGGCCGCCGGCCTTTTCGAAGGCCAGCAGCCCTTCCGGGTGGGCCTCCCCGGCGGTGAGTACCGCCGTCGTACGCATGCCGCGGCCGGCCAGCATGGCGGCGGCGAACAGCCCGTCGCCGCCGTTATTGCCCTTGCCGGCGAGCACGGTGACGCTGGCGCCGTAGAGGCGCTCCCCGCGGGCATGCTGTTCGCGGACCACCGCGTTGGCCAGGCCGTGGGCGGCCCGTTGCATGAGAACAGCGCCCGCACCGGTGGCCAGGCGTGCTTCGAGAAAGCTCTTTTCTGTTTCTCGTATCTGGGTTCCGGTGTAGGCGCTGATCATGGTTTCAGTCCATTCGCGGTGCAGTCGCTGTGGGAAGTGCGGCGTGTTTCGCCGCTGGTAACGCTCAGCCTTCGGCGATGACCGTCGCTGTGGCGATGCCGCCGTCGTGGCTCATGGACAGGTGCCAGCGTTTGACGCCTTTCGACGCGGCCACCGCCAGCACGGTGCCCTTGACCTGGACCGTGGGACCATTCTGGTCCAGCCCGATCCAGCAGTCCTGCCAGTTCATGCCGGCAGGGGCGCCGAGGACCTTGGCCACGGCCTCCTTGGCGGCGAACCGGGCCGCCAGGGAGCGTGTGTTCAGTTCGCGCTCCGCGGGGACGAACAGCCTGTCGCGCAGCCCGGGGGTGCGCTCCAGCTGCCGACCGAACCGTTCAATGTCTACGACGTCTACGCCGATGCCAACAATCATGGCGCTATTCTACGGTGACGCTCTTGGCCAGGTTGCGAGGCTGGTCCACGTCGTAACCCTTGGCGGATGCCAGGGCGAGGGCGAAAATCTGCAGCGGCACGGTGCTGAGCAGCGGGGCCAGCAGCGTGGGGGTCTCCGGGATGTAGATGACGTGCTCAGCGTAGGCCTTGACCGCCTCGTCGCCTTCTTCCGCGATCACGATAGTCTTGGCGCCGCGCGCCCGGACTTCCTGGATGTTGGAGACGACCTTGGCGTGCAGCGAGTCGCGGCCCCGCGGCGAGGGAACCACCACAAAGACCGGCTGGCCCTCCTCGATCAGCGCGATCGGGCCGTGCTTAAGCTCACCGGCGGCGAAGCCCTCGGCGTGGATGTAGGCGAGCTCCTTGAGCTTGAGCGCGCCCTCCATCGCGACCGGGAAGCCCACGTGCCGGCCCAGGAACAGCACGGACTTGGCATCGGCCATGGACTGGCCGAGCTCCTTGATCTGGGCCTCATTGTCGAGGATCTGCTGGATCTTCGCGGGGACCTTGTGGAGGTCCGCGAGGATGTCCTTGATCTCGCCCTGGAACTTATTGCCGCGCAGCTGGGCCAGGTAGAGCCCCAGCAGGTAGGCGGCGGTGATCTGCGCCAGGAAGGCCTTGGTGGAGGCCACGGCGATTTCCGGGCCCGCGTGGGTGTAGAGCACGGCGTCGGACTCGCGCGGGATGGTGGAGCCGTTGGTGTTGCAGATCGAGACGGTCTTGGCGCCCTGTTCCTTGGCGTAGCGGACGGCCATCAGGGTGTCCATGGTCTCGCCGGACTGGGAGATCGAGACGATCAGGGTGTTCTCGTCGACAATCGGGTCGCGGTAGCGGAATTCGTGCGAGAGCTCCACCTCGGTGGGGATCCGGCACCAGTGCTCGATCGCGTACTTGGCAACCTGACCGGCGTAGGCGGAGGTTCCGCAGGCGAGGACGATGATTTTGTCCACGTTCTTGAGCAGTTCCGGATCAACCCGGAGCTCATCCAGGGTCAGCTTGCCGTTGATGTCCGAGCGGCCCAGCAGGGTCTGCAGCACGGCGTCCGGCTGGTCGTGGATTTCCTTTTCCATGAAGGACGGGAAGCCGCCCTTCTCTGCCGAGGCCGGGTCCCAGTTGACGTGGTATTCCTTGCCCTCGGCCGGGGCACCGTAGAAGTCTGTGATCTCGACGGTGTCGGCGGTGATGGTGACGATCTGGTCCTGGCCGAGTTCGACGGCGCGGCGGGTGTAGTCGATGAAGCCGGAGACGTCGGAGCCGAGGAAGTTCTCGCCGTCGCCGAGGCCGACGACGAGCGGGGAGTTGCGGCGGGCCGCCACGACGACGTCGGGCTGGTCCGCGTGGATGGCGAGGAGGGTGAAGGCGCCTTCGAGGCGCTGGCAGGCCAGCTGCATGGCCTTGGTCAGGTCGCCCCTGGACGAGCCGCCGTGGACCTGGTTCCGGTAGATGTCGCCCAGCAGCGCGGCGGCGACCTCGGTGTCGGTCTCGGATTTGAAGACCACACCCTTGCGCACGAGCTCCAGCTTGAGCTCGGCAAAGTTTTCGATGATGCCGTTGTGGATCACGGCCAGCTTGCCCTCATCGGCGAGGTGCGGGTGGGCGTTCTGGTCGGTCGGGCCGCCGTGGGTCGCCCAGCGCGTGTGGCCGATGCCGGTCAGCGATTCCGGGAGCGGACTGGCTTCGAGCTCGGCCATCAGGTTGCTCAGTTTGCCCGACTTCTTGCGGGACGAAATGGTTCCGTCAGCCACCACGGCGATGCCAGCAGAGTCGTAGCCCCGGTACTCCAGGCGCCGCAGTCCCTCAAGGACAACGTCCAGGGCATTGTGTCCAGTATTTACCCGGCCAGCGGAGTGGCCTACATATCCAACGATTCCACACATGGACTCAAGCCTAGCGGGTTTCCCGGACAGAGGACGTAGGACCATAGCGTGCACCACGCCTTCCGCGGCCAGGGCGGGGCGGCTAGGGCCCTCCATTTCGCTCTCGGCCCGGCGGAGGGCAGAATCTCTAGGGTGACTTTGCAACGCAATGAAGCGAACGGCGACGGCGCCTCCCCGTTCGTGGAGCTGGACCGGCAGACCTGGTCCCGGCTCGCTGCCCAGATGGAGCAGCCCCTCAACGAGGAGGACGTGCTCCGCCTCCGCGGCCTCGGCGACCCGCTGGACATGAAGGAGGTCCGCGAGGTCTACCTTCCGCTGTCCCGGCTGCTGCACCTGTATGTGGAGGCGGCAGGCCAGCTTCATGCGGCAACCACTACCTTCCTGGGCGAGCAGACCCAGCGCACACCGTTCGTGATCGGCGTCGCCGGTTCGGTCGCCGTGGGCAAGTCAACCATCGCCCGTGTGCTCCGCGAGATGCTCCGCCGCTGGCCCGGCACCCCCAATGTTGAGCTCATCACCACCGACGGCTTCCTGTACCCGCTGGCGGAACTCAAGCGCCGCCAGCTGCTCGAGCGCAAGGGCTTCCCCGAATCGTATGACCGCCGCGCGCTGCTCCGCTTTGTGAGCGAGATCAAGGGCGGCGCCGAGGAGGTCCGGGCGCCCTGGTACTCCCACGTGACCTATGACATCGTCCCGGGCAAAGAAGTCGTGGTGCGCCGCCCCGACGTGCTGATCGTCGAGGGCCTGAACGTCCTGGCGCCGGCCCGGCCGCGGCATGACGGACGGCAGGGACTGGCGCTGAGTGACTTCTTCGATTTTTCCATCTATGTTGATGCCAAAACGTCCTACATTGAGGAGTGGTACGTGGACCGCTTCCGCACACTTCGGACCACCGCGTTCGCGCAGCCCGAGTCCTACTTCCACCGCTATGCCACGCTTTCGGATGTCGAGGCGGAGCAGACTGCCCGGGAGATCTGGAAGCGCATCAACGAACCGAATCTGGAGGAGAACGTGCTCCCCACCCGCGGCCGTGCGCAACTTGTGCTCACCAAGGACGCCGACCATTCCATCCGCCGCATGCTGCTCCGCAAGGTCTAGCACAGGTGTGCTACAAAGGGTCCGCTGAGTCTCCGGCCGGACCGGCGGCCGTCGCTGGCCCGCCGAGCCGGCGGGCCTTCAGCCGCCTGCTGCTGGCCGGCTCGGGCCTCGCAGCCCTGAGTGCCTGCTCGTCGGGGGACGCCCGTCCGACGGTGTCCGCTCCGGCCTCCCAGTTTTTCCCGTCCGTGACGACGGCGGGTGCCGCCGCGCCAGCCTCCTCCGTCGCCGCCGCGCCCTCAGCTGAGCCCGTGCCGGGCAGTGCCACTGCAACGGCACCGCCCGGCACACCGCCGGTCCCGGAGCCCTCCGCTGCCGCCCCCGCGCCCCGGCGCTCGCTCACCGACCCGGCGAGCCCCTGGGTGGTCGTGAACAAGCACCGGCCGCTCGCCCCCGCCGGCTACGTGCCGGCCGACCTCGTCCAGCCGCGCGTGCGCCTGGCCACTTCCGGTGAAGCGGCGCTGCTGAACAGCACGACAGCGGGCGCGGCGGAGAAAATGTTCGCGGCCGCCGCGGCGGCCGGCGTAGTCATCACCCTCGCCAGCGGTTACCGCTCCTTTAACACCCAGATCGCCACCTACAACAGATGGGTGAACGCCGAGGGCCAGGCCGCGGCGGACACCGCCTCCGCACGGCCCGGCCATTCGGAACACCAGACCGGCTGGTCCTTCGACATCGGAGACGGCAGCGGGCGGGACAGCTTCACCCCCGCGTTCGCCAATCAGCCGGCAGCAGTCTGGGTCAAGGCCAACGCCCACCTGTTCGGCTTCGTGGTGCGCTACCCGTGGATGTTCCATGAGATCACCGGCTATTACTACGAGCCCTGGCACCTGCGCTACGTGGGCGTGGAGACGGCGGTCGAGATGAACGCCCGCGGCATCGCGACCCTCGAGGAGTACTTCGGGCTCGAAGCGGCCCCGGCGTACCGGTAGCTTGGTGGGTAGCCCCGCCTGCGTGCACCGCGTGGACCGCGCGCGCCGGGCGGGCCGGGCGGGCCCGCCGCGCCACACCGACACGGACCGCAAAGCTAACCACTGCGACACGGCGTTGTTCACGCGGCTGGGCTAGCTTGGGGACATGTTGAACGGATTCAAGAACTTCATTCTCAAGGGCAACGTCGTGGACCTTGCCGTCGCCGTCGTCATCGGCGCTGCGTTTGGCGCCGTGGTCACGGCACTGGTCCAAAGCGTGCTGATGCCGTTCATCGCGGGTCTGGTGGGTTCGCCCAACTTCGACAGCTTCGCCGTGGTCACCCTGAACGGCAATGACATCAAGTTCGGCGTGCTGCTGACGGCGATCGTCAATTTCCTGTTGGTCGCGGCCGCCATCTACTTCGTGGTCGTTGTGCCCATGAACCACATGATCGAGCGGCGCAACCGCCGCCTCGGCATCAGCCCTGGCGTCAAGGAAGAAGCGGCGGAGGATCCACAAATTGCGCTCCTGACCGAAATCCGCGACTCCCTGCAGCAACGCCCGCTGTAGTCCACGGCAACACCAGATAGTCCCCCGAACAGGAACGGCCCGCCCCTCAGGGGCGGGCCGTTCTCTTGCGTATGCGGGCTTTGTAAGCGGGGCTTTGTCGGCCGTTAGTCCGCGACGAGCTCCAGTGCCAGCTCGGTCCGGACCACCTGGGCCAGGCGTTCCGCGACGGCCTGGGCGGTCTCCTGCAAGGCTGCCTCCACCATGACGCGCACCACCGGTTCCGTGCCGGAGGGGCGCAGGAGCACCCGGCCGGTGTCGCCAAGCTCGGTCTCGGCGACGGCCACGGCAGCGGCAAGGGCCGCGTCGCCGTTGACCCGGGTGCGGTCCACTCCCTTGACGTTGATCAGCACCTGCGGAAGTTTGGTCATGACCTTCGCGAGTTCCTTCAGCGGACGGCCCGTCAGAGCCACCTGGGCGGCAATCTGCAGGCCGGTGAGGACGCCGTCACCCGTGGTGGCATGGTCGGCGAAGATCACGTGGCCGGACTGCTCGCCGCCGAGGTTGAAGCCGCCTTCGCGCATGCCTGCCAGGACGTAGCGGTCGCCCACGCCGGTTTCGCGCAGGCTGATGCCTGCCTCACGGAGTGCAATCTTAAGTCCGAGGTTGCTCATGACGGTCGCGACGAGGACGTCGTCCTTGAGCTTGCCCGATGCCTTCATCGCCACGGCGAGAATCGCCATGATCTCGTCGCCATCGACAGTGTTCCCTTCGTGGTCCACCGCGAGGCAGCGGTCCGCGTCGCCGTCGTGGGCAATGCCCAGGTCGGCGCCGTGCTCCAGAACTGCGTGCGCCAGCGGCCCCAGGTGGGTTGACCCGACGCCTTCGTTGATGTTGAGGCCGTCCGGTTCGGCACCGATGACAATCACGTCGGCGCCCGCGTCCTTGAAGACCTGCGGGGAGCAGCCGCTCGCCGCGCCGTGGGCGCAGTCCAGCACGACCTTGAGTCCGTCCAGGCGGTGCGGCAGTGTGCCGAGCAGGTGGACGATGTAGCGGTCCTCGGCGTCCGAGAAGCGCTGGATCCGGCCGACGTCTCCGCCGACCGGGCGGCGCGGCTCGTGGCCGAGCTGTGCCTCGATGGCGTTTTCCACGTCATCGGGGAGCTTCTGGCCGCCGCGGGCAAAGAACTTGATGCCGTTGTCCGGGGCGGGGTTGTGCGAGGCGGAGATCATCACGCCGAAGTCCGCGTTCAGGTCGGCGACCAGGTAGGCCGCGGCCGGGGTGGGCAGCACGCCGGCGTCGTAGACGTCGATCCCGGAGCTGGACAGCCCCGCCTCCACCGCAGCCGCAATGAACTCACCGCTGGCGCGGGGGTCGCGGGCCACCACGGCACGCGGACGTGTTCCGCTGCTATTGCGGTCATGACCAAGCACGACGGCGGCGGCCTGGGCCAGCTGCATCGCCAGTTCGGCCGTCAGCAGGCCGTTCGCCAAACCCCGGACACCATCTGTTCCAAATAATCTAGACATCGGATCAAGTTTAGACGATGAGGTGGAGGCCCCGGTCCCGGAGCAGCTTCGCGGACCCGCGGCGCCGCTCATGCCGCAGTGTTTGCGCTGGTTAAACTGTGAAAACCCGCCCCGCCACAAAGGGCGGAACGGGCTTTCGTGCAAGCGCCAAGAGCGCCTGGAAACGGGACTAACGCTTCGAGTACTGCTGAGCCTTACGGGCCTTCTTGAGCCCGGCCTTCTTGCGCTCGATGACGCGGGCGTCACGACGCAGGTAACCGGCCTTCTTCAGGGTGGCGCGGTTGTTCTCGGTGTCGATCTCGTTCAGTGAACGGGCGATGCCAAGACGCAGGGCACCGGCCTGGCCGGAGATGCCACCACCGTGGATGCGGGCGATGACGTCGTAGGCGCCGTCAAGATCGAGGATCTTGAAGGGCTCGTTGACGTCCTGCTGGTGCAGCTTATTCGGGAAGTAGTTGGCCAGCTCGCGGCCGTTGATGATCCACTTGCCGGTGCCAGGCACAATGCGAACACGTGCGACGGCTTCCTTGCGACGGCCAACTGCTGCGCCGGCAACCGTGAGGGCCGGGCGTTCCTTCTTGGGCGCTTCTGCTTCCGCAGGACCGCTTTCCGAGGTGTAGCTGGTCAGGTTTTCCTCAGCCACAACGGCTTCGGTGGTCTCTTCGTTCTGAGCCACGATTCTCCTTGATTAAAAGTTTGTTGGTGGCCAGGACTACTGGGCGACCTGGGTGATTTCGTAAGTCTTGGGCTGCTGGGCGGCGTGGGGGTGCTCGGCACCCTTGTAGACCTTCAGCTTGCCCAGCTGCTGTGCAGCGAGGGAATTCTTCGGGAGCATGCCCTTGATGGCCTTCTCCACGGCGCGGACCGGGTTGGATTCCAGCAGCTCCGCGTAGGTGACGGACGTCAGGCCGCCCGGGTAACCGGAGTGGCGGTATGCGCGCTTCTGCTCCAGCTTGGCGCCGGTGAGGGCAACCTTCTCAGCGTTGATGATGATGACGAAGTCGCCCATGTCCATGTGGGACGCAAAGGTGGCCTTGTGCTTGCCGCGCAGCAGGATTGCGGTCTGGCTCGCGAGACGACCAAGGACAACGTCTGTGGCGTCAATGACGTGCCACTGGCGGTTGATATCGCCGGGCTTCGGGGTGTACGTACGCACGGTGTTTGCCTCGTTCTTGTTCTGGCGTTCTTGTTTTAGGCGTCACACGAAGGTGCACCTACTATCTATGCGCTACCGGAACAGAGGTGAGGGCTCTATGTAACCAGTCATCCTGAGTCTCGAATGTGCACGTTGGGTAGTCATCCTGCAACCGGATTCCCAAGCGGGCACGCATCATCGAGAAGGACACGCACAACGACTACCAATAATAGCCGATGACGTGTCACTGGGTCAAAATGGGGTGTCCGGATGCATTCTGCCCGCCCCGGCCCGCCGCATCCCTGGAGGAACCGTGCTTGAGACCGTAGAAGCTGGCTGCGCTTCTCCGCTGTTTATTGCCGGGGTCGGATTCGCCGGCCTGTGCCTGGGACTCCTTGCCGACACACTCATCCGGCGGGCCCTCCCCAGCCTGGCGGGCAACGCCACCACCAGGCTGAGGACTACGACGGCGGCGGTCACCTTTGCCCTCTCGGCTCTGCTCGCGTGGCGCTTCGGAAGCGCAGCTGAACTTTCCGCGTACGTATTATTTGGCATTTTCGCCATTCCGCTGGCACGAATCGATATTGTGCATCATTTGCTGCCGAACCGGCTCGTGGGGCCCCTCTTGGCTACCGGCCTCGTGCTCCTGGCGGGCGCCGCGCTGGCCCAGGGGGCTGCGGATGACCTGCTTCGCGGACTCGCCGGGTCCGTAATCTTGTTCATTTCTTACTTGATTCTTGCCCTAACCAGCCGGAACGGCCTTGGAATGGGCGATGTAAAGCTCGCAGCGCCCCTCGGGCTGTACCTGGGCTACTTAGGCTGGTCCCAGTTGTTCTATGGCGGAGCACTGGGCTTCGTTGCCGGCGGCCTCGCCTCGCTGGTCCTCGTGCTGAGAAACCGCGGAAACAAGCCAAGGGAAGTCGCCTACGGCCCTTCGATGCTCGTGGCCAGCCTCGCCGCCATCCTGCTGATTCAATAAGCGCCGAGTGGCCGGTTCTTCCTGTTCTGCTCGGCAGGCGGACCGGCGCTCGGCCGGTCTTCGTCTCGGCAATCAACGCCATCAGCCCCACCTCCCAGCCCACCCTGCGCGCACTGCCCGCCGCGGATAGGCCTCGTGCCGGCCGTTCGGGGAGAGGTGTCCAGGCCAACCGCAGTATCCGCGCAGAGAACGTGCAGGTTAGGTACAGGAAAAGAGCAGGTTGGGAAGCCTTGGCACAGGATGCGTCAAGGAAGAATCCTCAGCGTTTCGCTGCTTGCTAAGTTCCTCTCAGTGCTGGTGCAGGGCCAGCCGCCCCCTCGCTCAGGAGTCACCCATGCGTTCCTTTTTCGCCAACCTCGCAACCCGTCTTCGCCGCGACCAGCGCGGCGCCACCGCCGTCGAATACGGCATCATGGTTTCGCTCATCGCCGTGGTGATCATCGTCGCGGTCACGCTGCTCGGCGGCACTTTGAAGAACACGTTCAGCCAAGTGCAGTGCCAGGTCTCCGGCAAGACTTGGACAGCCACCTCGTCAACCTGCGCGTAGCGCCTTCGTCGAGTTCATTCTCTGCTGGCTGTGGCCACCCAACTCGCCTAGGAGTCCCATGCGTTCCTCTTTCTCCAACCTCGCATCCCGTCTTCGCCGTGACCACCGCGGCGCCACCGCCGTCGAATACGGCATCATGGTCAGCCTCATCGCCGTCGTGATCATCGTCGCCGTCACGCTCCTCGGTGGCACATTGAAAGACACCTTCACCCAGGTGCAGTGCTCCGTCAGCAGCGGCACATTCGCAGCGTCCACTCCGGCAGGCAGCGCGACCTGCACGCCGAAGCCCTGACCGCTGGTTAGACGGAACGCATCGGCCATCGAGTGCGTGGCGGTGGTCTGGGGCCGCTGCCACGCGCATCTCTTCCGATCCCGGCACCCAGGAAGGCGGTCACCCATGTCCAAAGCATCTGAACGGGGCGCCGTCGCGGTCGAATTCGCCCTCCTGGCCCCGGTCCTCGTGATGCTGCTTTTGGGCATCATGGAGTTCGGCCGCGCCTACAACGCCCAGATCACCCTCTCCAGCGCCGCCCGCGAGGGCGTCCGTGTCATGGCGATCGGCAACAACACCACGGCCACCCGCACCGCCGTGAAAAACGCCGCCACCGGACTGCAACCGGCCCTGGTGGACGGGAACATCACCATTGCTCCTACGAATTGCGCCGCAGGGGTCCAAACGACGGTCACGATCACCTACACGCTCACCACGATGACCGGCATCGCCGGGCCGTTCCCGATGGAAGGCAAAGGGGTCATGCTGTGCGGCGGTTAGGCAGTGTAGCATCAGCGGCACAGGACGGCGAGCGCGGAGTCATCAGCGTCATCGTAGCGATCCTGATGGTGGCGCTTCTGGGCTTCGCCGCCCTCGCGGTCGACGTAGGAATGCTGTACGCCGAACGAACCCAGCTTCGCAACGGCTCCGATGCCGCTGCCATTGCTGTGGCGCAGAAATGTGCCACAGACGTCAACGACGTCGAGTGTTCCACTACGTCTCCGCTGGCGCGCAGCCTGACCAGCAGCAATGCGGGCGATGCTTTGAGTAACGTCGCGTCCTTGGTCGTGGATAAGACCGCCCGCACGGTCGCCGTTACCGCCGGGTCACAGGAGGCCGGCAAGGAACCCAACCAGGTATCCCTGTTCTTAGCCCGCGCGCTCGGGATCAACAGCACCGAGGTCATGGCCGCTTCAACGGCCCAGTGGGGCAGCCCGCTGGGGGGACCTACGGCGTTTCCCGTCGCCTTCTCGATCTGTCAGGTCAAAAACCGTGTGGACGGCACGTTGCAACTGCTCCAGAACCACGGCAGCAACGCCAACCCCGACTGCTTCTACGGGCCATCAGGGGCTGCTGTGGAAGGCGGCTTCGGCTGGCTGACAAATGATCCGGGGATCTGCGGGGCACTGATCGACCTCGCCGTTGCCGAGGGCGGAAGCGACCCCGGTAACAGCGCCCCAGGCTCATGCCAGGCGACGCTGAGCAACTGGGCTGCCGAGATCACGGCTGGGCGTGATGTGGTCGTCTTTCTTCCAGTCTTCGACAGGGTAACAGGCACCGGCGCCGGCGCAGTCTATGGACTGACCACGTTCGCCGCTTTCAAGGTCAAGGGCTGGAGTTTCAGCGGCGACAACAAATTGCCGAACTCGTTCCAAAACACAACCGCCCATGTTTCCGCCTCCGTGGCCTGCGACGGGAACTGCAGGGGCATCATCGGCAGCTTCATCAAATATGTGTCCCTGGCAGATGGCTTCACCCTCGGTCCTGTCGACTCCACTGGGGCAACTATCGTTCGGCTCACCCAGTAACGTTTTCGACCTACGCAGCACAGGAGCAGTTTTTGAAGTCACGCTTATTGGCAGGAGTGGCGGCCGTAGTGCTTGCCATCGTCGGAGCCATCCTTGTCGTCAGTTACGCGCAAGGAGCCGATACTCGGGCCGTGCAGAACCTGGAGCCGATCTCGGTGCTCGTGGTCAAGCAGGCCGTCCCCGCCGGCACTTCAGTCGCCGCCCTCAAAGCCTTCGTGGCCAGCGAGGAACTTCCCGGGAAAGCGGTCACAAAATCGGCGCTGAAGAACCTCGATGGGCTGGCCGAGAAGGTCACCGCCGTCGAACTGCTCCCGGGGGAACAGCTCGTCGCTGAGCGCCTCGTAGCACCGGAAGAGGCCCGGGCCAGCGGGTCCGTGCAGGTGCCGAAGGGCCTGCAGGAAATCTCGTTCCAGCTCGAACCGCAGCGCGTGGTCGGCGGACGGATTACACCAGGTGATCACGTCGGTATCTTCGTCTCCCTAAAGAGTGGCGGTGTCGAAACCAAAGCTGAGAAGGAAGCCTCGCAGCTCACCATCCACAAGGTTCTAGTGACGGCAGTGCAACGTGCACCGGTGGCGACCCCATCCGCGCAGCCTTCCGCAAGCGGCTCGACCACTCCTACGGAAGACACCTCGCTACCCACGGGATCCTTGTTGCTGACGGTTGCCGTCAACGACGTTGACGCCACGAAGATCGTCTACGCCTCTGAATACGCCAGCATCTGGCTGAGCAAGGAGCCACTCGATGCCACGGACAGCGGCAGGCCTGGAATCATGACCAAGCCGGAGGTCTACAAGTGAGCCGCTTCGTCCTGATCACTCCCAACACCGACTTCGATACCCGGGTCCGGCAGGCCTTGGCCGGCGGGCTTCCCGGCGGGCTGCAGACGTTCGCGTTCGTCAACCCGTCCGATCCTGGCGAGCTGTTCGCCAACCTGGACCAGGAGCGCCCTGAAGTACTGATCCTTGGCCCGGGTGTTCCGGTTGAAGACGCACTGACCCTCGCCACGGTCTTCGGCGTGCAGGTGCCGGAACTCAGCGTCGTCCTCGTGGGCGAACCGGACCCCTCCTTCGTCCTGCTCGCCATGCGCGCCGGGATCCGGGACATACTCAGCCCCGAATCGGACCCCACCCAAATCCGCATGCTGCTGGAACGCGCCTGCCAGTCGTTCACCAGCCGGAGCCGGACCGCGGCAGTTCAACAGTCCGAGGGTCCCAAAGGCCTGGTCATCGGCGTCTTCTCCCCCAAGGGCGGCGTCGGAAAGACCACCATCGCCACCAACATCGCAATCGGACTGGGAAGAGTCGCCCCCATGGGGGTGGTCATTGTGGATCTGGACCTGCAGTTCGGGGACGTAGCCTCGGGGCTCTACCTCAACCCCGAGCACACAGTGACGGACGCCGTCTCGGCAGCGGCAAGCCAGGACTCCCTCGTCCTCAAAGCCTTCCTGACCGTCCATCCAGGCAACATCTATGCGCTCTGCGGTCCGCGGACACCGGAGGAAGCCGACCACATCACCCCGCAGCAGGTGACCCGGCTGCTCGAGCAACTGGCCGAGCAGTTCCAGTACGTGGTTGTCGACACCGCTCCGGGACTCCCGGAAATCGGGCTCGCCGCCCTGGAGCAATGCACGGATGCGGTCTGGGTGACCGCCATGGACGTCCCCAGTATCCGCGGGCTCCGCTCCGGCCTCGAAATCCTTCGACGATTGGATCTGTTGCCGGAGACCCGGCATGTCGTCCTGAACATGGCCGACTCCAAGTCAGGGCTGAGCGTCCAGGATGTCGAAGCCACTATCGGAGCTCCTGTGGATGTCAGCATCCCGCGATCCAAGGCCGTGGCATTCTCTACCAACCGCGGCATCCCGGTGCTTCAGGACGGACGCAAGGACCCTGCCGTCAAGGGACTCCGGCAGCTCGTGGCACGCTTCGATCCGGCCTGGCGTGCCACTGCCCAGAAGAAACTCCACCGTCGGGTGGTGGTCTAGGTGAAGCTTTCCGAGCGGCTCCGCTCCGCCGAGGGAATGCCCGCCGCTGCCCCGCTGGCCGTGTCCCCGGCAAGAGGGAGCGAGACGACGGCGGCACCGCCGGCCGCCGTCGTCCTCGAGAAAAGTAGCCCGGCGCCGCTGAGCTTCACTGAGCCCCCGGAGTCCCGCTCCCGGGGCCAGCAGCCCGTCGACGTCTTCGCGGCGCTCAAGCAGCGGGCAGCTACAGCCCTGTTCGAACGCATGGGCGCACGCTTTAATGATTCCGCCATCAAGGAAGATGAACTACGCTCCTCCGCCAGGGAGGAGCTCACACGCATTATCGACGCCGAGCAGGTCCCGCTGTCCGCCGAGGAACGCTCCAGGCTCGTCCGCGATGTCGCAGACGATGTGCTGGGCTACGGTCCGCTGCAGCGGCTCCTCGACGATCCCGCCGTCACCGAGATCATGGTCAACCGGATGGACCAGATCTACGTCGAGCGGAACGGCAAACTGACGCTGACCGAATCGCGCTTCGGCTCCGAAGACCACCTGCGCAAGGTGATCGAACGCATTGTGTCGAAGGTGGGCCGCCGCATCGATGAATCCTCGCCCCTGGTGGACGCGCGCCTCGAGGACGGTTCCCGCGTCAACGCCGTCATTCCGCCCCTCGCCGTCGGCGGGTCGTCGCTGACGATCCGAAAATTCAGCAAGGTACCGCTGACCGTGCGGAACCTCATCGAGTTCGGCACCCTGACGCCGGAAATGGCCGAACTGCTGAACGCCTGCGTTAAGGCGAAGCTGAACATCATTGTCTCCGGCGGCACCGGCACCGGCAAGACGACGCTGCTCAACGTGCTCTCCTCCTTCCTGCCCGACGACGAACGGATCGTCACCATCGAGGATGCTGTGGAACTGCAGATCCAGCAGCGCCACGTGGTCCGGCTCGAAAGCCGCCCACCCAACACCGAAGGCAAGGGCGAAGTCACCATCCGTGAACTGCTGCGCAACTCGCTGCGTATGCGCCCGGACCGGATCGTCGTGGGCGAGGTCCGTGGCGGCGAATCGCTGGACATGCTCCAGGCCATGAATACCGGCCACGACGGATCCCTTTCCACAGTTCACTCAAATTCGCCCCGCGACGCGGTCGCACGCTTAGAAACCCTCGTGCTGATGGCTGGCATGGACCTGCCCCTGCGCGCCATCCGGGAGCAGATCGCCTCCGCCGTCAACCTGATCATCCAGATCTCCCGCTTGCGGGACGGCACCCGCCGGATCACGCACGTCACGGAAGTCCAAGGCATGGAAGGGGACATCGTGACGCTGCAGGACGCCTTCGTGTTCGACTACTCCGCCGGCGTCGACGCCCAAGGCCGCTTCCTCGGCAAGCCGGTGCCCACCGGGATCCGTCCGCGCTTCATCGACCGCTTCGAGGACATGGGCATACACGTTTCGCCCAGTGTATTCGCGGCCCCGCTGACCCCGGCCGGCAGGGCGTGAGGCGGCCATGACACTGCCCATCGGGGTCGGGCTGCTTTTTGCCGCCGTGCTGTTAATGGGGATCGCGGTGCTCTCCCCCGGGTCCAACGTGCCGCTGGACCGGCGAAGGCCGGTCCAGACCCAGGCAGACTCCCAGTTGTCCCGGTTCGCCGGGTCCGCCGTACACGTTGTGGACGGTTTTTTTTCGCAGCGCACGGTTCGGCTCTTCAACCGGGAATCCCTGGAACACGCCGGACTGCGGCTGAGTCAGGCCGATTTCTTCGTGCTGTTAGCGGCCGGAGCGTCCGTCGGGGCGCTGGCTGGTTTCCTCGTCGCCGGGCCCCTGCTGGCACTGCTCCTCGTCCTGCTGGCACCGCTCGTTGGGCACCTCGTGCTCGGCTTCCTGGCAGGCAAACGGCGGGGAAAGTTCGACGAGCAGCTCGGCGACACCCTGCAGCTCCTCGCCGGCGGCCTGCGGGCCGGGCACAGTATCCTCCGCGCCATCGATGCCGCGGCCACCGAGTCGCAGGCCCCGACGTCGGAAGAGATGCGCCGGGTGGTCACTGAAACCAGCCTCGGCCGCGATCTGTTGGCCTCCCTCAACGACACGGCCGAGCGGATGCAGAACGAGGACTTCGTCTGGATCGCCCAGGCGATCCAGATCAACCGGGAGGTGGGCGGCAACCTGGCCGAAGTCCTCGACCAGGTGAACGAGACCATCCGCGAGCGCAGCGAGATCAAGGGGCACATCAAGTCCCTGGCTGCCGAAGGCAAGTTCTCCGCCTACATCCTGATGGCCATGCCGATCGGCATCGTCATGATGCTCATGCTGGTCAACCCCGGCTACATGAACGTCATGTTCACTAATCCGCTGGGCTGGGGCATGATTGCAGCGTCCGTCATCCTCATGACGATCGGCGGTCTGTGGATGCGCAAGATCATCGATCTGAAGTTCTGAGGCGCCATGGACCCCCGCATATTGCTGGCCCTACTGCTGGTGTCCCTGCCGCTGGGCTACCTCGCCTGGTCGCTGCTCTCCGTCGACCGGAAGTCCCAGCGCGCCATGCGGGAGATGCTCGCCCTGGGCACCGATACAGCAGAGCTGACTGAGCGCAGGAAGAACAACACGCTGGAACGCATCGGCTACCGGCTGACGCCCACCGGATACATCCGCAAGCTCGACAAGCTGCTGTCCCTCGCCGGACGCCCCGCTTCCCTGCCCCTCGGGCGTGTGCTGGCCGCCAAGCCCGTGCTTGGCCTGATCGGCGCCCTGCTCGGCTTCTACATTAGCTCCAGCGCTCCGACGCCGATCATCAAGGTCGCGGGGGTCTTTGTCGCACTGCTGGGCTATTTCATCCCCGATCTCCTGCTTTACAGCAAGGGCCAGGAACGGCAAAAACTGATGCAGCTGGAACTGGCCAATACCCTGGACCAGATGCTCATCTCGGTGGAGGCCGGCCTCGGCTTCGAGGGGGCAATGGCCCGCGCGGGCGAAAACGGGAAGGGCCCGCTCGCGGAGGAACTGGTCCGGACCCTGCAGGACATGCAGGTGGGCAGGAGCCGCCGCGAGTCGTACCAGGCGCTCTCCGAACGCACTAACGTCCCCGAGTTGCGAAGTTTTGTCCAGGCAATCGTCCAGGCTGACACCTACGGCATCGCGATCAGCCGGGTGCTCCGGATCCAAGCAAAAGTCATGCGGGTCAAGCGCCGGCAGCGGGCCGAGGAAAAGGCCATGAAGCTTCCCGTAACCATCTTGTTCCCGTTGCTGTTCTTCATCTTCCCTGTGCTCTTTATCGCTATCCTTGGCCCTGCAGTGATCAACGCGATCGAGACTTTCAGCGGGCAGTAGCGCCCGTGCAAACCCTTAATTCGTGCCGTCCTAGGCAACCCTCAGGAAGCGATCGGGATAGCGCAAGGGTTTGCGCAGGATCGCCCGGAACCCAGGGCAGCGGCCGGGCCAGGCAGTAGCGTGGATGCATGTCCTTTCAAGGTGCTCCAGACGGCGGCGACGCAGACAGTGGCCTCTCCGCCGGCACCTGCCCCTGCGGTGCAGGACTGGCCCCGGCGGAGGCCAAGGACACTATTCCCGATACAACGCCCCCACTCGTGGACGCCTCCGCCCTCCACGAACTCGGGTCAGAGCTGGACAATCCCGCCGTGGCCAGGGGCTTCGCGAGGGACTACGCGAAAATGTGGGACAAGCGCTACCAGTCCCTCGCTTCGTCCCTTGCCAGCGGTGACGAGGCAGCGGCAATGGACGCCGTGCTCAGCCTGAAGACATCCTCAGCCATGGTCGGCGGCGTCCGCCTGGCTGCGCTTGCCCGAGCGCTCGAGGACGCCATCCGTGTCCGCGATGCCAACCGCGCACGGTCGCTCCTGCGTGAAGTCGCCGAGAGCGGAAACAAAACAGTGGACGAACTGCAGCTCAGCTACGACCTCAAGGACGGCTGATCCACGGCCGGCGCGAGCCGGTACCCTACGCCACGGACCGTCTGGAGCCAGCGGGGCTGCAGCGGATCCTCCCGCAGTTTGCGCCGGAGATTGCCGATATGGACCTCGACGGCGCGCTCGTCGGATTCGCTGATGTACGCATCAGCGCCGTAATACTCTCCCCGCACCACCCGCACCAGATCGACCTTGGTCCGCACGGCACCGGCGGCCTTCAGCAAGGCGTGCAGCAGGTCGAACTCACTGCGGGTCAGGCTGGCGGGGACGCCACCGAGGGTGACCGAACGCGTGTGCGGGTTCAGCACCAGGCCGTTGTGCCGAAACACCGAATCCTGGGGCAGGATCTGACCCGCCGGCGTCGCTGCCACCGGCTCCAGGGACGTTCCCTCAGCGAATTCCTGCCGGGGCCTGCGCATCATCGCAGCGACCCGGGCCCGGAGCTCTCGCGGGCGGAACGGTTTGGCCATAAAATCGTCGGCGCCGGTGTGCAGCGCCGTCAGCGTGTCCAGCTCATCCGTCCGTCCGGTCAGCATGACCACATACGCGTCGCTGAACTGCCGGATCTGGCGCAGCACTTCAAAGCCGTCAATGTCGTTCAGGCCAATGTCCAGGGTGACGACGCTGGCCTTCTGGCTCCGTACCACCTCGACCCCCTCCCGCCCGCTGGCCGCGCCGTGGACGTCAAATCCAGCCTGGCTCAGCACCGCTTCGACAAGGTGACGTACGTCTTCGTCGTCCTCAACGACTACTGCGACTCCCAAGTCAGTCATGGTCCCCCTCTACGTTCTGATGATGCGGCATCCACCCCCATAGCGGCCGCGTCGGTACTGCAGCGCTTTCATGGTGCGACAGTATTGTCAGAATACCCACGCCATGGCGCGAATTACCGTTTAGGCACAGCCGACGCCGCAAATATTCATCTTGTGTCAAGCTAGCGTGACGCATCCTGTTAAATTGGACTAGCGAGGAAGGGGCGCGGCTTCATTGAGTAAACAGCAACTGGTCCGGAACCCGGAAGGATTCTTTGCGGGGATGCCGCGGCGGGCGCAGCTGGCTCTCGAGCGGCTGACCGGGTCCCGGGAGGCCGAGCTGCGTTCCCTGCTCGCGGACAGCGGCGAACGCGAACGGCTGCTCACCGACGAGGTCACCGCGCTTGCCGATGCGCTGTTGGCCAAGGACAGTCTTGTCTCCACTGTCTCGCACGAATTCCGCACCCCATTGACCTCGATCATCGGCAACCTGGACCTGGTCCTCGGCGAATCTGCAGAGCTCTCCCCCGCCACCGTGCGCCGGATCCAAGTCGCGCAGCGGAACGCCGAACGGTTGCTGGCCCTGGTCTCGGACCTGCTGATGTCCGCCGACACAGCGGCGCCCGTCCACCCGCGCCGGACCGATCTGGCCAGCCTGGTCGAAGCGAGCCTTGGCTCGGCCCAGGCCCACGCCCAGGCAGCCAGGGTCTCGCTGTCCACGGACCTTCCGGCTGCGCTCTGGGCCGAGGTGGATCCGCTGCGGATCAGCCAGGCCCTCGACAACCTCGTCTCCAACGCCATCAAATATTCGCCCGACGGAGGCACCGTCCACGTCTCCGCCAGCTCCGAGGGAGGGCGGGTGCTGCTGCACGTGAAGGACGACGGAATGGGCATGACAGCCGCCGACGCCGGACGGGTCTTCACCCGCTTCTTCCGCAGCCCCGCAGTCCGCGAGGGCCCGATCCCCGGAGCCGGGCTGGGGCTGGCCATCACGAAAGCAATCGTAGAACGGCACGGCGGCTCCATTTCCTGCAGCACGGCTCCCGGCTGCGGGAGCACCTTCACCCTGGAGCTTCCCGTCCATGCGGCGCCAGCACCAGATCACGAGGCGGCGCCGCCGGCCTTCTAGGTCCGGCGGACGCTGGCGGCGCTACTGGCGCAAAGCGCGCGTCAGCTCGGCCCTGGCCAGCAGCCCGCTGGCCGAGGGATAGGCCACCTCTTCCAGCACCAGCGGATGCGGGGCGGCCAGCACGGACTTGGCGTCCCGCTGCCGGGTGATCAGGCGTTCGTGCAGCCAGCCGGGCGCCTCGATGCCGGCCCCCACAAACAACGCCGACCCCACGAGCGAGCGGACCATGTTGTGGCAGAACGCATCGGCCTGGACGGTGGCCACCAGGACGCCGTCGGCGCCGCGGGCGAACTCGAAACGCTGGAGTTCCCGGATGGTTGTGGCGCCTTCCCGCGGCTTGCAGTAGGACCGGAAATCCTGCAGTCCCAGCAGTTGGGAGGCACCTTCGTTGAGCAGTCCGACGTCGAGCGGTTCCTGATGCCACAGCGTGGAAGTACGGCCCAGCGGATCCCAGAGGAGCGGGCCGTCGGCGATCCGGTAGCTGTAGCGGCGCCAGAGCGCGGAGAACCGCGCGTCGAAGCCCTTGGGCGCGGCGGTGACCTTGTGGACCTCGATGGACCCGGTGAGGTTGCCCAGCCCGCGGCTGAGGGCGCCGCGGAGCCGCCGCAGCAGCGCGACGGCGGGGTCCAGTTCCACGCCGCGGTTCAGGCCCAGCCACTCTGCCTCCGTGAAGTCCACGTGGACCACCTGGCCTCGGGCGTGCACCCCGGCGTCGGTCCGGCCGGCGACGGTCACGCGGATCGGGCGGCGGATGAGCAACGCCAGGGCCTCCTCCAGGGTGCCCTGGACGGTCCGCCGTCCGGGCTGGACGGCCCACCCGCTGAAGGGCCCGCCGTCGTACGCAAGATCAAGCCGGACACGCAAAAACCCGCTGCCCCCTCTAACGGGCGCAGCGGGTTTTGGCTCGTTCATAGACTTCAGCCTACTCCGGAAAGAAGGCGAGACTACTCAGCGTCGCCAGCCTGCGCAGCGTCGCCGCCGGCAGGGGCGAAGCCGGCAGCTGCTGCCGATTCTGCGGAGTCGAACCAGACTTCAGCAACCGTTTCGTTGTACCAGCGGGAGCCCGGAACGTGGAACTTCATGGAGTCCTCGTTGCCCTTGACAGCGAAGCCCTCAGGAGCAGCATTGTCCGCGGTGGCAGGCTTGGAGCCGGCGTACTTGGACTCAGCGGCCTCGGCCTCGACGGGAGCTTCCTCGGCAGCCGGAGCAGCCTTGGCCGCAGCCTGGGTAGCCTCGGCTACCACTGCCTGCTTGGCGGAAACCGGCTCGAGAACCAGTTCGATGACAGCCATGGGAGCGTTGTCGCCCTTGCGGTTGCCGATCTTGGTGATGCGGGTGTAGCCGCCGTTACGGTTCTCCACTGCCTGGGCAATGTCGGTGAACAGCTCGTGGACGATGCCCTTGTCGCTGATCAAGCCGAGTACTCGGCGGCGCGAAGCCAGGTCGCCACGCTTGGCGAAAGTCACCAGGCGCTCGGCGTACGGCTTCAGTCGCTTGGCCTTGGTCACCGTGGTGGTGATCCGCTTGTGCTCGAACAGTGCGGCGGAGAGGTTCGCGAGCATGAGACGCTCGTGACTCGCTCCGCCTCCGAGGCGCGGACCCTTAGCGGGGGTAGGCATAATAGTTTCTCCTCATATGGAAGCCGTTCGGCTGCGCACACTGTGGTGCATTCAGCCGGCCGGCCAAGATCTGTTTGTTAGAGCTCGTCGTCGCTGAAAGCGGCGTCGTCCTCTTCAATTGCTGCGGCGCGTGCTGCGAGGTCAAAACCGGGAGGCGAGTCCTTGAGGGACAGGCCCAGTTCAACCAGCTTTGCCTTGACCTCATCGATGGACTTCGCACCGAAGTTACGGATGTCCATGAGGTCGGCCTCGGAGCGGGCCACGAGTTCACCCACGGTGTGGATGCCCTCACGCTTGAGGCAGTTGTAGGAACGGACGGTAAGGTCCAGATCCTCGATCGGCAGGGCCATGTCTGCTGCCAGGGCAGCATCCGTCGGCGACGGGCCAATCTCGATACCTTCAGCTGCGGTGTTCAGCTCGCGGGCCAGACCGAACAGTTCCACCAGGGTGGTACCTGCCGAAGCAACGGCATCGCGCGGGGCGATAGCCTGCTTGGTCTCGACGTCGACAATCAGCTTGTCGAAGTCAGTGCGCTGCTCAACACGGGTTGCTTCCACGCGGAAAGTAACCTTCAGGACCGGCGAGTAGATCGAGTCGACCGGAATGCGGCCGATCTCGGAGTCGCCGGACTTGTTCTGAGCTGCCGAAACGTAGCCGCGGCCGCGCTCGATGGTCAGTTCGAGTTCGAACTTGCCCTTCGAGTTCAGCGTGGCAATGTGCAGATCCGGGTTGTGGAATTCGACGCCGGCCGGCGGAGCGATGTCCGCGGCGGTGACGACTCCCGGGCCCTGCTTGCGCAGGTAAGCAACAACCGGCTCGTCGTGCTCGGAGGAAACCGACAGGTTCTTGATGTTCAGGATGATCTCGGTGACATCTTCCTTGACACCCGGAACCGTGGTGAACTCGTGCAGCACGCCATCGATCCGGATGCTCGTGACAGAGGCACCGGGGATGGAGGAGAGCAGGGTACGGCGGAGGGAGTTTCCGAGGGTGTAACCGAAACCGGGCTCCAGCGGTTCAATAATGAAACGGGAGCGGTTGTCAGAGACGACCTCTTCGGAGAGGGTGGGGCGCTGTGCAATGAGCACTTAGGTTTCCTTTCGGCGAGCATCCGCTATATGACGCAACACAGGTGGTGGAAAGATCGGTCTGAGACTTAACGCGGCTGGGCTTGCCCGGACCCGCGAAGGTCCGGGCAAGCACCGGTGCGTTGGAAAGCCTTAGACGCGGCGGCGCTTCGGCGGACGGCAGCCGTTGTGGGCGCTGGGGGTTACATCCTGGATGGATCCAACCTCGAGGCCAGCGGCCTGGAGTGAACGGATTGCCGTTTCGCGTCCAGAACCCGGGCCCTTGACGAATACGTCAACCTTGCGCATGCCGTGCTCCTGCGCACGCTTTGCGGCGGCTTCGGCGGCCATCTGGGCTGCGAACGGGGTGGACTTACGTGAGCCCTTGAAGCCGACCTCACCGGACGAAGCCCAGGAGATGACAGCACCGTTCGGGTCTGTGATGGACACGATGGTGTTGTTAAAGGTGCTCTTGATGTGCGCCTGGCCCAGCGCGATATTCTTTTTGTCCTTCTTACGCGGCTTGCGAACCGCGCCACGAGTCTTCGGGGGCATTATTTCTCCTACAGAAAGTTATCGGGGGGAAGACGAGCGGTTTAGCGCGTCTTCTTCTTGCCTGCAACGGTGCGCTTCGGACCCTTGCGGGTACGTGCGTTCGTCTTCGTACGCTGTCCGCGCACTGGCAGGCCCTTACGGTGGCGAATACCTTCGTAGCTGCCGATTTCAACCTTGCGGCGGATATCTGCTGCTACTTCGCGGCGAAGGTCACCCTCAACCTTGTAGTTGCCTTCAATGTAATCACGCAGCTGGACGAGCTCGGCGTCGGACAGGTCCTTGACCCGAACGTCCGCGCTGATGCCGGTGGCAGCCAGGGTTTCGTGTGCACGGGTCTTGCCCACGCCGTAGATGTAAGTAAGCGCAATTTCCAACCGCTTTTCGCGGGGAATGTCTACGCCAGCGAGACGAGCCATAGAGGCAGTGCTCCTTGAATAAACCGGAGGTCGTAGGCAGAACACCCGCACAATCCGTGCGGCCCCAGCCTCCGACCGGGGGTTGGCTGTCCGGACTCGTTCTAGCTCAGTGTCCCAGATCAGCTTGTGCTGCCTTTTATTTACTTGCGTGGGTTAGCAACCCAGGATTTCCCGAAGAGGGAAATTAGCCCTGGCGCTGCTTGTGGCGCGGGTTCTCGCAGATCACCATGACCCGGCCATTACGGCGGATCACTTTGCACTTTTCGCAGATCTGCTTGACGCTCGGCTTGACCTTCATGGCGTTCCTTTGCGTGTTGCAGTGGTCAGCTGGACCGGCCTTCGGCTATTGCTCTGGCCGCCCAGTGTTTACTTGTAGCGGTATACGATACGACCACGTGTCAGGTCGTACGGGCTCAGCTCCACCACTACCCGGTCCTCAGGGAGAATCCTGATGTAGTGCTGGCGCATCTTTCCAGAGATGTGTGCCAGAACGACGTGCTTGTTGGTGAGCTCAACGCGAAACATCGCGTTAGGCAGCGCCTCAGTCACAACGCCCTCGATCTCAATGACCCCGTCCTTCTTGGCCATACCCTCCGCTAACTGTTGTTTGCCGCAGCCCTTCGGCTTGCACCGGAAATCACCGCGGACGTTTTTGATTGATTGGCTGATGCCTCCCGGTCCCAAAAGGGCACAACAGGGCAGACAACCAACAGACAACATTACGCCATTACGGCCCGAATGTTAAATCCAGCAAGCGTAGCGCACTCAGCGTCCGTATGCACCAAATTCGCCCGCCGGCGTGCTCACGGCCTCCGCACAGGCGATCCCATCCAGGATGGCCAGACGCACGACGTCGGCTGCCGCGCTCTGCAAGGTGATGAGGCCCGCCTGCCGGGCGGCCTCGCTGCTGCGGTCGAGTGCGAGCGCGCCGGTGGCGAGGCAGAAGACGGTGTCCCCGTCCGCGAGGGTGTGGCTGGGGTTCAGCGCCCGGGCCAGCCCGGCGTGGGCGGCCGACGCGGTGCGTTTGCATTCGGCTTTGTCCAGGATCGCGTTCGTGGCGACGACGACAAGGGTGGTGTTGAGCGCGGGCGGCGGCGGTTGTGCAGGTTCCGGCTGCTGCTGCGATGTGCTGAAGGGCAGTCCCAGGGCGTTGACGACCGCCAGGGCCCCGACGACGACTCCGTTGTCCAGGGTGATGGAGGCTGTGCCTACTCCCCCTTTGTACGTCCCCCTGCCGATGAGGGCTCCGGTGCCGGCGCCGACATTGCCCCGTTCGACGTCGTGCTCGACCTTGCGGGCGGCGGCGTCCGCGATGGCCGCGTAGCCCATGGCCGCGTCCGGGCGGGCGGCGAAGTCCCCGCCGCGGCCGAGGTCGAAAATGGCGGCCGCCGGGACAATCGGCACCACGCCGCCGGTCACGGCGAACCCCCGGCCGTTCTCCTCGCACCAGCGCTGGGCGCCGTGCGCCGCGGCGAGCCCGAAGGCGCTTCCCCCGGTGAGCACGACGGCGTCGACCCTCCGGGTCAGGGTCGTGGGGTCCAGGGCATCGGTTTCATGGGTCCCGGGCCCGCCGCCGCGGACGTCGACGGAACCCACCGTCCCGGCCGGGGGCAGCACCACTGTCACCCCGCTCAGCCAGCCCCCACCCGTCCGGCCGGCGTGGCCCACCCTCAGGCCCGGCACATCAGTAATCGCAGTCATGGCTCCATTGTGCTCCCCGACGCCGGCAACAGCCCCGCTGAGTCTTTCTAACGACTTGAAGAATCGCGCCGGGATGTCTGTGGTCCAAACGATCGTTATGTAATACTGCATGCAACACAGCGTGAACGGGCAACGAAGCCTTGGACAACAAAGCTCTACTGGTGTCTGGTGCGGGGTTCTGCCCACCAACCATGTGGTGAAGTGATAGCAACGTATCCCCGCCCACCCGCCTGCCCCCGGCCGGCACGGACCCGTTAGAGACCTGAATGACGCGACAATTGACCGACCGGCCCCGCGCCGTCGTCGAGGCTAAACCGGCCGCGGCGCCGCGTGCCCGCTGGTCATCCAGAACCCGCCGGGACTTCTTCGTCTTCCTGGCCCTGGCCCTGCCGAACCTGCTCCTGATTGCGGTGTTCACCTACCTCCCGCTTTTCAACAACATCTACTACTCCACCCTTGACTGGACGCTGGGTTCCGCCTCGGCCACGGTGGTGGGCCTCGATAACTACGTCACGTTCTTCACGAGTTCGGACGCCACCAAGGTGCTGGGCACCACTGCTATTTTCACCCTCGTCACAGTCGGCGGGTCCATGGTCCTGGGCCTGCTGGTGGCCCTGGCCCTGAACTCCAAAATCCGCGGGACGACGTTCGCCCGCTCAGCTGTTTTCGCCCCGTACGTGCTCAGCGGCGTCGGCGTCGGCCTTGTCTGGCTGTTCATTTTCGATCCCGGCTACGGGGTGCTCGCCTGGCTGCTGCGTGGCCTCGGCCAGCAGAGTCCGCAGTGGATCAACGATCCCCAGCTGTCTCTGGTCATGGTCATGATCGTCTACGTCTGGAAAAACCTGGGCTACTGCGCCGTCGTCTACCTCGCCGGGCTGCAGTCGCTCCCGCAGGATGTCATGGAGGCCGCGTCACTCGACGGGGCGAATGGCTTCAAGCGCTTCGTGACCATGTCCCTGCCGTTGCTCTCCCCCACCACGTTCTTCCTGCTCATCACCACCATGCTCAGCTCCCTGCAGGCGTTTGACCTGATCCGGATCATGACCCCGCTGGGCAACGGCACCAGCACGCTGATCTACGAGGCCTACCTCCAGGCCTTCGGGGCCTTCAACCGGGCCGGCTACTCGGCGGCCATCTCCGTGATCCTGTTCGCCATCCTGCTCATCATCACCGTGCTGCAGCTACGGTTCGTCGAACGGAAGGTGCACTACTCGTGAGCCTGCTCTCTCCCGTCAGCCCTGACCCCGCCGCCGGCGCAGAGCCCCCGATCCCCCTGCACCGTCACCGGCCGTTCTCGCGGGCCAACCTGACCCAGACCATCGCCGGCGGCTATCTTCCGCTGATCCTCAGCACCCTGGTGGTATTCCTGCCGCTGCTGTGGATGGTGCTGAGCTCCTTCAAGCAGCCCGGCGAAATCATCACCATGGACTTGAAGATCCTGCCTGAAAGCCTGAACCTCGAGAACTACAACATCGCCATGACAACGGTCCCGTTCGCGCAGTTCTTTATGAACAGCCTGATCGTCACCTCCGTCGGCGCCACCATCAAGGTCCTCCTGGCCATCCTGACCGCCTACGCGCTCGTGTTTGTCCGATTCCCGTACAAGAACGTCATCTTCGTGCTGATCCTGGTGGCCCTGATGGTCCCCCCGCAGGTGTCCATCCTGCCCAACTACATCCTGATCGCAGGGATGGGCGGCAAGAACACCCTGTGGGGCATCATCCTCCCGGGCCTGGGTACGGCGTTCGGCACGTTCCTGCTCCGCCAGCACTTCATGACGCTGCCCGCGTCCATCCTGGAATCGGCCGAGATCGACGGCGCCGGGCACTGGCGCCGCCTCTGGCAGATCGTGGCGCCGGTCTCCGGACCGTCGATCGCCACGGTGGCCCTGGTCGTCGTCGTGAGCGAATGGAACGACTACATCTGGCCGCTCATCATCACGGACCGACCCGAGACGATGACGCTGCCGGTCGGCCTGACACTGCTGCAGAACTCCGAGGGCAACGGCTCCGGCTGGGGCATCCTGATGGCCGGCGCCGTGCTGGTGATAGTCCCCATCCTGCTGGTCTTCGCGGCGCTGCAGCGGTACATCGTGGCCGGCCTCACCCAGGGCAGCGTCACCGGGTGACGGCGCCTTCGACAGCTTCAACTCCAACACAGCCATTCAACGAGTCAGCATCATCGAGAGGATCCACCATGGCATTGAATCTTGACCGCAGGCACTTCCTGGGACTGGCAGGTGCCGGCGCCGGCGCCGCCGCACTGTCGGCATGCGGGGGCCCGTCCACCGCAGGCCCCGCATCTGCGACCGCGGCCGCGGACATCGACTTCAGCGGCGTCAAGCCCGCAGCCTCCTTCGATTTCTGGTCCAACCACCCGGGCAAGTCCCAGGACGTGGAGAAGGCCATTATCGAGAAGTTCCATGCCCAGTTCCCGGAGATCAAGGTCAAGCTGGTCACCGCCGGGGCGAACTATGAGGAAATCGCCCAGAAGTTCCAGACCTCGCAGGCCGCGAAGTCCGGTCTTCCTGGCCTCGTGGTGCTCTCGGATGTCTGGTGGTTCCGGTACTACTCCAACGGCAATATCATCGCCCTGGACAGCCTGCTCAAGCAGCTCGACGTCAAGGTCGATGATTTCCAGAAGTCCCTCATCGCGGATTACCAGTACGAGGACAAGCAGTGGGCGCTCCCCTACGGCCGGTCCACCCCGCTGTTCTATTACAACAAGGACCACTTCAAGGCCGCCGGGCTCCCGGACCGCGCCCCCAAGACGTGGCAGGAGTTTGCCGAGTGGGCGCCCAAGCTGAAGGCCAGCTCCGGCGCCCAGTACGCCTACATCTACCCGGCGCTGGCCGGCTATGCAGGCTGGACGCTGCAGAACAACCTCTGGGGCTGGGGCGGCAGCTGGTCCGACGAGTGGAAGTTCAACTGCGATTCGGCCGAGTCGGTAGCCGCACTGCAGTGGGCCCAGGACTCGATCTTCAAGGACAAGTGGGCCGGGGTCTCGTCCAAGGAAGCTGCCGATGACTTTGCCGCGGGAATCACCTCGTCAACGATTTCCTCGACGGGTTCCCTGCTGGGGGTCCTGAAGTCCGCGAAGTTCAACGTGGGCGTCGGCTACCTGCCGGGCGGCCCGAAGAACGAAAGCCCGGTGTGCCCCACCGGCGGCGCAGGACTGGGCATTCCCAGCGGCGTCAGCAAGGAAGTGCAGCTCGCCGCCGCCACCTTCCTGAAGTTCATGACGGAACCGGAGAACACGGCCCAGTTCTCCGCGGCCACCGGATACATGCCCACCCGCACCTCGGCCGACATGACCGCCGTGCTGGCAAAGACCCCGCAGATCAAGACCGCCATGGACCAGCTTGCCGTGACCCGCGTGCAGGACAACGCGCGCGTGTTCCTGCCGGGCGCGGACCAGGAGATGGCCAAGTCCGCCGCGGCGATCCTCACCCAGCAGGGCGACGTCCAGGCCACCATGACGGCGCTCAAGGCCACCCTGGAAGGCATCTACACCAAAGACGTGAAGCCTAAGCTCAAGAGCTGACGGCGCGCACGGTCTCTGCCGCGACGACGAATCCCTGGCACTGCTGGTTCTCCTCCAGCAGTGCCAGGGATTCTTCGCATCTCAGGCCATGGTGCGCCCCGCCGCGGTAGCGCGCCGAAGTTGCTGCTCGCCGTAGTTGGTGCTCGCCGTAGTTGGTGCGAGGCGCTGGCGATGCGCGTCGCCGGCGCCGAAGTGCGTCGCGTGCGCGTCGTCCGCGGTTGTGCGCAGCCGACGTGTGAGCCGGGGCTTAGGGGATCGGGACGGGCACAACGCCGAGAGGGCCCAATTTCGCGGCACCAATCTTCCGCCGACGCGCGCAATCCCTGACGCTGCCGTATTCCGGCGTCGCCAGGGCTTCTTCGCATCCCCGGCGCCGAAGCGCGTCGCGAGTGCGTCGCGTGCGCCTCCTCCGCGGTTGTGCGCAGCCGACGTGTGAGCCGGGGCACAAAGGATCGGGACGGGCACGACGCCGAGCGGACCCAATTTCGCGGCGCCAATCTCCCGCCGACGCGCGAAATCCCTGACGCTGCCGTATTCCGGCGTCGCCAGGGCTTCTTCGCATCCCCGGCGCCGAAGCGCGTCGCGAGTGCGTCGCGTGCGCCTCGTCCGCGGTTGTGCGCATCCGACGTGTGAGCCGGCGCCTAAGGGATCGGGACGGGCACGACGCCGAGAGGGCCCAATTTCGCGGCGCCAATCTTCCGCCGACGCGCGAAATGCCTGACGCTGCCGTATTCCGGCGTCGCCAGGGCTTCTTCGCATCCCCGGCGCCGAAGCGCGTCGCGAGTGCGTCGCGTGCGCCTCGTCCGCGGTTGTGCGCATCCGACGTGTGAGCCGGCGCCTAAGGGATCGGGACGGGTACGACGCCGAGCGGGGCCAGCTTCGCGGCTCCCCCGTCGGGCGCAGAGAGCACCCAGATGCCCTTGTCATGGACCGCCACGGAATGCTCCCACTGGCAGGAGCGCTTGCCGTCGGTGGTCACCACGGTCCAGTCGTCCTCCAGCACGGCCGTTTCGATGCCGCCGCGCACCAGCATCGGTTCGATGGCCAGGCACAGCCCCGGGCGGATCTTCGGCCCGCGGTGGTTGGTGCGGTAATTCGGGACGTCCGGGGCCATATGCATTTCGGAACCGATCCCGTGGCCGACGTAGTCCTCCAGGATGCCCAAGGCCTTGCCGGGCACGGAGGTGACATAGTCGTCCACGGCGTTGCCGATGTCGCCGATAAACTTGCCGGTCGCCAGCGCGGCAATCCCGTGCCACATGGCGGCCTCGGTGACGTCGGAGAGCCGCTGGTCCTCCGGGTCCGCGGTGCCCACGATCACGGTGCGGGCGGAGTCGGAGTGCCAGCCGCCCAGGATCGCGCCGCCGTCGATCGAGAGGATGTCCCCGTCCTGCAAGACACGCCCCCCGGGGATGCCGTGTACGACCTCCTCATTGACCGAGGTGCAGATCGAGGCGGGGAAGCCGTGATAGCCCAGGAAATTCGATGTGGCACCGGCCTCCTTAAGCACCGCGGCGAACACGGCGTCAAGGTCCTTGGTGGTCTTCCCCGGCGCGGCGGCCCCAACCGCGGCGTCGAGTGCCCTGCTGAGGACGAGCCCGGCCTCATGCATGGAACGCATCTGGGCGTTGGTCTTGTATTCGATGCGTGGCTGGCCGAATGCCATCCGCAACTTCCTTTCAATGGGGCTGTGCCGGCGCGGAAAGACCGCCGGCGAAATGGCTGAGGCCCCTCCCGATCATCCGGGAGGGGCCTCGAGGTTCGCGGGCCGGTCAGGCCGTCTGGGCCTCTTTGATGGCCTGCATAACGCGGTCAGTGACCTCATCGATGCCGCCAATGCCATCAACGCGGGTCAGGATGCCGCGGTCGGCATACTTGGCGACAACAGCCTCCGTCTGGCCGTGGTAAAGGTCAAGGCGGTGCCGGATGACGGCCTCGTTGTCGTCAGTGCGTCCGGTTTCCTTGGCGCGGCCCAGCAGGCGGGCGACGAGTTCCTCGTCGTCGGCCGTGAGCTGCAGGACGACGTCGAGCTTCTGGTCGCCGTCGGCCAGGATCCCGTCGAGGTAGTCCACCTGCGCGGTCGTGCGCGGGTAGCCGTCCAGGAGGAAGCCGTTCTCCACGTCGCCCTCGCCGAGCCGGTCTCGGACCATCTTGTTGGTCACGCTGTCCGGTACAAAGTCGCCCGCGTCCATGTACGTCTTGGCTTCGATGCCCAACGGCGTCTCACCCTTGACGTTGGCGCGGAAGATGTCCCCGGTGGAGATCGCAATCACGCCGAGGCGCTCCGAAATGCGCTCCGCCTGAGTTCCCTTGCCGGAGCCGGGAGGTCCGATAATCAACATTCTCGTCATCGCAAAAGCCCTTCGTAGTGACGCTGCTGTAGCTGCGCATCAATCTGCTTGACGGTCTCCAAACCAACGCCGACCATGATCAGGATCGAAGTGCCACCGAACGGGAAGTTCTGGTTGGCATTGATCAGGACCAGTGCGACCAGCGGAATAAGTGCCACAAAAGCCAGGTAAATAGCACCGGGGAGCGTGATCCTGGCAAGCACATACTGCAGGTAGTCTGCGGTAGGCTTGCCGGCACGGATACCGGGAATGAAGCCGCCGTACTTCTTCATGTTGTCAGAAACTTCTTCAGGGTTGAAAGTGATCGCAACATAGAAGTAAGTGAAGAACACAATCATGGCAAAGTAGAGCACCATGTAGATCGGCTGGTCGCCGCGGACCAGGTTGTTGTTGATCCACTCCACCCAGGGTGCCATCGGCTCGCCGGGCTGGGGCTGGTTGAACTGCGAGATCAGGCCCGGCAGGTACAGCATCGAGGAAGCGAAGATGACGGGCACGACGCCGGCCATGTTCACCTTGATCGGGATGTACGTGCTGGTACCGCCCACGGTCCGCCGGCCAATCATCCGTTTGGCGTACTGCACCGGGACGCGGCGCTGCGACTGCTCCACGAAGACCACCGCGGCCACGGTCAGCAGGCCAATAACCAGGACCATGAAGAAGGTGCCCGGCCCCTGCGAGGTCCAGATGGCGCCGAGCGAGCCCGGGAAGCTGGAAACGATCGAGGTGAAGATGAGCAGCGACATGCCGTTGCCGACACCCTTTTCGGTCACGAGCTCGCCCATCCACATGATGAGGCCGGTGCCGGCCGTCAACGTGATGATGATGAGGATCGTGGTGACGATGCTGTCGTCGGGGATGATCGGCAGCTGGCAGTTCGGCAGCAGCTGGCCGGAGCGTGCGAGCGACACGAGGGTCGTGGCGTTGAGCAGACCTAGGGCGATCGTCAGGTAACGCGTGTACTGCGTCAGCTTCGACTGGCCCGCGGCGCCTTCCTCATACAGCTGCTGGAAGCGGGGAATGACCACCCGGAGCAGCTGGACGATGATACTGGCCGTAATGTACGGCATGATGCCCAGGGCGAAGACGGACACCTGCAGCAATGCACCGCCGCTGAACAGGTTGACGAGCTGGTAGATGCCGCCCGTGGTCTGACCGCTCTGCAAGCATTGCTGGACATTCTGGTAGTTCACACCAGGCGAGGGGATGAAGGCACCCAAGCGGAAGATTGTGATGATTCCCAGCGTGAACAACAACTTGCGTCGCAGATCAGGCGTGCGAAAGGCCCGGCCAAATGCGCTAAGCAAGCGTCCTCCTGATTGATAAGTAAAGTCGTGTGAGATAGGTCAAATAAACCCAACAACCGAGTCTAACGGGTTGACGCGCCCTGCGAACAATCGCAGGGCAGGAAAAAAGAAAAACTCCCGGTACCTAAGGGCCTGAGCCCCGGGTACCGGGAGTTCCACAACGGGCAACTGCCCCGCCGCCTCGTTAGAGGGCGGTGGTGCTTCCGCCTGCTGCAGCAATCTTTTCTGCGGCGCTGGCCGAGAATGCGTGGACGGTGACATCAACCTTGACGGTGATGTCGCCGGTGCCAAGCACCTTGACGGGCTGGTTCTTGCGAACGGCACCCTTTTCGACCAGGTTCTCCACGGTGACTGTGCCACCTTCCGGGAACAGCTCATTGAGCTTGTCCAGGTTTACAACCTGGTACTCAACCCGGAACGGGTTCTTGAAGCCGCGCAGCTTCGGCAGGCGCATGTGCAGCGGCAGCTGGCCGCCGGCAAAGCCAGCCTTGATCTGGTAGCGGGCCTTCGTACCCTTGGTACCACGACCGGCGGTCTTACCCTTGGAGCCTTCGCCACGACCAACACGGGTCTTGGCGGTTTTGGCACCCGGGGCGGGACGCAGGTGGTGAACCTTCAGTGCGTTCTGCTTCTCAGCGGCGCCCTGTGCCTTCTCGGCGGTGTTCTTCTCTGCCATTACTTCGCCTCCTCTACCTTTACCAGGTGCGGAACCGTGTTGAGCATCCCGACGGTCACGGCGTCAGCGGTGCGGACAACGGTGTGTCCGATCCGCTTCAGGCCGAGGGACCGCAGGGTGTCGCGCTGGTTCTGCTTGCCGCCAATAGACGACCTGATCTGAGTGATCTCCAACTTTGCGTCGGAGACAAGCACGTTCTTAGCCAACTCAGACACCTGCCTTCTGGTTCAAAAGCGCCTTCACCATTGCCGGCGGAGCGATCTCGTCGAGCGGGAGGCCGCGGCGTGCTGCCACTGCTGCCGGCTCTTCGAGGCGCTTCAGCGCGTCAACGGTCGCGTGAACGATGTTGATGGCGTTGGAGGAACCGAGCGACTTGGAGAGGATGTCGTGGATGCCCACGCACTCCAGTACTGCACGGACCGGGCCGCCAGCGATAACACCGGTACCGGCAGAAGCCGGACGCAGCATGACGACGCCTGCGGCGGCTTCACCCTGAACGCGGTGCGGGATGGTGCTGCCGATGCGGGGAACGCGGAAGAAGGACTTCTTGGCTTCTTCAACGCCCTTCGCGATGGCGGCGGGAACTTCCTTGGCCTTGCCGTAGCCGACGCCGACCATGCCGTTGCCGTCACCGACGACGACGAGGGCGGTGAAGCTGAAGCGACGACCACCCTTGACGACCTTGGAAACACGGTTGATGGTTACGACGCGCTCTACGAACTGGCTCTTTTCGGCTTCGCGGCCACCATCGCGGCCACCACGGCCACCACGGTCGCCACGGCCCTGGCCGCGGTCGCCACGCTCGCCACGACGAGCAGCGCCACCACGGGCGCCGTCGGTGGTAGCAGGCGCAGCGGTCTCAGTTGCCGGAGCAGCTACAGCTTCAGTCACCTGAATGTCCTTTTCGTTATTTTCGGTCACAGTGACAGCCCACCTTCACGTGCGCCGTCAGCGACGGCGGCGATCCGGCCGTGGTACTTGTTACCACCGCGGTCGAAGACAACAGCTTCGATTCCGGCAGCCTTGGCACGCTCGGCGACGAGCTCGCCAACGCGCTTGGCTTTGGCCGTCTTGTCACCGTCGAATGCACGAAGGTCGGCTTCCAAAGTGGAGGCGCTCGCTACGGTCAGGCCCTGGGTGTCATCGACAACCTGGACGAATACGTGGCGTGCGGAACGGTTGACGACCAGACGAGGACGTACAGCCGTTCCGGAAATGCGCTTGCGGATACGAAGCTGGCGGCGGCTGCGCTGGGCAGACTTGCTCTTGTTCGTACGCTTCTTGTTAATTGCGATCGCCATGGTTACTTACCAGCCTTTCCGACCTTGCGGCGGATGACTTCGCCTGCGTAACGGATGCCCTTGCCCTTGTAGGGGTCCGGCTTCCGCAGCTTGCGAATGTTGGCAGCAACCTCGCCGACCTGCTGCTTGGAGATGCCTGAAACAGAGAGCTTGGTCGGGGTCTCTACTGCAAAGGTGATGCCGTTCGGTGCCGAGATGTTAACCGGGTGGCTGTAGCCCAGAGCGAACTCCAGGTCAGAACCCTTTGCCTGAACGCGGTAACCGGTACCGACGATTTCAAGCTTCTTCTCGTAGCCTGCGGTGACACCCTGGATCATGTTGGCGATCAGGGTGCGGGTCAGGCCGTGCAGCGAGCGTGAGGCGCGCTCGTCGTTCGGGCGGGCGACAGTCAGGGTGCCATCTTCCAGGGAAACCTCGATCGGGCTGGGCACAGTGTGGCTCAGCTCGCCTTTGGAACCCTTGACGTTGACGACGGAGCCGTCAACCTTGACCTCAACGCCGGCAGGAACGGTGATGGGGAGACGTCCAATACGTGACATTATTCTCTTCCTTTCCCGTTACCAGACGTAAGCGAGGACTTCGCCGCCCACGCCCTTCTTGCCGGCCTGCTTGTCAGTCAAGAGGCCGGAAGAGGTGGACAGGATTGCGACACCCAGGCCACCGAGCACGTGCGGCAGGTTGGTGGACTTTGCGTAAACGCGCAGTCCCGGCTTGGAAATACGACGAACGCCAGCGATTGAACGCTCGCGGTTCGGACCGAACTTGAGCTCGAGGGTCAGCTTCTTGCCAACCTCAGCGTCTTCTTCTTTCCAGGAGGCGATGTAACCTTCGGCCTTCAGGATGTCGGCAACGCGTGCCTTGAGCTTGCTGTACGGCATGGACACAGAATCGTGGTATGCCGAGTTTGCGTTGCGCAGACGCGTAAGCATGTCTGCGACGGGATCTGTCATTGTCATGGTGGGCTCTTGCCCTTCCTCATAACGGTTTCCGCCGTGCAGTCATCCCCGAGGGGAAACCGGCACGGTCGGACCTTTTACGTAGCTAGATTAATCTTCGGTCTTGAACGGGAAGCCAAGCGCCTTGAGCAGCGCGCGGCCTTCGTCGTCGGTCTTGGCAGTGGTCACGACGGTGATGTCCATGCCGCGAACGCGGTCGATGGAATCCTGGTCGATCTCGTGGAACATAACCTGCTCGGTCAGACCGAAGGTGTAGTTGCCGTTGCCGTCGAACTGCTTGCCGCTGAGGCCCCGGAAGTCGCGGATACGCGGCAGAGCCAGCGTGACCAGACGGTCCAGGAATTCCCACATGCGGTCCCCACGCAGAGTTGCGTGTGCACCGATCGGCATGCCTTCGCGCAGCTTGAACTGTGCGATCGACTTGCGGGCCTTGGTTACCTGCGGCTTCTGGCCGGTGATCAGGGTCAGATCGCGGACAGCGCCGTCGATCAGCTTGGAGTCCTTGGCGGCATCTCCAACACCCATGTTCACAACGACCTTGACCAGACGGGGAACCTGGTTGACGTTCTCGTACTTGAATTCCTCAACGAGCGTGCTCTTGATGGAATCCGCGTACTTGGTCTTCAGACGAGGAACGATCTTGCTTGCCGGAGTCTCGAGAGTCTCAGTCATTAGATGTCCTTCCCTGAGCTCTTGGCCACGCGGACACGCACGTCGCGCTTCACGCCATCGCGCTCAACGGTCTCGGTGCGGAAACCGACGCGGGTGGGCTTCTTGGTGGACGGGTCAACCAGAGCCACGTTGGAGATGTGGATCGTAGCCTCGACGACTTCGATGCCACCGGTCTTGGTGCCGCGCTGCGACTGACCGACCTTGGTGTGCTTGGTTACGCGGTTAATGCCTTCGACCAGCACGCGGTTGGTCTCGGGGAAAACGCGCAGAACCTTGCCCTGCTTGCCTTTGTCGCCGCCGCGCTCAGCCTTGGCGCCGGTGATGACCTGAACGAGGTCACCCTTTTTGATCTTAGCCATGGACTAAAGCACCTCCGGAGCCAGAGAAACGATCTTCATGAACTTCTTATCGCGAAGTTCACGACCAACCGGTCCGAAGATACGGGTACCGCGGGGGTCACCGTCGTTCTTCAGGATCACAGCTGCGTTCTCGTCAAACTTAATGTAGGAACCATCCGCACGGCGGCGTTCCTTCTTGGTACGGACGATGACAGCCTTGACGACATCGCCCTTCTTTACGTTGCCGCCCGGAATTGCGTCCTTGACGGTAGCGACGATGACGTCGCCAATGCCTGCGTAGCGACGGCCAGATCCACCGAGAACGCGAATGGTAAGGATTTCCTTAGCACCCGTGTTGTCGGCGACCTTGAGTCGCGACTCCTGCTGAATCACTATTTACTCCTTGCGTCGCGCGGGTTCTCAGACCGAAAATCTTCCTACGGAATGAGCCTTGCGGAACGGTTGATCGGGGTGTCTCTTGACCTGCCTGGATTTTGCCAGACCAGGCCTAAACTCCCGTGCCAAAAACATTTGCTTCCCACGCGGATCCCGACGGATCGGGCGCTAGGGGGCACTATGCCGTGGCACGATTGTTTACGAGGTTGATGACGGCGCACAGAGGGCGCCATACAAACTCAAGATCTTAGCACGTTTCGGGCGTATCCCCCTATCACAGCTTCGCCGGCGGTCCGGGCTAATCCGGGGCCGTTCAGGGCAACACAGGCACCGCGGCAGCAAGGCCGAACGTGGTTGAACGGGCCAGCACGGCACAGCAGCGCCCGACGGCGTCACGCACGGCAGCCTCTTGGCCCCGCTCGTGCTCCACTTCCCCGGCATCCCGGCCCGCCGGCGTCGCGGGCCTGCCGAAACCCTGCACCTTGTGACACCGGGCGCGTGGCGCGTGACGCGTTGCCCGAGGGCCCGCCGGCCGCCAGCCCGAACGGGGCTGTACAGGCCGGCATGGAACAGCAGCGCCCGACGGCACGCACGGCAGCCTATGGCCCCGCTGGTGCTGCGCTCCGCCGGCATCCCGGCCTGCCGGCGTCGCGGGCGGGCCGAAACCCTGCCCGGAGTGACGCCGGGCGCCCGGCGCGTGGCGCGTTGCCCGAGGGCCCGCCCGCCGCCAGCCCGAACGGGGCTGTACAGGCCGGCACGGCACAGCAGCGCCCGACGGCGTCACGCACGGCAGCCTCTTGGCCCCGCTGGTGCTGCACTCCCCCGGCATCCCGGCCTGCCGGCGTCGCGGGCGGGCCGAAACCCTGCCCGGCGTGACGCGTGACGTGTGACGCGTGGCGCGTGGCGCGTGACGCGTTGCCCGAGGGCCCGCCGTCCGCCGGCCCGAACGGCGCTGCACAGGCCGACACGGCACAGCAGCGCCCGACGGCGTCACGCACGGCAGCCTCTTGGCCCCGCTGGTGCTGCACTCCCCCGGCATCCCGGCCTGCAGGCGTCGCGGGCCTGCCGGAACCCTGCCCGGCGTGACGCCCGGCGCCCGCCGGCGTCGCGAGCGGGCCGAAACCCTGCCCGGCGTGACGCGTGACGCGTGGCGCGGCCGCCGCCAACGGAGAAACCCCCGCTCCCAAAAAGGGAACGGGGGTTTCTCGACTTACAGCGAGGCTGCAGGTGTTACTTGGCCTTCTCGATGATCTCCACCAGACGCCACCGCTTGGTAGCGGAGAGCGGGCGGGTCTCGGCGAGGAGAACGAGGTCGCCGATACCGGCGCTGTTCTCTTCGTCGTGAGCCTTGATCTTCGTGTTGCGGCGAAGGACCTTGCCGTAGAGGGCGTGCTTCACACGGTCCTCGACCTGGACAACGATGGTCTTTTCCATCTTGTCCGAGACGACGTAGCCACGCTTCGTCTTACGGTCACCGCGCTCGGCAGCCGTAGCTGCGTCGGAAACAGTTTCCGTCACGTTCTCGTCCTTTTCACTCACTTGGAGTCCTCCTCGGTCTCAACCTTTTCAGCTTTGTCGGCCTTCTTGGTCGCAGCCTTCTTGGACTTCTTTTCTTCCTTGGCTTCCACAACCGGTGCGGCAACCTGGGCACGAATGCCCAGCTCGCGCTCACGGAGAACGGTGTAGATGCGTGCGATGTCCTTCTTTACCGCGCGCAGCCGACCGTGGTTCTCCAGCTGGCCGGTGGCGGACTGGAAACGCAGGTTGAACAGCTCTTCCTTGGCCTTACGGAGTTCCTCAACGAGTCGCTCGTTGTCGAAACCGTCCAGCTGTGCGGATGCAAGTTCCTTGGATCCTACTGACATTTCTATTCACCACCTTCGCGACGCAGAATGCGTGCCTTCAACGGGAGCTTGTGGATCGCCAGGCGAAGTGCCTCACGGGCAGTCTCTTCATCGACACCGGAGATCTCAAAGAGAACCCGGCCCGGCTTGACGTTTGAGACCCACCATTCCGGAGAACCCTTACCGGAACCCATGCGGGTTTCGGCAGGCTTCTTCGTCAGCGGACGGTCCGGGTAGATGTTGATCCAGACCTTTCCGCCACGCTTGATGTGGCGGGTCATCGCGATACGGGCAGACTCGATCTGACGGTTCGTGACGTATGCCGGGCTCAGAGCCTGGATACCCCATTCACCGAAGGAGACCTTGGTGCCGCCCGTAGCAGCGCCGGAACGACCCGGGTGGTGCTGCTTACGGTGCTTGACTCGACGTGGGATAAGCATTTAAGCCTGTCCTCCTTCTACAGCCGGTGCTGCTGCTGCTTCAACAGCCGGAGCTTCGGCAGCAGCGGGTGCAGCCTCGGCCGGGCGGTCGGTACGACGACGGCGGTCACCACGGTCGCCACGGTCAGCGCCACCCGGGCGGCCCGGGCGGTCGCTGGGACCACGGCCGCGGGACGGAGCAGCAGCTGCCTGCTGAGCCAGTTCCTTGGCGGTGACGTCACCCTTGTAGATCCAGACCTTCACGCCGATGCGGCCGAAGGTGGTCTTGGCCTCGTAGAAGCCGTAGTCGATGTTCGCGCGGAGGGTGTGCAGGGGCACACGGCCTTCGCGGTAGAACTCCGAGCGGGACATTTCTGCGCCGCCCAGTCGACCCGAGCAAGCGATACGGATGCCCTTGGCACCTGCACGCTGTGCGGACTGCATGGCCTTCTTCATCGCACGGCGGAACGCCACGCGGGAAGTCAGCTGCTCAGCAACGCCCTGGGCAACAAGCTGTGCTTCCATCTCGGGGTTCTTGACCTCGAGGATGTTCAGCTGGACCTGCTTGCCCGTGAGCTTTTCGAGCTCGCCGCGGATGCGGTCTGCTTCTGCACCGCGGCGGCCGATAACGATGCCCGGACGTGCCGTGTGGATATCCACACGGACACGGTCGCGGGTGCGCTCGATTTCAACCTTGGCGATACCGGCACGCTCCATGCCCGTGGACATGAGCTGGCGGATACGGATGTCTTCGCGGACGAAGTCCTTGTACCGCTGGCCGGGCTTGGTGCTGTCAGCAAACCAGTGCGATACGTGATCGGTGGTGATGCCGAGTCGGAACCCGTGCGGGTTAACTTTCTGTCCCACTTAGCGCGCCTCCTCTTTCTCCGGGGTAGCGACTACCACGGTGATGTGGCTCGTGCGCTTCTTGATCTGAAATGCACGACCCTGGGCTCGCGGTTGGAACCGCTTCATGGTCGGGCCTTCATCAACATACATTTCGCTGATGATGAGGTCACCTTCGTCAAACGCCACGCCGTCGCGGTCCGCGAGGACCCGGGCGTTGGAGATTGCCGACTGAACTACCTTGAATACCGGCTCTGAAGCTGCCTGCGGGGCAAACTTCAGAATTGCCAGAGCCTCATTCGCTTGCTTACCACGAACAAGGTTGACGACGCGCCGGGCCTTCATAGGCGTTACGCGGATGTGACGCGCAATTGCCTTGGCTTCCATTGCTTTCCTTCTCTCGTCTTTGACGTAAGTGCAGGCGCCTAGCGGCGCTTGCCCTTACGGTCGTCCTTGACATGGCCGCGGAATGTCCGCGTGGGAGCGAATTCGCCGAGCTTGTGCCCGACCATCGACTCAGTGACAAACACGGGGATGTGCTTGCGTCCGTCGTGTACGGCGATCGTGTGGCCGAGCATGTCGGGGACGATCATCGAGCGGCGGGACCAGGTCTTGATGACGTTCTTGGTGCCCTTTTCGTTTTCCCTGGCTACCTTTACAAAGAGGTGCTGGTCAACGAAAGGACCTTTTTTCAGGCTGCGTGGCATGTGTCCAGGCTCCTATCGCTTGTTCTTGCCAGTACGACGGCGACGAACAATAAGCTTGTCGCTCTCTTTGTTGGGACGGCGTGTGCGACCTTCGCGCTTACCGTTCGGGTTGACGGGGTGACGTCCACCGGACGTCTTACCCTCGCCACCACCGTGGGGGTGGTCAACCGGGTTCATGGCGACACCACGGACGGTCGGGCGAACGCCCTTCCAGCGCATACGGCCGGCCTTACCCCAGTTGATGTTCGACTGCTCGGCGTTGCCGACCTCGCCGACGGTTGCGCGGCAGCGCACGTCAACGTTGCGGATTTCGCCGGAAGGCAGACGCAGCTGGGCGAAACGGCCTTCCTTAGCAACGAGCTGGATCGATGCGCCGGCGGAGCGGCCCATCTTGGCGCCGCCACCCGGACGCAGTTCGACCGCGTGGATTACGGTACCGACCGGGATGTTGCGCAGCGGAAGGTTGTTGCCGGGCTTGATGTCAGCGTCGGCACCTGCCTCTACGGTGTCACCCTGGGACAGCTTGTTCGGGGCAATGATGTACCGCTTGGTGCCATCAATGTAGTGCAGGAGTGCGATGCGAGCCGTGCGGTTCGGATCGTACTCGATCTCGGCAACGCGGGCGTTGACGCCGTCTTTGTCGTGGCGACGGAAGTCGATCAGACGGTACTGGCGCTTGTGGCCACCACCCTTGTGACGGGTCGTGATCTTACCGGTGTTGTTACGGCCACCCTTTTTCGGGAGGGGACGTACCAACGACTTTTCCGGCGTCGACCGCGTGATTTCAGTGAAGTCCGCTACGCTCGAGCCGCGACGGCCCGGGGTAGTCGGCTTATATTTACGGATTCCCATAATTTAATTTCCTCGTTAAAGTGGTCTCCGCTACGAGAGCGGACCGCCGAAGATGTCGATCGTGCCTTCTTTGAGGCTCACAATTGCACGCTTGGTGTTCTTGCGGGTACCCCATCCGAATTTGGTCCGCTTGCGCTTACCGGCACGGTTGATGGTGTTGATCGAGTCGACCTTGACGGAGAAGATTTTCTCCACGGCCAGCTTGATCTCGGTCTTGTTCGAGCGGGGGTCCACCAGGAAGGTGTACTTGCCCTCATCGATCAGGCCGTAGCTCTTTTCCGAGACGACGGGTGCAAGCACGACGTCGCGCGGGTCTTTGATGGTGGCTGCACTCACTTGGCATCCTCCTCGTTCTTTGCCACTGCCTTGGAAGCAACGAATGCTTCGTAGGCAGCCTTGGTGAAGACAACGTCATCGGAGACGAGAACGTCGTAGGTGTTCAGCTGGTCTGCGTACAGAACGTGAACATCAGTGAGGTTGCGCACGGAGAGTGCAGCAACATCGTTGGCGCGCTCGATGACAACGAGCAGGTTCTTACGCTCGGAGACACCCCGCAGACTTGCCAGTGCTGCACTGGCGGACGGCTTGGTGCCGGGAACCAGTTCAGCAACGACGTGGATGCGGCCGTTACGGGCGCGGTCAGAGAGAGCACCGCGCAGGGCAGCAGCAATCATCTTCTTGGGGGTGCGCTGGCTGTAGTCACGCGGCGTGGGGCCGTGGACGACGCCACCACCGGTCATGTGAGGAGCACGGATCGAACCCTGACGGGCGCGGCCGGTGCCCTTCTGCTTGAACGGCTTGCGACCTGCACCGGAAACTTCGGCGCGGGTCTTGGTCTTGTGGGTACCCTGGCGGGCTGCAGCGAGCTGGGCAACGACGACCTGGTGCATCAGCGGCACGTTGGTCTGTACGTCGAAGATCTCTGCAGGCAGGTCAACCTTGACAGTGCTAGTCATTGAACTAGGCTCCCTTCACGGCGGTGCGTACGAGTACGACCTGGCCGCGGGCGCCGGGGACGGCGCCCTTGATCAGGAGCAGCGACTTCTCGACGTCAACCGCGTGGACCGTGAGGTTCAGCGTGGTGTGACGAACGGCGCCCATGCGGCCGGCCATTTTCATGCCCTTGAAGACGCGGCTCGGGGTGGATGCGCCACCGATTGAACCGGGCTTACGGTGGTTCTTGTGTGCACCGTGGGAAGCTCCAACGCCGTGGAAGCCGTGACGCTTCATAACACCGGCGAAGCCCTTACCCTTGGTGGTGCCAACGACGTCGATCTTCTGGCCGGCTTCGAAGAGCTCTACGGAGAGCTCCTGGCCCAGCTCGTAAGAGTCAGCATCTGCAGTGCGCAGTTCGACGACGTGGCGGCGAGGCGTGACGCCTGCCTTTTCAAAGTGACCAGCCAGCGGCTTGGTGACCTTGCGGGGATCGATCTGGCCGTAGCCGATCTGAACGGCGACATAGCCATCAGTGTCTGCATTGCGCAGCTGCGTGATGACGTTCGAGTCAGCCTGGACCACAGTGACGGGGATGAGCTTGTTGTTCTCGTCCCAGACCTGGGTCATGCCGAGCTTCGTGCCCAGCAGGCCCTTTACGTTACGGGTTGCGGTCATAGTTTCTCAGCACCTCCCTACAGCTTGATTTCGATGTTCACGTCGGCCGGCAGGTCGAGACGCATCAGCGAATCAACCGCCTTCGGCGTGGGGTCGATGATGTCGATCAGACGCTTGTGAGTACGCATTTCGAAGTGCTCACGGCTGTCCTTGTACTTGTGCGGAGAGCGGATGACGCAGTAGATGTTCTTCTCCGTCGGCAGCGGCACAGGGCCAACTACCGTGGCGCCTGCGCGCGTGACCGTCTCAACGATCTTCCGTGCTGAAGAGTCAATGACCTCGTGGTCGTATGACTTCAGCCGGATGCGGATTTTTTGTCCCGCCATGTCGCCTGACTCTCTTTCGTTAGTGCTGCTCCAGTGAGGGCTGCTCTGTTTACTTGCGTGTTGCATGTGGCTGCCGAAGCAATTGAAGTCGTAACTACCACCCGCCGCACAAGCTGAATCCGGATAAATCCGGGTTCCTCAACCTGCCGACGTAACCGACCCCCGCGGTCGGGCGTGTCGCGCTTTTCGCGCGTACTCGTCCGCAATTCCGTGGGGCTTGGGTTATGTTTGGTCTCCTACTTGGACCCTGACACCCGGCATTATCCGGATCGGGACGCGAAAGAGCGCTTGAACAACTCATCTAGTATGCCGGAATTGCCGGGCAGAAGCGAATCGGCGGCCGGGCGGGGTGTGGTGCCGCCGGCCAGCCGCTGGCCGGGTTCCGCCGTTTCGGAACGGCGCCGGCGCCACCGCTTCCGCTCATTGCCTTCGGCGGACACCGTGGGGATGATGGGGACATGACTGTGCAGGATTCCGTAGCAGTTCAGGCCCTCGCAGCGCGCCTGCGGCCGGATTTCCAGCTGGGAGTTGCCTCGGCCGCTTTCCAGATTGAAGGATCCCTCGCGGCCGGTGGCCGCGGCCCCTCCGGCTGGGACGCCTTCGTCGAGAAGCCCGGCACCATCCAGGACGGCCACTCCCCCGCCATCGCTTGCGACCACTACAACCGCACCGCGGAGGACGTCGAACTGATGCGCACGCTCGGCATCGACTCCTACCGGTTCTCCCTCTCCTGGCCCCGGATCCAGCCGGACGGGACCGGTGCGTTCAACAGCGCAGGGCTCGACTTCTATGACCGGCTCATTGACCAGCTGCTGGAAGCCGGCATTTCCCCCATGGCCACCCTGTACCACTGGGACACCCCGCTGCCGCTGGAACACCGAGGCGGCTGGCTGCAGCGGAGCACCGCGGAACGCTTCGCCGACTACAGCGCGGCGGCCGGCCGCCGCTTCGGCGACCGTGTCGCGCAATGGGTGACGCTCAATGAACCGGTCTCGGTCACGCTCAACGGCTATGCCCTGGGGGTCCATGCTCCGGGCCACGACCTGCTCTTCGATGCCCTGCCCTCCGTGCACCACCAGCTCCTGGGGCACGGCCTGGCCGTGCAGGCGCTGCGCGCGGAGGGGGTCACCGGCGCTGTTGGAGTCACCAACCTGCATTCCCCGGTCCGGCCTGCGTCCCGGTCGGTGACGGACCGGTTCCTGGCCGACATCTTCGACCTGGTCCTGAACCGGGTCTATGCGGACCCCATCCTCCTGGGCCGCTATCCGAAAGTGCCGCTCGTCGCCAGGCCGTGGTTCCGTTCGATGGGGAAGATCTCCGACGCCGACCTGCGGACCATCCACCAGCCCCTCGATTTTTACGGGCTGAACTACTACTACCCCGTGAAGGTCGCGACCGGACGCGGCCCGGGCGAGAGCCCCGCCGGCACCGCTGACGCGATGCTGAAGATGCCGTTCCATATGGCGGCGTTCCCGGAATACGCGACCACGGGTTTCGGCTGGCCGGTGGCGCCGGACCACCTGGGCCCGCTGCTCCGCGAACTGAAGGACAGGTACGGCGCGGCGCTGCCTCCGCTGTACATCACTGAAAGCGGGGCCAGCTTCCCCGAGCCCGAGCACGTGTCCGGCCCCCTGCCGGATACGGACCGGATCCGGTACCTCGCGTCCCACCTGGGGCATGCCGTGGACGCCACCGCGCCGGGCGGCATCGCCGAGGACGTTGAATTGCTGGGCTACTACGTCTGGACCCTGATGGACAACTTCGAGTGGGCGGCCGGGTACTCGCAGCGCTTCGGGCTGGTCCACGTCGATTTCGACAGCCAGGAACGCACGCCCAAGGATTCGTATTACTGGTACCAGGCCCTCAGCAGGGCACGCAAGCTCTGAGCCGGCAGGGCCCGCCAGCGCCGTCCCGCGCCCGCTCAGCTTTGTACGTTGGCGCGTTATTTGTCCCGGTTGGCCCGGTTAATGCGCTTGGCCCGCTCGATCTCGTCGCGGAAGTGCTTCTTGGCCCAAAAAACAGCGGCGACGACGGCAACGGCCACCAGCAGGAAAATCAACCAGCCCATTGTGAGCTCCCTTCGTTGGGAGCAACGATATCAGCGCCCCGCCCCGGTCAACTATGGTCCGCCGGCTCACGGTGCGGTGCCGGCTCGTCAGCCACGGGCTTGCTGCGGTTCAGCCTCCAGACCGCCAGCACGATCAGGGCCGCGGCAATGAGGGCCAGCAGCGCGAAGGTGTACTGGCGCATCGCCCACATGATGCACAGCGCCACTCCTGCCGCACCCCACCAGACAAACCGCCGTTCGCCGAAGGCCAGCCCGGCCATGAGCAGCACGGCCAGCAGGGCCAGGATCCACAGCTGCTGCCCCGCATCACCGCCGAGGATGATCCCCAGCCCGGACAGCGTCAGCAGCCCGGCGCCGCCCGACAACAGCACCCGCCCTGTCCTGCGGTTGCCCGCATTGCGGTTCCCGGACGCCAGGCGCAGGGCTCCCAGCACTCCGGCGAGAAGCACGTACCACTGCAGGGTCCAGAACACGTCGGGCCCGCCGGAGCGTGCGTCGAGTCCGGTGAACAGCACCGCCCGCTGCACCGCCGCCGTCGTGGCGAAGAGTCCCAGTTCCGCACCGGCCCTGCGGGCTCTCGCCGGCGCTTCGGCGCAGCACACCGCGGCGGTGGCGGCCACGAGCGCAGCCCCGGCCCACGCTGTCCCGTCCCACCGCAGCCCGGCGGCCGCGGCGAGGCCAAAACCGAGGACCGCTGCCGACACCAGCGACCAACGGCGGACCGGATCGTCGGCCAGCGGTTCGCGGCGCAGCCACCGGACGGCATACAGTGCCGCCGCCGACGCAGCACAGCCCGCCAGCCAGGGAAGGTAGCTGCCCCAGGCACCCGGCACGGCTTCGAGCAGCACGGAAGCCGACAGTGTGCCACCGGACAGGGCCGCCGCCACCGCCGGCACGTAAAGCGCCGGCCACCGCTCCAGGTGCGACCCCGCAAAACAGACCGCTGCCAGCACCAGGACCGACGCCCCGGTCAGCCCGTCAGCGGCGAGCGGAGCGAGGACCAGGGCAGTCAGGACGAATGCACCGGCTCCGGCCAGCCAGAGCCAGCGTTCGACGTCGGCCCGCGCATTCCGCCGGAACCGCAGCCCGGCGGCGGTGGCGGCCAGCGACAGCACGAGCAGCATCACCACGACGCCCTCGTGGCTGAGGACAGGCCAGTCCAGCAGACCGCCGGCAGGGGTGCCGCCGTCGAACTGGACCAGCGGCCCCAGCGCCACGGCGCCAAACACGGCCGCATAGACCGTCAGGTAGGCGGCCCCGCGGGCCGCAAACACACGGCTGGCCGCCGCTGCGGAGACCAGCAGCAGGGCCGCGTGCAGCAGGAGGACCCAGCGGCCGCCGTCGTCCGGCGCCGCCGCCAGGTAACCGAGCGGAAGCGCCGTCTGGGCGGCGAGCGTGATCCACACCGCTGCTTGCTGGAACGGGACTTCCGTCAGGCGGTGCCGCATCAGCCAGCGGATCACGTGCTGGGCTGCGAGGACCAGCCCGACGGTCACCGCTACGGCGGTGGCCGAGACCGTCACGTCGTAGCTCAGGACGAGCGCCAGCGCCAGGGTCAGCACCCGGGCCGACGCGAAGTATCCGCCCTTGGCGGTGCGGGAGCTGCAGGCCACCACCATCGCAGCGCTGAAGGCTGCAAAGATGCCCAGAACCAGCTCGGTGTCGAGCGCCGACCCCGCACGGGCCAGCAGCAGCATCGTCAGCACCGCCGGGGCAAACACTGCCGTCCGCGGGCGGGTTCGCAGCACGAACCCCGCCGCCGTTGCGCTGAGGGCCAGCATGACGACGGCCGCGGTCAGCTGCCAGCCCCCGGCGGGCCGGTACTGGAGGCCGGACGCCGTGAGGACAGCCAGGGCGGCGGCCTGCAGCACCAGCACCGCGGCGGCGTCGGCGACCACGCCGTAGGGGGCCCGGCGCCGGCGCTCGGCCAGCATTGGGAAAGCCAGCTGCAGCCCCAGCACCAGCACCAGCAGCGACGCAGCCATGAGCTCCTCGCCGCCGAGCAGCAGCGGACCGGTTTCCTGCCGCAGCTGCTGGAAACCCGTCAATACCAGGACGGTGCCGGCCCCTCGGGCCATCCACCAGTAGCCCCACCGCTGCTGCAGCGCACTGCGGCGCAGCGCCGTTGCCACGAGGTAGAGCACTGTCAGGGCCAGGCTGATGTTGCCGCTCCCCGGCGAGACCCCGGCAAAAGCCAGCCCGGCCAGCGCCGCCGCCATGCCCAGGGGCAGCAGTTCACGGACACCGGACCGCCAGGGCGTCCCTGCCGCAGTTTCCCCGGAGAATGCCCAGCCGATGCCAAGGGACATGAGGAGCTGGAGCACGACGCCGGCGCCGGCGAGCGTTCGCCCCGGCGAGTCGTCCACGAGGGCCAGCGCGGCGAGGACGGGGAGTGCCGCGAGGGAGAACGCCGCCAGGCTCGCGTCCGGGGCCAGCGACGGCACGCCCGCCCTGACCATGGCTGCCGTGGCGAGCTGCTGCAGCACGAGAGCCAGCAGGAAAGCGGACAGCACCGGAACAGCGCCGCCGCCGGTCACCGCCGCGGCCACCGCCGGAACGGCCAGCGTGGCTGCGATGCGGGCGGCGAGCACGAAGTACCGGCGCAGGGGCTCCGCCGGCGGCCTGGAGCGCACGGCCCAGAACAGCGCGGCCAGCAACAGGAACACTGCCGGGCTCCAGACGCCGGAACGTCCGCCGAAGGCCGCCGCCACCAGCAGCGCAGCCACCGGGGCCCACTCCGCCGGCCCTCCCAGTCCCGCGGCGAGGGCCATCCCGGTGAGCAGCGCCAGCAACAGCGGCAGCCACACTGGCACGTCGACGGCGGGGTCGGCTGTAGTGCCGACAGCGGCAACGAACACCGTGGCCACGCCCCACAGCACGGTCAGGAGCAGTTGCAGTCCAAAGGTGCCGAGGGCGTCCGCCCGCCGGCGGCCGGCCGACCCCAGCAGCGCGGCCGGCAGCACCGTCAGCCCGGACGCCAGCAGCACGGACTGCAGCGCTGCCAGCACGAGGGCGGTCAGCACCATCCACGGCAGGCTGTCACTCGCAGCCCAGACCGCGGCCGCCGGCGCCACGGTAAGGCTGACCCGCGCGCCGTAGTATTGGCCGACCCGGAAACGGCTCTGCGGGAGCGCCGCCATCAGGGCAAAGTAGGTTCCACTCAGGAACATAATGAACGCGTACTCGCCCGGTCCGAGCAGCATCGGAAGGAAGGTCGCAGCGGCTGCGACGGAGGGGACCACGAACGGATGCAGGTCCATCAGCGGTTTGAGGAACACCGACGGCATCCAGCGGGGACGGGTCAGGGCTAGCAGCGTCAAGATGACCGCGATGGCGATCAGCGCCGCGAAGTACCAGATCAGGGCTCCGCCCACGGTCGAAATCCCGGACCACGCCGTCGACACGACGAACGTCAGGGACAGGTAGGCGAGAATCCTGCTGTCCATCCGGACGGCGGCACCAACATAGGCCACGGTGCCGATGAACGAGGTGACCAGCCAGGCGGCGGGGCCGTCGGGAAGGGTGAAGTTGTACATGGCCAGACCGACCACCGGGATCAGGGCCAGGCCGGTTCCGGCGAAGGCGACGGCGGCCGGCCTGAGCCGCGGGGCCTTCGCATGGAGGATCAGACCGCCGGCATAGAACACCGCGGTGATGGCCACAACGCCGGCGAAGCGGAGGACTGCCGGGAGGCCGGTGCCGATGAACAGGGCACCGGCAGCCACCAGCAGGAGGCTGGCGACGTAGAGAGTGATGTTAATGTTCTGCCGGTCCCGTTTCTCCTTCCGGGCAGCCCGGTCCGCGTCGGACTCCCGAGGAACAGGCGGCGGCGAGGCCACCTGCGGCGCAGCGGGCCGCTGCACCGGCGGGGGCCAGTGCTGATCACGCGTTTCAGGCCGGACCGGCTGTGTTGGCCGGTTCCGGAGCGCCGAGGCAGCCTGGACCGGCGGTGTTGGCCGACCTGGCGGGGCGAGCGGTGGAGCCGCCGCAGCCGGCGGGACGGCCGCCGCCACCGGCTCCCGGGCGGCCTGGGCCACCGGCTCCCGGGCGGCCTGGGCGTCCCGCCAGCCGTGGAGGTGCCCGTCGCGGAAGCCGCCCGCGAAGGCCTGGTTGTTCGCGTCGGAGGCACGACGGCGTTCCCGCGCCCTCCCCCAGCGGAGGCCCAGCAGGAGGGCGCCCGCGACCAGGAGTATTACCAGCAGGGGGTGGACAGCGGTCGACATGAACATCCTTCGTGACTCCGGCTGTCCGTACCCGCCCAGCTCCTGTAAATCCAATGACTAGATGAAATATAGCACCGGTGGACAGTCAGCGGATGCCTGTCCACAGGGCCCGCTCCCGGGCCGGGATCCTCCACGACCAGCGGGACCGTGTCGAACCGCATCGTGGCCCGCCGCCGCAGCCACCGGTCCGTCTGGATCGCCGCGGGCAGCTCGCCGGGGCCGCCGTCGGGTATCTCTCCCGGTCGGCGGGCAAAGCCTGCCCGGCAGTTGGCCCGACGGCTGCCAGGGAATGGTGGCCGTAGGTGCGGACGGTCCGCTCAGGACCTTCTCGGCGATCCCGCCGGTCGCGCCGCTGCCGATCAGCCACAGCCGCCAGTCGGTGTTTGTGCCGACACCCAGGTCCGCGGCCCCGCCGGATCCGGCGGCGAACCTTTCGATCGAGCAACGTGCGGCAAACGCGCAGGCAGGAAAGAGTCCCGCCGCCCGGGGAAGGGAACCCGGGGCAGGGAACCCGGGGCGAAAAAGAACAGCCCCGCTGCGGGTGCAGCGGGGCTGTTCTTTGCTTCACGGGAACCGTCAGACGGCCACCCGATCAGAGGTCTAACTCAGATCGACAGGTATTACTTGAGGATCTTGGTAACGCGTCCCGAACCAACGGTGCGGCCGCCTTCGCGGATAGCGAAGCCGAGGCCCTCTTCCATGGCGATGGGCTGGATGAGCGCAACGGTCATCTCAGTGTTGTCGCCTGGCATAACCATTTCCGTGCCTTCCGGCAGGGTGATAACGCCGGTTACGTCCGTGGTGCGGAAGTAGAACTGCGGGCGGTAGTTGGAGTAGAACGGGTTGTGACGCCCGCCTTCGTCCTTGGAGAGGATGTAGACGTTAGCCTCGAAGTCGGTGTGCGGGGTGATGGAACCCGGCTTGACGACAACCTGGCCACGCTCGACATCGTCACGCTTCAGACCGCGGAGCAGGAGGCCACAGTTCTCGCCGGCCCATGCTTCGTCGAGCTGCTTGTGGAACATCTCAATACCGGTAACCGTGGTCTTCTGGACCGGGCGGATGCCGACGATCTCGACCTCGGAGTTGATCGCGAGGGTTCCACGCTCGGCGCGGCCCGTAACAACGGTGCCACGGCCGGTGATCGTGAAGACATCTTCGATCGGCATCAGGAACGGCTTGTCGCGGTCACGTACCGGGTCCGGCACAGAGTTGTCGACAGCTTCCATGAGGTCCTCGACGGACTTGACCCAAACAGGGTCGCCTTCGAGAGCCTTCAAGCCGGAGACGCGAACGACCGGAGCCTCATCGCCATCGAAGCCCTGAGCCGAAAGCAGCTCGCGAACTTCCATTTCGACGAGGTCGAGGAGCTCTTCGTCATCGACCATGTCCGACTTGTTCAGTGCAACCAGCAGGTAGGGGACACCAACCTGGCGGGCGAGCAGGACGTGCTCGCGGGTCTGAGCCATCGGGCCGTCAGTGGCGGCAACCACGAGGATTGCACCGTCCATCTGTGCAGCACCGGTGATCATGTTCTTGATGTAGTCAGCGTGACCCGGAGCGTCTACGTGTGCGTAGTGGCGCTTCTCGGTCTGGTACTCAACGTGGGAGATGTTGATGGTAATGCCGCGCTGACGCTCTTCGGGAGCAGAGTCAATGGACGCGAAGTCGCGCTGCTCGTTGAGTGTCGGGTACTTGTCGTACAGCACCTTGGAAATAGCGGCCGTCAGCGTCGTCTTACCGTGGTCAACGTGACCAATGGTGCCGATGTTGACGTGCGGCTTAGTCCGCTCGAACTTTGCCTTTGCCACAGGTTCCTCCTAGAACGTTTTCAAATGACTTACTCTTCGACCGCGCTTGTCGCGGCGAAACCTCAGTAAGTCTACTTGGGGGGCTTTGGATTGATGAAATTGCAGATTCAGGAACCAATACTAGTCCCTCGAGTCTGTCGGTGCAGATGGCCGGCCGGCGAGGCCGGAGCCGGCCACCTGCACCAGGTGAATCTCCGTTGACGAAGATGCACCCGAGTTCGTTGCTGCGAGAGCCGTGGAGACTACTCGCCGCGGTTCTTCTGGATGATCTCGTCGGCATAAGCCTTCGGGACCTCGGCGTAGCTGTGGAACGTCATGGAGTACACAGCGCGGCCCTGGGTCTTCGAGCGCAGGTCACCGATGTAGCCGAACATGCCGGACAGCGGGACGTGCGCGCGGATGACCTTGACGCCCTGGGCATCTTCCATGGACTGCATCTGGCCACGGCGGGAGTTGAGGTCACCGATAACTTCACCCATGTATTCCTCAGGGGTGCGGACCTCGACATCCATCAGCGGTTCGAGCAGGATGGGGTTCGCCTTGCGTGCGGCTTCCTTGAAAGCCATACGGCCAGCGATCTTGAACGCCATTTCCGAGGAGTCAACATCGTGGTACGCGCCGTCAATCAGCGTGGCCTTGATGCCGACAACCGGGTAACCGGCCAGGACGCCGTCGTTCAGCGCACTCTGGATGCCGGCGTCGACCGAGGGGATGTATTCGCGCGGAATACGGCCACCGGTGACCTTGTTCGAGAACTCGTACATCTCGCCGTCGGACGTGTCCAGCGGCTCGATCGCGATCTGGATCTTCGCGAACTGGCCCGAACCACCGGTCTGCTTCTTGTGCGTGTAGTCATGACGCTCTACAGCACGCTTGATGGTTTCGCGGTACGCAACCTGGGGCTTGCCCACGTTGGCTTCGACCTTGAACTCGCGGCGCATGCGGTCCACCAGGATGTCCAGGTGGAGCTCGCCCATGCCGGCGATGATGGTCTGACCGGTGTCTTCGTTGAGGGAGACCTGGAAGGTCGGGTCCTCAGCGGAGAGCTTCTGGATGGCCGTGGAGAGCTTCTCCTGGTCACCCTTGGTGTTCGGCTCGATCGCAACAGAAATCACGGGCTCCGGGAAGCTCATGGACTCAAGGACGATCTGGTTGCTGGAGTCGCACAGGGTGTCGCCCGTTGTGGTGTCCTTCAGACCGATCGCTGCGTAGATGTGGCCAGCGGTAGCGCCGTCAACGGGCATTTCCTTGTTGGCGTGCATCTGGAACAGCTTGCCGATGCGCTCCTTCTTGCCCTTGGTGGAGTTGACCACCTGGGCGCCTGCTTCCACGTGACCGGAGTACACGCGGATGAAGGTGAGCTGACCGAAGAACGGGTGCGTTGCAATCTTGAACGCCAGAGCCGAGAACGGCTCCTCGGAGGAAGGCTTGCGGGTCAGTTCCTTCTCTTCGTCGCGGGGATCGTGACCGATCATCGGCGGGACGTCGAGCGGGTTCGGCAGGTAGTCCACGACGGCGTCAAGCATCGGCTGGACGCCGCGGTTCTTGAACGCGGAGCCACAGAAGACCGGGTAGAGCTCGGAGTTGATCGTCATCTTGCGGATGCCGGCCTTGAGCTCGTCTTCGGTGATTTCTTCACCTTCGAGGTACTTCTCCATGAGCTCTTCGGAGGACTCTGCAACGGTCTCGATGAGCGTTGCGCGGTACTCCTCGGCCTTTTCCTTGAGGTCAGCCGGGATCTCCTGGATCTCGTACTTGGCCCCCATGGTGACGTCACCCTTGGAGTCGCCGGGCCAGACCAGCGCACGCATGTAGAGCAGGTCGACGACGCCGACGAAGTCGTTCTCGGCGCCGATCGGCAGCTGCATGACGAGGGGCTTGGCACCGAGGCGGCTGATGATGGTGTCGACGGTGAAGTAGAAGTCAGCGCCGAGCTTGTCCATCTTGTTGACGAAGCAGATGCGCGGGACGTTGTACTTGTCAGCCTGGCGCCAAACAGTCTCAGACTGCGGCTCCACGCCTTCCTTGCCGTCGAACACGGCAACGGCACCGTCGAGGACGCGCAGCGAGCGCTCAACCTCAACCGTGAAGTCCACGTGGCCGGGGGTGTCGATGATGTTGATCTGGTTGTTTTCCCAGAAGCAGGTCACGGCGGCAGACGTGATGGTGATGCCGCGTTCCTTTTCCTGTTCCATCCAGTCAGTCGTCGAAGCGCCGTCGTGCGTTTCGCCGATCTTGTGGTTCACACCTGTGTAGAACAGAATGCGCTCGGTAGTAGTGGTCTTGCCGGCATCAATGTGGGCCATGATGCCGATATTTCGGACCTTGCTAAGGTCGGTAAGCACGTCCTGTGCCACGGTGTCTCCCTTTCGGATGGACTGCACGTTCGCCGCCGGCTCGGTGGAGCCGGCGGCGTCCGGGAAGTATTACCAGCGGTAGTGTGCGAAGGCCTTGTTGGACTCGGCCATCTTGTGGGTGTCTTCGCGACGCTTCACAGCGGCACCGAGACCGTTGGAGGCATCCAGAATCTCGTTCTGGAGGCGCTCGGTCATGGTCTTCTCGCGGCGGGCCTTCGAGTAGCCAACCAGCCAGCGCAGTGCGAGTGCGGTGGAGCGGCCCGGCTTGACCTCAACCGGAACCTGGTAGGTGGCGCCGCCGACGCGGCGGGAGCGGACCTCGAGGGAAGGCTTGACGTTTTCCATGGCCTTCTTGAGGGCTGCAACCGGGTCGCCGCCGGACTTGGCGCGAGCACCTTCGAGTGCACCGTAAACGATGCGCTCGGCGGTGGACTTCTTGCCGTCGACGAGCACCTTGTTGATCAGCTGGGTGACCAGCGGGGAGCCGTAAACGGGATCTAGAACTAGCGGCCGCTTGGGGGCCGGACCCTTGCGAGGCATATTACTTCTTCTCCATCTTTGCGCCGTAGCGGCTACGAGCCTGCTTACGGTTCTTGACACCCTGGGTATCGAGGGCGCCACGGACGATCTTGTAACGGACACCCGGAAGGTCCTTAACGCGGCCGCCACGGACGAGCACAATGGAGTGCTCCTGCAGGTTGTGGCCTACACCGGGGATGTACGCGGTAACTTCAACGCCGCCGTTGAGGCGCACACGTGCAACCTTACGCAGAGCCGAGTTCGGCTTCTTCGGGGTCGTCGTGTACACGCGGGTGCAAACACCGCGGCGCATCGGGCTGCCGTTAAGCGCGGGGGCCTTGGTCTTCTTGACCTTAGGCGTGCGGCCCTTGCGGACCAGCTGGTTAATCGTAGGCACTCTCGTGTTCTCCGTTTTATCCGGAGCGGCCGTTGGCAGCCGCTCTCTTGTCGCTGCGCCCCGCCGCTCGAGCTTTGAAGTTCTCCAGAGCAGCTGAGGCGAAGCCTTAATAGTCGGACCGCACGCCGGGGCCCACGGACTTTTATCCTGGAATGCCCCTAGGCATGCGAAAATGTGGCATACGTTGCACAAGAACCCTGCAAACCGGAAACGTCGACCTGGTTCAGCCTCTCAGCTTCTACCGGCGCACTCATCCACTGCCACAATAACAATTAGTCTCAAGTCTAACACGCTCAGGTCCCGGCCCTTAATCGGCGCGGAACCCTGCCCGTCCGGCACCGCCCTTAAACAGCAACGCGGGGTCACTTTGAGCCCAATCCAAGGTGCGGATTGGGCCGTAAGTGACCCCGCGTTGCTTTAGCGGTTAGCGGAAGTCGCTGCCCAGGTCGTAGTCATCCAGCGGGATGGCGTGGAACTCAGGAGCTCCGTCGCCGCCCAGGGAATCGTAGGAGAAGTCACTGAACGCGCTGGGGCCGGTGAACAGGTTGGCCTTTGCTTCTTCAGTGGGCTCCACGGTGACCTCGGTGTAGCGCGGGAGACCCGTGCCGGCCGGGATGAGCTTACCGATGATGACGTTTTCCTTGAGGCCGAGCAGCGGATCGCTCTTGCCTTCCATGGCCGCCTGCGTCAGGACGCGGGTGGTCTCCTGGAAGGAAGCTGCGGACAGCCAGGACTCGGTCGCCAGGGACGCCTTGGTGATGCCCATGAGCTCGGGCCGGCCGGAAGCCGGCGTCTTGCCCTCGGACACAACACGGCGGTTGGCATCTTCGAAGCGGCTGCGCTCGGCGAGCTCGCCGGGCAGCAGGTCCGATTCGCCGGACTCGATGACCGTGACGCGGCGCAGCATCTGGCGGACGATAACCTCGACGTGCTTGTCGTGGATACCGATGCCCTGGCTGCGGTACACGCCCTGGACCTCGTCGACCAGGAACTTCTGCGCGGCACGGGGACCCATGATGCGCAGAACCTGCTTGGGGTCGACCGGACCGTTGATGAGCTTCTGGCCGACGCTGACGTGCTCGCCGTCTTCGATGAGAAGACGTGAACGGCGCAGCACCGGGTAGGCGATCTCTTCGGATCCGTCATCCGGGGTGATGACCAGGCGCATCTGCCGCTCGGACTCTTCGATGGTGATGCGGCCGGCTGCTTCAGCAATCGGTGCGACACCCTTCGGAGTACGGGCTTCGAAGAGCTCCTGGATACGGGGCAGACCCTGGGTGATGTCGTCGCCGCCGCTGGAGGACACAGCACCACCGGTGTGGAACGTACGCATGGTCAGCTGGGTACCCGGCTCACCGATGGACTGTGCGGCGATGATGCCGACTGCCTCACCGATGTCGACGGTCTTACCCGTGGCCAGCGAACGGCCGTAGCACAGGGCGCAGGTGCCGACGCTGGACTCACAGGTGAGTACGGAGCGGACCTTGACCTCGGTGATGCCGGCGGCGAACAGTTCAGCAATGACGACGTCGCCGCAGTCAGTGCCGCCCGCTGCCAGGACCTTGCCCTTGGAGTCAACGACATCCACGGCCAGGGTACGGGCGTACGCGCTGTTCTCGACGTTCTCGTCCAGGACCAGCTCGCCGTTGGAGTCCGCGACCGCGATGGCGGTCATCAGACCGCGCTCGGTGCCACAATCCTCTTCGCGAACGATGACATCCTGCGACACGTCCACCAGACGACGGGTCAGGTAACCCGAGTTGGCGGTACGCAGCGCGGTGTCGGCCAGACCCTTACGGGCACCGTGCGTGGCGATGAAGTATTCCAGCACCGACAGGCCCTCGCGGTACGAGGACTTGATCGGACGCGGGATGATCTCACCCTTAGGGTTGGCCACCAGGCCACGGATACCCGCGATCTGCCGGACCTGCATCCAGTTACCACGTGCGCCGGAGGACACCATGCGGTTGATCGTGTTCATCGGGGACAGGTTGTCACGCATCGCCTGGGCGATCTCGTTGGTTGCCTTGTTCCAGATCTCGATCAGTTCCTGGCGACGCTCGTCGTCGTCGATCAGGCCCTTGTCGTACTGGCCCTGGATCTTGGCAGCCATGGTCTCGTAACCGGCGAGGATCCGCGGCTTGTCCTTGGGCACCTCGATGTCGGAGATGGCGACGGTGACACCGGACCGGGTGGCCCAGTAGAAACCGGCATCCTTCAGGTTGTCCAGCGTTGCCGCCGTGACCACCTTCGGGTAGCGCTCGGCGAGATCGTTGACGATCGTGGACAGTTCGCCCTTGTCCGCAACGTTCTCAACCCACGGGTAGTCCGCCGGAAGCGTCTCGTTGAAGAGGACCTGGCCCAGGGAGGTCTGGACGAGCACGGTCTGACCCGGCTCGTAGCCTTCCGGAGCTTCCCAGCCGGCGTAAGGGACAAAGCCCTCAAGCCGGATCTTGACCTGGGAGTTCAGGTGCAGCTCGTGCAGGTCGTACGCCATGATGGCTTCCGCGACGGAGGAGAAGATCCGGCCCTCGCCAGCTGAACCGACACGCTTGGTGGTCAGGTGGTAGAGGCCGATGATCATATCCTGCGAAGGCAGCGTCACCGGACGGCCGTCAGAGGGCTTCAGGATGTTGTTCGAGGAGAGCATCAGGATGCGGGCCTCAGCCTGGGCTTCGGGGCTCAGCGGCAGGTGCACTGCCATCTGGTCGCCGTCGAAGTCGGCGTTGAAGGCGCCACAAACCAGCGGGTGCAGCTGGATTGCCTTGCCTTCAACAAGCTGCGGTTCGAACGCCTGGATGCCGAGACGGTGCAGGGTGGGTGCACGGTTCAGCAGCACGGGGTGCTCGGTGATGATCTCTTCGAGGACATCCCAGACCTGCGGGCGGTAGCGCTCAACCATCCGCTTGGCCGACTTGATGTTCTGGGCGTGGTTGAGGTCAACCAGGCGCTTCATCACGAACGGCTTGAAGAGCTCCAGCGCCATCTGCTTCGGCAGGCCACACTGGTGCAGCTTCAGCTGCGGGCCGACGACGATCACGGAACGGCCGGAGTAGTCAACGCGCTTACCCAGGAGGTTCTGGCGGAAACGACCCTGCTTGCCCTTGAGCATGTCGGACAGGGACTTCAGCGGACGGTTGCCCGGTCCGGTGACCGGACGGCCGCGGCGGCCGTTGTCGAAGAGGCTGTCAACGGCTTCCTGAAGCATGCGCTTCTCGTTGTTGACGATGATCTCCGGAGCACCGAGATCAAGCAGGCGCTTGAGGCGGTTGTTGCGGTTGATCACACGGCGGTAGAGGTCGTTAAGGTCGGAGGTCGCGAAGCGGCCGCCGTCCAGCTGGACCATCGGGCGCAGTTCCGGCGGGATCACCGGGACGGCGTCCAGCACCATGCCTAGCGGGCTGTTGTTGGTCGTCAGGAACGCGTTGACCACCTTGAGCCGCTTCAGGGCGCGGGTCTTGCGCTGGCCCTTGCCGTTGGCAATGATGTCGCGGAGCATGTCCGACTCGGCCTGCATGTCGAAGTTTTCAAGACGCTTCTTGATCGCTTCGGCACCCATGGAGCCTTCGAAGTACATGCCGTAGCGGTCGCGCAGTTCGCGGTACAGGCCTTCGTCGCCTTCAAGGTCAGCGACCTTGAGGTTCTTGAAGCGGTCCCAGACCTGCTCGAGGCGCTCGATTTCAGCGTCCGCGCGCTTGCGGACGTTAGCCATCTGGCGGTCAGCGGAGTCGCGGGCCTTCTTCTTGTCGGCAGCCTTGGCGCCTTCACCTTCGAGACGGGCAACCTCGTTCTCAAGGTCGCGGGCGATCGTGGCGATGTCCGAGTCGCGGTTGTCGATCAGCTGCTTCTTCTCGATGTCGTGCTCAACCTGGAGGTTGGGCAGTTCTTCGTGGCGGCTGTCGGCGTCGACGCTCGTGATCATGTAGGCGGCGAAGTAGATGACCTTTTCGAGGTCCTTCGGTGCCAGGTCAAGGAGGTAGCCCAGGCGGGACGGAACACCCTTGAAGTACCAGATGTGCGTGACCGGGGCGGCCAGCTCGATGTGGCCCATGCGCTCACGGCGGACCTTTGCGCGGGTGACCTCAACGCCACACCGCTCGCAGATGATGCCCTTGAAGCGCACGCGCTTGTACTTACCGCAGTAGCACTCCCAGTCGCGGGACGGGCCGAAGATCTTCTCGCAGAAGAGGCCGTCCTTCTCAGGCTTGAGCGTGCGGTAGTTGATGGTTTCCGGCTTCTTAACCTCGCCGTAAGACCAGCCACGGATGTCTTCCGCGGTGGCGAGGCCGATCTGCATGAGGCCGAAGGAGGATTCGCTGGACATATGGTCCCTGTTCTCTCTTGTTCTCTAAATTCTGAAGTCTTGGGTTACGGGAAGAGGGAGGGGAGGCACGACGGCGGGTGGGAACCCGCCGTCGTGCACCCTCTGCTAAACCTCTTCTACGGAACTGGGCTCTGCACGAGACAGATCGATGCCCAGTTCTTCCGCAGCCGTGAAGACTGCGTCATCAGAGTCACGCATTTCAATTGTGGTTCCGTCCGTGGAAAGAACTTCCACGTTCAGGCACAGCGACTGCATTTCCTTGATCAAGACCTTGAAGGACTCAGGAACGCCCGGCTCGGGGATGTTCTCGCCCTTGACGATGGCCTCGTAGACCTTCACACGACCATGGATGTCATCGGACTTGATCGTGAGGAGCTCCTGAAGCGTGTACGCGGCGCCGTAGGCTTCGAGCGCCCACACTTCCATTTCACCGAAGCGCTGGCCACCGAACTGTGCCTTACCACCCAGCGGCTGCTGCGTGATCATGGAGTACGGGCCGGTGGAGCGCGCGTGGATCTTGTCGTCCACCAGGTGGTGGAGCTTCAGGATGTACATGTAGCCGACCGAGATCGGATCCGGGAACGGCTCGCCGGAGCGGCCGTCGAACAGCCGGGTCTTGCCTGAGGAGTTGATCAGGCGGACACCGTCGCGGGTGACGTTGGTGGAATCGAGGAGACCAGTGATTTCCTCTTCACGCGCCCCGTCGAAGACCGGCGTTGCAACAGTGGTCGAGCCACTCTCGCGCGGCAGGTTCGGCAGCTGCTTGACCCACTCGGGCTCGCCCTCGATCTTCCAGCCGGTCTTGGCAACCCAGCCGAGGTGCGTTTCCAGCACCTGGCCGACGTTCATACGGCCCGGGACACCCAGCGGGTTCAGGACGATATCAACGGGGGTACCGTCGGCCATGAAGGGCATGTCCTCGATCGGGAGGATCTTGGAGATGACGCCCTTGTTGCCGTGACGGCCGGCGAGCTTGTCGCCGTCGGTGATCTTGCGCTTGGCAGCGACGTAGACGCGGACCAGCTGGTTGACGCCCGGGGGCAGCTCGTCGTCGTTGTCGCGGTCGAAGACGCGGACACCGATGACGGTGCCGGACTCGCCGTGCGGAACCTTCAGGGAGGTGTCGCGCACTTCGCGGGACTTCTCACCGAAGATGGCGCGCAGCAGGCGCTCTTCCGGGGTCAGCTCGGTCTCGCCCTTGGGCGTGACCTTTCCGACCAGGATGTCGCCGGCTTCAACCTCGGCACCGATGTGGATGATGCCACGCTCGTCCAGGCCTGCCAGGACTTCCTCGGACACGTTCGGGATGTCACGGGTGATCTCCTCGGCACCAAGCTTGGTGTCGCGGGCATCGATCTCGTGCTCCTCGATGTGGATGGAGGAAAGAACATCCTCGGCCACGATCCGCTGGGACAGGATGATGGCATCCTCGAAGTTGTGGCCTTCCCATGACATGAATGCCACGAGCAGGTTCTTTCCGAGGGCCAGTTCGCCCTGGTCCGTTGCCGGGCCGTCAGCGATGATGCCGCCGACCTCCAGGCGCTGGCCTTCGCTGACCAGAACGCGGTTGTTGTAGCAGTTGCCCTGGTTGGAGCGGGCGAACTTGTTGATGCGGTAGTTGGTTTCCGTGCCGTCGTCGTTGAGCATGATGACGAGCTCGGCGGAAACCTCGGTGACCACACCGGCCTTTTTCGCGATGGTGACGTCACCGGCGTCGACGGCTGCGGCGCGTTCCATGCCGGTACCGACGAACGGCGCCTCGGAACGGACCAGCGGCACGGCCTGGCGCTGCATGTTGGCACCCATAAGTGCGCGGTTGGCATCGTCATGCTCTAGGAACGGGATCAGGGCGGTAGCCACGGACACCATCTGGCGCGGGGAAACGTCCATGAACTCGACCTCGCCGGCGGGGACCAGCACGGGCTCGCCTCCACCACCACGGGCGCGGACCAGGACGGTCTCTTCGGCGAACTTCTTGTTCGGATCGAGCGGAGCGTTGGCCTGTGCAATCAGGACCTCTGCTTCGTCGTCGGCCGTGAGGTACTCGACCTCATCGGAGACAACACCCTCCGCCACCAGGCGGTACGGGGTCTCGATGAAACCGAACGGGTTGATCCGTCCGTAGGAAGCCAGCGAACCGATCAGGCCAATGTTCGGGCCTTCAGGGGTTTCGATGGGGCACATACGTCCGTAGTGCGACGGGTGAACGTCTCGGACTTCCATGCCTGCACGGTCACGGGACAGACCACCCGGGCCAAGCGCCGACAGGCGGCGCTTGTGGGTCAGACCCGACAGCGGGTTGTTCTGGTCCATGAACTGGGACAGCTGGGAGGTTCCGAAGAACTCCTTGATCGCTGCCACGACGGGGCGGATGTTGATCAGCGTCTGCGGCGTGATGGCCTCGACGTCCTGGGTCGTCATACGCTCGCGGACAACGCGCTCCATGCGGGACAGGCCGGTGCGGACCTGGTTCTCGATGAGCTCGCCGACGGCGCGGATGCGGCGGTTGCCGAAGTGGTCGATGTCATCGATCTCAACGCGCAGCTCGTGGTCCTGGCCGTCGCGCTTGCCCGTGAGGGTCTTCTCACCGGCGTGCAGGGCAACGAGGAACTTGATCATGGCGACGATGTCTTCAACGTGCAGGACAGACGCTTCCTTGTCACCAAGGGAGCGGTCGATGCCGAGCTTGCGGTTGATCTTGTAACGGCCAACCTTGGCCAGATCGTAGCGCTTGGAGTTGAAGTACAGGTTGTCCAGCAGGGACTGGGCAGCCTCGACCGTGGGCGGCTCGCCCGGTCGCAGCTTCCGGTAGATGTCCAGCAAGGCATCTTCGCGGGTTTCGGTGGCGTCCTTCTCCAGCGTCGCGCGCATGGAGTCGTACTGGCCGAACTCTTCGAGGATCTGGCCTTCGGTCCAGCCGAGGGCCTTCAGCAGCACCGTGACGGACTGCTTGCGCTTGCGGTCGAGGCGAACGCCGACCTGGTCGCGCTTGTCGATTTCGAGTTCGAACCAGGCGCCGCGGGACGGGATGATCTTCGCGGTGAAGATGTCCTTGTCGCTGGTCTTGTCGGCGGTGCGCTCAAAGTAGGCGCCCGGGGAGCGGACCAGCTGGGAGACAACGACACGCTCGGTGCCGTTGACGACGAAGGTGCCCTTCTCGGTCATCAGCGGGAAGTCACCCATGAACACGGTCTGCTGCTTGATTTCGCCCGTGTTGTTGTTCATGAATTCGGCCTTGACGTACAGCGGAGCCGAGTACGTTGCGTCCCGGTCCTTGCACTCAGCCATCGTGTATTTCGGATCAGCGAACTCCGGCTCCGAGAAGCTCAGGGACATGGTGCCCTGGAAATCCTCGATCGGGGAGATCTCTTCGAAGATGTCGGACAGACCCGAGGAGGTGGCGACGCTGAGGTCGCCTTCTTCGACGGCCTTGGCTACGCGTGCCTGCCAGCGTTCGTTTCCGACCAGCCAGTCAAAGCTGTCCGTTTGCAGGGCAAGCAGATTCGGAACGTCAAGAGGTTCGTGAATCTTTGCGAATGAGAGCCGGCGGGTTGCACCGTCGGTGCTGTCGGCATTGATAGCGGTTGCAGCGTTGTTTACATTAGAGGTGCTCGAGGCGACCAAGAGGGATCCTTCCACAGACCTTCAGGCGTTTTCAGATCTCCCCCGTTATGGACCCTGCGGAGTGACTCCGCAGTGCTACCAATCCGGTTCCGCTATATGACCCGGGACCCGCGCTGACCATGCTGGTGCCGTTGTTGACGGCACATTGATGGCCCAGCTGCCAGGCTAAGCCCACCGCTATATGAAGGCTGAAGGTAAACAGGGAAGACGCAAATATCTACAATACGGCAAAGCAACCTACTTGTCTACCCCACTTCGCCCGGGATTGCAAGCACTGGCCCCGGTGCCCGGATCGGGTATCACGCCCGCGGGGCGCGGCCCCGCTTCGCCGGCGGCGGGGGCGGCGGATGGCCCGGCGACTGGGGCCACGATAGCCTTGCTGTACATCGATCAAGATCGGAAGAGAAAACCATGAGCAACTCTGCAGACAACAATGATGTTGTCATCCTCGCCGCCGCCCGCACGCCCCAGGGACGCCTCAACGGGCAGCTCGCCAGCTTCACCGCCGTGGAGCTCGGCGCGCACGCCATCAGCGCGGCCCTGGCCGCCAGCGGGGTGAAGGCCGATCAGGTGGACTCGGTGATCATGGGCCAGGTGCTGCAGGCCGGGGCAGGCCAGAACCCCGCCCGCCAGAGCGCCATCGGCGCCGGCCTCGGCTGGAACGTTCCCACCCTGACCATCAACAAGGTCTGCCTGTCCGGGCTGACCGCGGTGATCGATGCGGCGCGGATGATCCGCAGCGGCGACGCCGCCGTCGTCGTCGCCGGCGGCCAGGAGTCGATGACCCGCGCGCCGCACCTGCTCCCCGGCTCCCGGCAGGGCTGGACCTACGGCTCCATCCAGGCGCTCGACGTCGCGGCCCATGACGGCCTGACCGACGCCTTCGACGGGCAGTCCATGGGCCTGTCCACCGAGACCAGGAACCTGACGCTGGGCATCGACCGCACCTCCCAGGACGAGGTGGCGGCCGCGTCCCACCAGCGCGCCGCGCGTGCCGCCAAGGACGGGGTCTTCGACGGCGAAATCGCCCCGATCAGCGTGAAGCAGCGCAAGGGGGACGCTGTCATCCTGGCCGCGGATGAAGGCATCCGGCCGGACACGACCGTCACGTCCCTGGCCGGGCTGCGGGCGGCGTTCGCCACCGACGGCACCATCACCGCCGGCAACTCCTCTCCCCTGTCCGACGGCGCCTCCGCCCTCGTGCTGTCCTCGCGGAAGTTTGCCGAGGACAACGGCCTGGAGTACCTCGCCGTCGTCGGGAAACCCGGGCAGGTGGCCGGTCCGGATAACTCACTCCACTCCCAGCCCGCCAACGCAATCAAGAGCGCGCTGGACAAGGCCGGCTGGTCCGCCGCGGACCTGGACTTCATCGAGATCAACGAGGCGTTTGGCTCCGTCGCCGTCCAGTCACTCAAGGACCTCGACTACCCGCTGGAGAAGTGCAACATCCACGGCGGCGCGATCGCCGTGGGCCACCCGATCGGCGCCTCCGGCGCCCGGCTTGCCCTGCACGCGGCGCACGAGCTGAAGCGGCGCGGCGCCGGCAAAGCCGCGGTGTCTCTCTGCGGCGGCGGCGGCCAGGGCGAAGCACTCCTGCTGTACCGCGACTGAGCGCCATGCCGGACCCCGTGATGCCTGGGCAGGTCCCGGCCGGTAGCGGTGGCGGTGGTCGCACCGGTGGTGGCGCCGCCGGCCGGGAGCGGTTCCTGGCTGACGCCGCCGCCCGCGGCCTCAGCGTCCAGCTCGTGGAGCGCCTGGCGGCGAACAGCCTGGAGGAGGCGGCCCGGATCCTGGGGATCGGGCCCGGGGATATCGTGAAGTCCCTGGTGGTCAAACACAAGGACGGCAGTTTCCTGTTCGCCCTGTTCCGGGCGACCGGCAGATTTCCTGGCCGAAGCTCCGAGCGCTGGTCGGGGTGAACAAGCTGTCCCTTCCGTCGGCCGACATGGCCCTGGCCGCCACGGGCTACGAGCGCGGCACGATCACCCCGCTCGGAAGCGCCGTGGCCTGGCCCGTGTACGCGGACCGGACCATCACCGGGCGCAGGATATCGATGGGTGCCGGAGAACACGGCCTCAGCGCCTTCATCGACGCCGACGCCCTGACCGCCGCCCTCGCTGCCGTCGTCGCGGACATCTCCGAACCCAACTGACCCCGGGCCAGCTAGCCAACCGGCCCATGAAGCCATTTAGCCCTGCCGGGTTAACTCCTCCCCCGGGTTAGCAAAACAACGCGGGGTCACTTACGGCCCATCCCGCCGCCTGGGATGGGCCGTAAGTGACCCCGCGTTGCTGTTGCAGGGGCGGGCGGCCGGTGGAGCGCCCGCCAGCTCCGTCAGGCCGTGGAGCCGCTAAGTTTATCCAGCCTTGAACGCAGGAAACCCCGCCCACCGGAGTGGACGGGGTTTCTGGAGCGGAGCGGGAACGCGTGGTTCCCGGACAGTTCCTGAAGCGGCGAGTTACTTGAGGGTAACGCGAGCGCCGGCTTCTTCGAGCTGTGCAACAGCCTTCTCGGCAGCTTCCTTGGTGACACCTTCGAGGATGGCCTTCGGAGCGCTGTCAACAACGTCCTTTGCTTCCTTGAGGCCCAGGGAAGTGATAGCGCGAACTTCCTTGATGACTGCAATCTTCTTGTCGCCCGGGTGCTCCAGGATGACGTCGAATGCGGTCTGCTCTTCTTCTTCGGCAGGCCCGCCGGCAGCGGGGCCGGCAACTGCAACAGCAGCAGCCGTAACTTCGAAGGTCTCTTCGAAGAGCTTTACGAACTCAGAGAGCTCGATGATGGTCAGTTCCTTGAAAGCTGCAATGAGCTCTTCGTTGGTGAGCTTCGCCATGGTGTGGCGTCCTTCCTATAGTGGTGCTCGGCGGCCGGAGCCGTGCCTTCGCACCGGAGTCTGGTTTAGAGAGTTAGTTCTCTTCGGGGGCTGCGGCGTCGGCGGGAGCTTCAGCGGCAGCGTCAGCCGGAGCTTCAGCTGCTGCGTCGGCCGGAGCTTCGTCAGCGGCAGGCGCCTCGGCTTCAGCCGGAGCACCGTTCTCTTCTTCAAGCTTGAGGCGCAGCGCGTCGATGATGCGCACAGCCGCGGCAGCAGGAGCCTTGAGGATGCCTGCAACCTTGGCGAGCTGCAGCTCGCGGGACTCGAGTGCTGCCAGGGCAGCAACCTCGGTGGCGTTCAGTGCCTTGCCCTCGAAGTAACCGGTCTTGATAACCAGCTGCTTGTTGGTCTTGGCAAAATCCGTGAGGCTCTTGGCAGCGGCAACTGCGTCACCCTTGATGAAAGCGATTGCAGTGGGGCCGGCGAGCTGGCCGTCGAATGCTTCGACACCAGCTTCCTTGGCTGCAATAGCGGTCAGGGTGTTCTTGACGACCGAGAACTTGGTGTCCTGGCCGAGAGAGACACGCAGCTGCTTGAGCTGTGCAACGGTGAGCCCGCGGTATTCGGTCAGGACAGCGGCGTTCGATTCCTTGAAATCGTTAGTGATCTCAGCTACTGCTGAAACCTTGCTAGGCGTTGCCATAACCCTCCTTCCGGGGATAGTGCCGGTATTTCCCGGTCCCCGCTCAAAAGAGCTACAAACTAAAAAACGCCCCGCGCAGATGCACGGGGCTTGTCTCGACGCAGTCCATGACTGCGGAGCTTTGCTTCGTTCACCTGCGCCGGCCGCCCTATGTTCAGGGTCCTTCGTCTGGAGATCCACTGGCTCTCCCGGCGCGACTGCAGAAGTGAGTCTTGCTTGGGAGAGTGAATTTCCAACAACCGACGGTCTTTGGTTCCCCCAGCTTACGCGAGTCGGGGCGTCTGCTCCAAATCGGGCGCCCCGGGCTTCGTTTAGCTGTTCCTGGGGCCGAAGTTGGGGAGCTCCTTTTGCCAGATCCCCGTCACGCCGGCGGTAGCGAACCCGAGCTGCTGGTTGACCTTGAGCAGGTATCGGTTTTCGGGCGCGTTCCAGGTGTAGAGCACCCGGGCGTCCGGGAACTGCTCGGAGAGCCGCTCCATGTTCGCGACCTTGATCAGCAGGCCCAGTTTGTTGCCCCGGTGCTCCCGCAGCACCACCGTGTCGTCCTGGAACACGACGTCGGGGCGCAACGCAAGGACGCTGATGGTCGTCAGACCAACGAGGTCACCGCTGTCGATATGTTCGATGGCGGTAACCACCGTCCGCCGGCCCTGCGCGATGGCGACGTCTTCCGCCTCACGGAGGATGCCGCCGTCGAACACCATGTCGGTATCGTCGACGCCGGGCACGCCGTCTTCGCCCGCGCTGTTTTCCAACGCCGCGACCGCCCCGAGCCACTGCTCCGGGCACCGGTCCGTCCAATGGTGCAGGCGGTAGCGGCCGCCGTTGGCTTCCTCGGCCTCGGTCTGCAGCTCCTCCACGAGCCCGCTGTCCATCGGCAGCGCACAGGCACTGAACTGTTCGATGTGCTGGAGGGTGTAGCCGCTGTGGCGGGCGAACTCCACCTCCCTGCTGTCCACGGGTACGAAGCCGAGGCCTGTGCCGGGGACCAGTTGACCGGCCTCACTGTCACCCAACGAGGACCTCGGATGGTTCGTCTCGATCAGGATGGTGTGACGGCCCTCATCGCGTGCGAAGTGCTCCGCGGCTTCGAGCAGTTGCCGGCCCACGCCCCGGCCCTGGAACTCCGGCAGGATGTCCAGGGCAAATTCGGCCAGGTCGAGGTTCTCGGAGAGAGGCAGAGCAATGTCAACGGTTCCGACGATTTCCCCGCCGATCCTGGCCACGAGCATCACCTGGCGCTCGTAGGGGTCTGCCAGTTCCAGCAGTTTCTCCTGCGGCGCGTAGGCGAGGTCGTCGCTTCCCCAGGTCTGCATGCGCACCTTGCGGCCCACTTCGACGGCGGCAATGAAGTCGGCGGCGTCCGGTCCGTCCAGCGAATCGGGGATCCACAGCTGTTCAATCCGTACGTCGTTTGCCATAACGGGCATCATCCCCAGCTGTTCTGCCATCCACGGGTACCGGATTTCCTGCAGTAAACAGGGTTTCCACGGTCAGCATATGCCGGTTTGTGCCGGCGTTCCATCAGCGACGTGCGCCCTGCCCGCTACGGCTCCCGGCCGGCGGCGCCGACGGTCCGCTGCCACTCGCCGTCGTAGCCGGCGGGGCGGAATCCGAGCGCCACGTTGATGGCGAGCATGTGCTCGTTTTCCGCGGCGTTGAAGGTGATGACACGTTCCACCGCCGGGTACTCGGCGAGCAGGCGGCGGAGGTTGCCGATCTTGACGAGCATGCCCAGGCGGTGCCCGCGGTGACTGGCGGCAACCAGGGTGTCGTCCTGGTCCGCCAGCCACGGTTTCGACGGCGTGAGTTGAAGCACCGAATAGGCGGCCAGCTCCTCGCTGCCCCGGTGCCGGGCGGCCGCGACGAGGGACTCCAGGCCGGCCCGCTGCCAGGTATCCTCGACGTGGCGGACCCGTCCCACATCCCACTCCTCCGGGTCATAGCTCAGGTCTCCGGTCGGCGCGTCAGTGCTCATCCGGGACATCAGTACGGAGAGCTGACGGGCATACTCGTCCGGGCAGCGGCCCGTCCAGGACACAAGCTCATAGTCCTCCCCCGCCTTGGCCAGGGCCGCCCGTTCCAGCGCATCCCACGACGCGGCATGCGCGCGGACATCCAGGGCGCTGAAGCGCGAGACCTGTTCCAGCCGGTACCCGGCCTTGAGGGCAAAGCGGACCCCCCGCGCGTCATTGGGAAGCGCTCCCGTTCCGGTGGCCGGCCTGAAGGTTGCGTCCGGGATTTCCGGGTCAAAGCCCGCGGGATGCTCCGTGTAGCTCTGCAGGATGGTGCGGCCCGCTGCGGCCGCCAGCGCTTCCGCGTGGCGGAGCAGCGCCAGCCCAAGCCCCCGGCCGCTGAACTCCTCGAGCACCTCAACGTGGACGAACGCGCTGCCCCGGTTCTCCTGGAGTTCGAAGCGGACCCAGGACCGGGCGGCCATTCGCCCGTCCTGGCGCACAAAAAAGAGCTGGATTTTCCGGTAGGCGTTGTCCCGCCAGAACTGGAGCCTGGCCTCGGGCGGGGTCGCCCGGTCCAGGTTGCCCCAAGTCTGGAGCGTCAGGGTGTCACACAATGCTCCGACCTCAAGGAAGTCTCTGGCGTCCGGGGAATCGAGGGCGTCCGGGATCAGGAGGCGTTCAATGCGGTACGGCGCTGCAGTCACGGGGACAGCGTAGCCGTGACCCGGAACGCAGAAAAGACCGCCCCGCGGATGCGGGTCGGTCTTTCCTGTTACTGCTGTGGATCCGGTGAAGCTTAGACCTCGGTCAGGACCTTGGTGACGTTGGGGTCAACCGAGATGCCCGGACCGAAGGTGGTCGCGACGGTGGCCTTCTGGATGTAGCGGCCCTTGGAAGCGGACGGCTTGAGGCGCAGGACCTCTTCCAGAGCGGCTGCGTAGTTCTCGGCCAGCTTGAGGGCGTCGAAGGAAACCTTGCCGATGATGAAGTGCAGGTTCGAGTGCTTGTCGACGCGGAAGTCGATCTTGCCGCCCTTGATATCGTTGACGGCCTTGGCGACGTCAGCGGTCACGGTGCCGGTCTTCGGGTTCGGCATCAGGTTACGCGGGCCCAGGACCTTGCCGAGGCGGCCAACCTTGCCCATGAGGTCAGGGGTGGCGACGGCGGCGTCGAAGTCGGTCCAGCCGGCTGCGATCTTTTCGATCAGATCATCAGAACCAACGAAGTCGGCGCCGGCTGCGATTGCTGCCTCAGCCTTGTCGCCCGTTGCGAAAACGAGGACGCGGGCAGTCTTACCGGTGCCGTGCGGCAGGATAACGGTGCCGCGGACCATCTGGTCAGCCTTACGCGGGTCGACACCCAGGCGGAAAGCAACCTCAACGGTGGCGTCGAACTTGGACGGGTTGGTGTCCTTGGCCAGCGTCACTGCCTCGAACGGCGCGTAGAACTTCTCCGCGTCGATCTTGGCTGCGGCTGCCTCATATGCTTTGCTGCGCTTTGCCATGCTGCTTATTCTCCTTGTGCAGTTGTGGTCTGCGGACCGCGCTGGGCCCTGCCACAGTTGGAGTTCCGAACGGTTTGTCCGGCCCGGCTCTCCAACAATCTCAATGTTTAGGTGGTGCCGGTTGCCCGGCGGTGAAGGCTATTAGCCCTCGACGGTGATACCCATGGAACGGGCGGTGCCGGCGATGATTTTCGCGGCGCCTTCCAGGCTCGTGGCGTTGAGGTCTTCCATCTTGGTGGTGGCGATCTCGTTGACCTGGGCCTGGGTCAGCTTGGCAACCTTGACGGTGTGCGGGGTGGGTGAACCCTTGGCAACGCCTGCAGCCTTCTTGATGAGCTCTGCAGCCGGCGGGGTCTTGGTGATGAACGTGAATGAACGGTCCTCGTAGACCGTGATTTCCACCGGAATAACGTTGCCGCGCTGGGCTTCCGTCGCAGCGTTGTACGCCTTGCAGAATTCCATGATGTTGACACCGTGCTGGCCAAGCGCAGGACCGATCGGCGGGGCCGGGTTAGCGGCACCTGCCTGGATCTGCAGCTTGATGAGGCCGGTGACCTTCTTCTTGGGAGCCAATGTAGGGTCCTTCTCTCAAATATTTCCTGGGACACAGGAGCGTGCCTCAGGTTGGTGGCCGCCATGGCGAGGCGGCCGGCCGCCCCAGGCCGCTAAAGCGGGCAGTCCGGGGCGAATTCTGTGGTTATGACTAGATCTTGCTGACCTGGTTGAATGCCAGCGTGACCGGTGTCTCGCGTTCGAAGATGGAGACCAGCACCACGAGGGTCTGGGAGTCCACCTTGATTTCCGAGATCGTGGCCGGAAGGGTCTCGAACGGACCTTCCTTGACGATGACGGACTCGCCAACCTCGAAGTCGACGTCGATCTGCTCGGCGGCGTGCTTGACCGGCTTGCCCTTCTCGGCCTGCTCTTCTTCGAAGACCGGGGCGAGCATGGAAAAGACCTCATCGAGGCGCAGCGGGACCGGGTTGTGGGCGTTGCCCACAAAGCCGGTGACGCCGGGGGTGTGGCGTACGGCGCCCCAGGAGGCATCCGTCAGGTCCATGCGGACCAGGACGTAACCCGGGATGCGGACGCGGTTGATGACCTTGCGCTGAGCATTCTTGATCTCAACGACTTCCTCCATCGGAACCTGGATTTCGAAGATGTAATCTTCCATGTCCAGGGTCTGGATGCGGGTTTCCAGGTTGGCCTTGACGCGGTTCTCGTAGCCGGCGTAGGAGTGGATGACGTACCAGTCACCTTCCTGGCGGCGCAGCTTGGCCTTGAATTCATCGGCCGGATCAACCTCGGCGGCGGCCGCAGCGGCGGCCAGTGCGTCAGCCGACTCGGCGTCGCCCTCGGCTGCCTCTTCGCCGGCCTCGGCGACTGTGTCTGCCTCGGCGGACTCGCCAGCCTCGTCAGCGGCGGTCCCTGCCGTGTCAACGGCCTCGTCAGCGACATCGGATTCGGGCGCAGCAGACACAGCCTCGGACTCTTCCCCGGTTTCCACCGCGGCGTCCTGGCTCTTATCCAGCTCAGTCTCAGTTACCTCGAGCTCCTGCTCAGACACTTGGTCTCCTGCTTCCTCATTGCCTAACATGCCTATTTAAATGACTCAATTCCGCACACCCCGCGGATCCCCCGGAATCCCGGTGGAAATCCACGCAGTCTGCGGACCGGTCGCCTTAGCTGTCCGTGGGGCCCGTGCCGCCGAAGACCCAGCCCACTCCGGTCCCGAAGGCCAGATCCAGCAGGGTGACGATGAGCATCATGATGACCACGAACACCAGCACCACGAGGGTGTAGTTGATCAGTTCCTTGCGGGTCGGTGCAACGACCTTCTTCAGTTCGCCGATGACCTGGCGGACGAAGAGCGCGATTCGAGCGAACAAGCCTGCCCTGGGGGCATTCTTGGCGGGGCGGCCACTGGAGCTGCTTGCAGCCGTTTCGGTCACCTGGTCCTCACTCATCCTCGCAATGTCGGATACCCGGCTCTGAACTGAACCATGGTTGCTGCGCTTGTTCCGGAGAAACCGAAACAGCTTGCGCAGGGCAGACAGGACTCGAACCTGCAACCTGCGGTTTTGGAGACCGCTGCGCTACCAATTGCGCCACTACCCTATGGAGCGAAAACCAGTTCCGGCCCATTTCCCCCAGACTTCCCTGAGGCGCAGACCATCATCGTGTTTTCAACACCGGAGATCCAGTCTACGCAACAACTGCGCCTACGTCGAACCGGCCCTCCGGGACCCTGCCGTTTCACCGGTAAACAGAGAGAAAACGGGACGATAAACCAGCTGCGAAAGGCACCTGAACGATACGCAGTCACATTTCCACGCCGGCACCGCGGACGGTCCGGTGAACAGCATAGAGTAGGTTCCGTCGAATCCCACCAACAGCCACCGAAGCTGCCAGCGAAGAATGGACCCGCGATGACTGCCGCCCGCATTTCACAGCGCATTTCCGCCATAGCCGAATCCGCCACGTTGGCCGTTGATGCCAAAGCGAAGGCGTTGAAGGCTGCCGGCCGCCCGGTCATCGGCTTCGGCGCCGGCGAGCCGGACTTCCCGACCCCCGAATACATCGTGCAGGCAGCCATCGAAGCCTCCAGCCAGCCCAAGTACCACCGCTATTCGCCGGCGGGTGGCCTGCCGGAGCTGAAGCAGGCCATCGCGGCCAAGACGTTCCGGGATTCCGGCTACAAGACCGAGGCGGCCCAGGTGCTGGTCACCAACGGCGGCAAGCAGGCCGTGTACAACACCTTCGCCACGCTGCTCGATCCGGGCGACGAGGTCATAGTCCCCACGCCGTTCTGGACCACCTACCCGGAGGCCATCCGGCTCGCGGGAGGCGTGCCGGTCGAGGTCTTCGCCGGACCGGAGCAGGGATACCTGGCCACGGTGGAGCAGCTCGAGGCAGCCCTCACGGACCGCACCAAGATCCTGCTCTTCGTCTCCCCCTCCAATCCCACCGGCGCCGTGTACTCGCCGGAGCAGGTCAGGGAAATCGGCCAGTGGGCCGCCGCCAGGGGCCTGTGGGTGGTCACGGATGAGATCTATGAGCACCTGACCTACGACAATGTGCCCTTCACCTCGATTGCCACGGCGGTTCCGGAGCTGGGCGACAAGGTTGTCATCCTCAACGGTGTTGCGAAGACCTATGCCATGACCGGCTGGCGCGTGGGCTGGATGATCGGTCCGGCCGACGTCATCAAGGCCGCCACCAACCTGCAGTCGCACGCCACCTCCAACGTCTCGAACATCATGCAGGTCGCTGCCCTCGCCGCAGTGTCCGGTCCGCTGACCGCCGTCGACGAGATGAAACTCGCCTTCGACCGCCGCCGCAAAGCCATCGTCGCCGGACTGAATGCCATCGAGGGCGTGGAATGCCCGACGCCGAAGGGCGCCTTCTACGTCTACGCGGACGTCCGTGCCCTGCTCGGCAAGGAGTTCCCGTCCGCGAACGGTCCCGTGCGTCCCTCGACGTCGGCGGAGCTGGCCACCCTAATCCTGGATGAGGTCGAGGTGGCCGTGGTTCCGGGCGAAGCTTTTGGCCCCTCCGGCTACCTGCGCCTCTCCTACGCCCTGGGCGACGAGGACCTCGCCACCGGCGTCGCCCGGCTGCAGGACTTCCTCGGCAAGGCGAAGTAGCAGCCCCAACCCCCGATGCGCTATCCCTTAGAGTCCTTATTCCAGCGCGATAAGGACTCTAAGGGATAGCGCATCTTTGGTTAGAGGAGCCGGCGTTCGGCGGCCCAGCGGGTGAGTTCGTGCCGGCTGGAGAGCTGGAGTTTGCGCAGTACCGCCGAGACGTGGGTCTCCACGGTCTTGATCGAGATGAACAGCTCCTTGGCGACCTCCTTGTAGCTGTAGCCGCGGGCGATCAGCCGCATCACCTCGAGTTCGCGGGCCGAGAGCCGGTCCAGCTCGTCGTCGGCTATGTCCGCCGGGGCGGTCCCGAAGGCGTCGAGCACAAAACCCGCCAGCCGGGGCGAGAAGACCGCGTCCCCGCCGGCGACACGGCGGACGGCATCGGAAATTTCCGCCCCCGAAATGGTCTTGGTGACGTAGCCGCGGGCCCCGGCCCGGATCACCGACACGACGTCCTCGGCCGCGTCCGAGACGCTGAGGGCCAGGAACCGGGTGCCGCCCAGCAGGGGCGCGGAACCGACCAGCACTTCGCGTCCGCCGCCGCCGAGCCCGCCGGGCAGGTGCACGTCCAGGAGCACGACGTCGGGACGCATGACGGCGATCACGGCGACGGCGTCCTCCACCGTTCCGGCCTCGCCCGCCACGACGATGTCCGGGTCCAGGTCCGCCTTCAGGCCGGACCGGAAGATGGCGTGGTCGTCCACGATCACGACCCGGATCCCCCGGGCCGGGCTGCCCGCTTCGCTGTTGCTCACAGTCTTGCCTCTCCGTCGCTGTTCGTGGCGGCAGACCCGGCGGGTGCGCCCGCCGGCAGGGGCAGCCTGAGCCGCACCTCGGTGCCGTCCTGGGTGGTGTTGATGGTGGCGGTTCCGCCGTGCCGGTTCATCCGGCCGACCATCGACTCGCGGACCCCCAGCCGGTCGGCGGGGACGGCGTCCGGATCGAAGCCGGGACCGCGGTCCCTCACGAAGACCTCCGCCGCTCCGTCGGTGACTTCCAGATACACCGATACGGCGCCGCCGCCGTGCCGGGCCGCGTTCAGCATCGCCTCACGGGCCGCCTGGACGAGTGCCTCGTGGCGTTCGGTCATGGCGCAGTCGCCCACCGTGACCACCTCGACGGCGTGGCCCAGGGAGTCTTCCACTTCCGCCGCAGCGGTCTTGATGCCCTCGGACAGTTGACCGGCGTCCTTGCCCGGATCCCGGTACAGCCAGCCCCGGAGCTCGCGCTCCTGGGCCCGGGCCAGACGGACGACGTCGGTCTCGTTGCCGGCGCGGCGCTGGATCAGGGCCAGCGTCTGCAGCACGGAGTCGTGCAGGTGGGCGGCGATCTCAGCCCGTTCGGTCGCACGGACCCGCCCGGCCCGCTCCGCTTCCAGGTCCCGCCAGAATTTCAGCCCCCAGGGCAGGAGGACCAGGGCCACGCCGCCGAGCACCGCCACCGAGGACAGTAGGGCAAGCCAGGTCTGCTCCCAGGACCCGGAGCCGGACACCATGACCAGGACACCGCTCACAACGAGGGCCAGCCCGGCCGCGAGGCGTGCCCAGCCGCCGGCCTGGTCCGCCTTGGTCTTGTCCACGAGGCCGGCCCGGCGGGTCTCGTCCAGCTGCATCCAGGCGATGGCCGCGCCGCCGAGGATGGCCGCAACCGGGATGAGGGTCCCGAGCGGCACGTCAACGCCGAGCAGCCGGGCGATCAGGATACCGGCGGCCAGCAGCAGACCCGCCCCGAGCAGGATCTCCTTGCCGTAGCGCACGCCGGTGGCCCTGCTCCACCAGGAATCGGCAGGAACCGCCCCTGCCGGTGCGACCGCCGGGGCAATCGGCGACGCCGGCGGGCGGGCATTGCGTTTGGCGCTTTCGTCCGCAGTGGGAAGCATGATCCAGAGCCAGGCGTAGAAAGCGACGCCGGCACCCCCGGCGAGCGCGGCCACCGCCATGCCGAGGCGGACCATGCGCACCTGCCAGCCCAGGTGCCGGGCGAGCCCGGCACAGACCCCGGCGACCACCCGGTCGCTGCCGCGGACCAGCGGCGGGCGGGAAGCGGCGGTTGTCATGACTCAATCCAAACATGGATCAGGGTTCCCCGGACCCGTTTTCGGCCCCAACCGGGGGTGACTCAGGGACAGTTCAGGGTGTTCCCCAGTAGAGCGGATTCGCGGCGGACGGGAAGATCGGAGTATGAATCCGCACACTGAGCACCCCGATGAAGGCCACGACCCTTCGGGCGGACGCGCCGGCCAGCCCGAAGATACACGGAAAGATACAGGGCATGAAACAGGGCCGTCTCAAAGGCAGGATGCAGAGCCGTCCGAAGGGAAAGATACAGGGCAATCCGCGGTTCGGCCGTCCGGTCAAACGGCCGACACCTCCGCCACCCTTCCGCTGGACACTTCCGCGACTCTCCCCTTGGACTTTCCGGCCGGCGCCGGCGCCGGGGCGTCCCGCGGTCCCGCCCCGGACCAGCGGCCCGTGGCCGACACCTCCGCCACCGTTCCGCTGTACACTTCCGCGACTCTCCCCCTGGACTTTTCCGCAGGCGCCGGCGGCGCAGGGACGCCGCCGCCCCCGCCGCCCTACTACGGCCCGACACCCCCGGCGGCCGGCAGCCAGCCGCAGAGTTTCTTCGATTGGGTCCGAAGCCAGGGCGTCTACAGGGGACGCGAGCGCTGGGTCGGGGGCGTCGCCAGCGGCATCGCCCAGCGCCTCGGTGTCGACCCACTGATCGTCCGCGGCATCCTGATCGTCCTGGCAGTCTTTGCCGGCGTCGGCGTCCTCCTCTACGGCATCGCCTGGGCCCTCCTGCCCGAACCCGACGGCCGCATCCACGTCGAGGAGGCCGCCGCCGGCCGCTGGTCGTCCGGCATGACCGGTGCCCTGATCGCCACCATCGTCGGCTTCCCCAGCCTGGGCACCGGCGTCTGGGGCTGGGACCGCTATGGCTTCGGCCCCCTCATCTGGACCGTCGTCTGGGTAGGTGGCGCCATCTACCTCGTCTACTACCTAACACAGCGCAACAAGTCCCGCAATGGAGTCACTCCGATGTCCTCGAGCCCCCGGCCCGGCGGCCCGGCAAGCCCCGACTATCCGCCGAACCCGACCACTCCGCCCAACCCGTCAACACCGACGGCTGCATTCACTACGACCGGATACCGCGGGTCGGCCACGCTGCCCCGCTACGGCGAGTCAACGGTGCCCGGCACGGGCTGGGGCACGCCTCCGCCCGCCGGTCCCACCCCTCCCTCCGGGGGCGGCGGCTACCAGCCGGTGCCGGGCGGCGGGCCTGTCCCGCCGGCCAGGGCCCGGAACTTCGGCCCCGGCGCCCCCGCCGTCGCGGTCACCGCAGGCCTCGCCCTGCTGGTGGGCGGCGGCCTCAAAGCCCTCGATCTCGCCAACGTGATCGACCTCGGCACCTCCAGCAATGCGGTCGTCTGGGCAAGCGCCGCGGTGGTCCTGGGCCTGGGCATCCTCGTCGCCGGCCTGCGGGGACGCACCTCGGGCATTCTCGGATTCTTCGCCGTGGTCGCCCTGATCGTTGGCGGCATCTTCAACGTACTTCCCAACGGCGACCGCTTCCGCCCGCAGAACGCCGACTGGTCACCGGTGAGCATCGAGCAGGCCCGGGCCGGGTTCGACATCACGGCGGGCACCGGGACCGTGGACCTGACAAGGCTCGCGATCAAGCCGCCGCTGAGGACCGACCTGGTGGTCCCCATCGACGCGACCGCGAGCAACCTCACGGTGGTCATCCCGGACACGGTTCCGGTGCAGATCCGCGCCGATATGACCATGGGCAACCTCAATGAGGGCAGCCAGAGCCACGGCGGCATGACCAAACAGGTAAGCAACTACCACACCGGCAAGCCGGGAGAGACGCTGATCGTGGAGATCAACGGCACTTTCAGCAACGTCACCATCAGGGAAGGGAACTGACATGAGCAGCCATGACGCACCGACCGGCCGCGCGAACAACAGCAGCCCCGCCGCCCCCCCGCGATTCGGTGCCCCGGAGCCGCCGGAGGATTCCCCGGCCCGCGTCGGCACCATTGTCTGGGGGCTGATCGTGGTGGCCCTCGCCGCCCTGATCATCGTCGCCCAGCTCGGCCTCGTGGCGCTCAACGGCACCTATGTTCTGATCGGCCTGATGATTGGCGCCGGGGCGGCACTGGTGATCGGCGGGCTGCTCTCGGCACGCGGGCGTGACAAAGCAGCCCGAACAGGGAAGTCTTGAGCCATGGAAAAGTTCTTTAGCACTGTCCGGGGCCTTGGCCTGAAACGTGGTCCGCAGCGGTGGCTGGGCGGTGTCTGCGGCGGGATCGCCGCCAAGCTGAACGTGGATGTTGCGTTCGTCCGGATCGCGTTCCTGCTCTTCGCCCTGTTGCCCGGACCGGCCTTCGTGCTGTATCTCGCGGCCTGGCTGCTCCTGCCGGACCAGCGGAACGCCATCGTCCTCGAGTCATTCCTGGCGAAGCGCCTCGACCGACCCTGAGGCCCCCTCCGCGAGGACCCGAGTGCCCCTGCCGCCGGCGGGGGCACTCGGGCGTTGTCATGGTTTGTGTCCTGCCGCACATGCGCCATTAGACTCTAGGTGAGCTCAACGTGGCGCTCTGCCTGTAACCCTTCGAGCCAGGATTTGAGCCGAGACATGAAAATTGGAATCCTCACCAGCGGCGGAGACTGCCCCGGACTGAACGCCGTCATCCGTGGCGCCGTCCTGAAGGGCATCGCCGTCCATGGCCACGAATTCGTGGGATTCCTGGACGGCTGGCGCGGCGTGGTCGAGGGCAACATCATCGACATCCCCCGCACCATGGTCCGCGGTATCGCCAAGCAGGGCGGGACCATCCTGGGCACGTCCCGCACCAACCCGTTTGAGAACAACGGCGGACCCGAGGTCATCAAGGCCAACATGGACCGGCTCGGCATCGACGCCCTCATCGCCATCGGCGGCGAGGGCACCCTGGCCGCCGCCAAGCGGCTCACGGATGCCGGCCTGAAGATCGTCGGCGTCCCCAAGACCGTCGACAACGACCTCGACGCGACCGACTACACCTTCGGGTTCGACACCGCCGTCGAGATTGCCACCGAAGCGATCGACCGCCTGCGCACCACGGGAGAGTCCCACCACCGCTGCATGATCGCCGAGGTGATGGGCCGCCACGTGGGCTGGATCGCACTGCACGCCGGCATGGCCTCGGGCGCCCACGCCATCCTGATCCCGGAGCAGAAAGCCTCGATGGAGCAGATCGCCGCATGGGTCACCTCGGCCCGCGACCGCGGCCGCGCCCCGCTCCTCGTCGTCGCGGAGGGGTTCGTCCCCGACGACCAGGAAGCACCGCACTCCGAACGCGGACTGGACACCTTCGGCCGTCCGCGGCTGGGCGGGATCTCCGAACGGCTGGCCCCGGAACTGGAAGCCATGACCGGCATCGAAACCCGGGCCACTGTCCTCGGCCACATCCAGCGCGGCGGGGTCCCCACCGCTTTCGACCGGGTACTGGCGACCCGCCTCGGCATGGCGGCCATTGACTCCGTCGTGGAACAACGCTGGGGCACCATGGTGTCCCTCAACGGCACCGACATCGTCCACGTGGGCTTCGACGCCGCGCTCGGCAACCTCAAGACCGTCCCGCAGTACCGCTACGACGAGGCCGCGGTCCTCTTCGGCTGAGCCGGTTGAACCTCCTGAGCCTCCGCGCCGAGCCCGCCGCGCCCGTGGGTAGGGTGGAGACATGACACTTGAGCCCGGTTCGGTCGACATCATCCAGCTCGCGTGGGCCCGCCGCCTGGGTCTCGACGACGGCGCCTTCGCTGCCGCCGCCGGGGTCCGCGTCACCCGCGCCGATGACACGGCCCGCGCCGTCCAGTTCGTCCGGCTGTTCGGCAACTCCGCCCTGGTGGGCCCGCAGTGGGCGCTGGATGCCGCCGTCGGGCTGTCCGACGAGGACCTCGCGCAGCATGTCACCCTGTTGACCATCACCCGGGACCACGGCGGCCACGGGCTCGGCGCCGCCGCGCTGTTCTTCGCGGACGACCTGCCCCTGCGGCAGCCCGCGGAGGAGCTCACCGTCTCACACGGGCATCCGGAAGCGATCGAGCTGGAAGCCGCCTGCCCGCCGGATGACGTCAACGAGGTGGGCCTCTCGGGCCTCGAGCACCGCTTCACCATCCTGCGCGTCGAGGACGGCCGCCGGACCCCCGTGGCATGCGGGGCCTACACCGAGTGGGAGGGCATCCTGGCGCAGATGGGGGTGCTGGTGGCACCGGAGTGGCGCCGCCAGGGGCTGGGCTCCCTGGCAGCCTCCATCGCCGCCCACGAGGCACTCGCCTCCGGGCTGACGCTGCAGTGGCGCTCCGACGTCAGCAACAAGGGCTCGCTGGCCACCGCCCGCAGCCTGGGCTTCACCGCCGGCGGCATCCAGACCAGCGTCCTGCTGGGCTGAGCCGCAGGGGCGCCGGACCCCGCGGCACGATAGCGTCAGCGGGACGGTGCCCCGGCACCCTGGGAGCCGGCGGCCTTTGCCGCAGACCCGGGGGCCCTGTCCCAGCCCTGCATTGGCTGGGGTTTGGCGAAGAACAGCGCGACCGCCGCGCCGAGCAGGATGACCGTGGCGGGCAGCAGCATGGACTGGCCCATCGCCGTCGAGAAGCCCTCCTGCAAGGCCTCCGGCAGGGCGCCGCCAAAGGACAGCGGGCTCGCCTCCCCGGCGCCTGCGGGAGCTGCCGGGAGTTCCGCTGCGAGCCGCGCCTGGATCAGCACCGCGATCGCGGCACTGCCCAGGACGGCCCCGATCTGGCGCGTGGTGTTGTAGACGCCCGCGCCGGCTCCCGCCTGCCGGGGTGGCAGGTTCCGGGTCGCTGTGGTGCTCAGCGGCGCCCAGATGCCGGCGTTCGCGAAGCCGAGCACGGCGCTGGGCAGCAGGAACAGCCAGACCGGCGTGTCCGGGTGCATCAGGAAGGCGTTCCAGAACAGCGCCACGGACATCAGGACCAGGCCGGCCGCGGTGATGAACTTCGGGTCGATCCGGTCGATGATCCTGCCGACAACAGGGGCCAGCCCGCCGGAGATCAGCGCCATCGGCACCATCATCAGCGCGGACTGGGTGGGGGTCAGGCCCCGGACCACCTGGAAGTAGAAGATCAGCGGCAGCGTGAACGCGGTCACGGTGAAGCCCACGGTGGTGATGCCGATGTTGGCGAGGGAGAAGTTGCGGTCCTTGAAGAGGGACAACGGCAGCAGCGGCTCGCCCTTGTTCACCCTCTGCCACACAACAAACACCACCAGCACCGCGATCCCGGAGATGATCAGCCCCCACACGGAGATGGGACCGGTGATGGTGCCCCAATCGTAGGTCTCGCCCTCCTGGATGCCGAACACCAGCAGGAACAGCCCGACGGCGCTGAGCACCACGCCGGGGATGTCGAACTTGTGCGGGTGGGTACTCAGCGCCGGCACAAAGCGCAGCGCGAGGACAAAGCCAACGATGCCCACCGGGACGTTGATGAAGAAGATCCATTCCCAGCCGAGTCCGTCCACCAGGACGCCGCCGAGAATCGGCCCCACCAGGGTGGCCATGCCGGCCGTCGCGCCCCAGATGCCCATCGCGGCGCCGCGCCGGTCCGGGGGGAAGATCCGGGTGATGACTGCCATGGTCTGGGGCGTCATCATCGCCGCGCCGAAGCCCTGGAGCACCCGGGCCATGATGAGTGTCTGGACGTCGCCGGAGAGCCCGCACCAGAGCGAGGCGACGGTGAAGACCACCAGACCGGACAGGTAGAGCTTCTTGGGGCCGAACCGGTCACCGAGCCGCCCGGTGATCAGCAGCGGGACGGCATAGGCGAGAAGGTAGGCGCTGGTGACCCAGATCACCGAGTTGATGTCGGTATTGAGTCCTTCCATGATGCGGGGGTTGGCCACCGACACGATGGTGGTGTCGATCAGGATCATGAAGAAGCCGATCACCAGGGACCAGAGTGCCGGCCACGGCCTGGCGACGTTTTCCACGGGATTCCTTAGGGCTGGAGTGCGGGCTGATGCAGTTCGGCGCGGGTGCGCTCAGCCCAGCAGGGCCAGGATGTCCTTTCGCTCGAACATCTGTGCGGCGTTGCGGGCGGAGGGCGTGCCGGCGTCGGGGTCCGCTCCGGCCTCCAGCAGCGCCTGCGCCACCTCCGTGTAGCCCTTGAACACGGCGCCGGCGAGCGGCGTTTGGCCGCGGTCGTTAGCGCTGTTCGAGTCTCCGCCGTGCTGCAGGATCAGCCGGACGGTGTCGGCGTGGCCGTGGTAGGCAGCGAGCATCAGCAGGGTGTCCCCCGCCGCGTTGGTCAGGTTGGCCGGGGCCCCGGCGGCGAGGTAGTCCGCGAGCAGCCTGGCGTCCCCCTGCCGGGCGGCGTCGAAGAGCTTGTGCGCCAGGGCCAGCGTCTCGTCGTCCGGCGCGGTGGTCATCGGGTACCCCGCAGGAAGCCGGTCTGTCGGCCCACGACTTGGCCGGCGTCGGGGGCCACGATGACTTCCTGCGCCGCGGTGTAGGGCTCCTCGCCGTCGAGGACGGTGAGGACCTCCTCCGGCGCGACGGATCGTTTGACCACGGCCAGGGCCACCGGCCCCATCTCGTAGTGCTGCGCCACCGAGGTCACGGTGCCGACCTTGCGGCTCCCGGAACGGACCTCGCTGCCGACGGCGGGCATGGTGTGCTGCGAGCCGTCGAGCTGCAGGAACACCAGCCGGCGCGGCGGGTGGCCCAGGTTGTGGACCCGGGCGACGGTTTCCTGGCCCTTGTAGCAGCCCTTGTTCAGGTGCACGGCGGTGCGGAGCAGGTCCAGTTCGTGCGGGATGGTCTTGTCGTCGGTTTCGGCGCCCCAGCGCGGCCGCCAGGCTGCGATGCGCAGCGCCTCGGCGGCCCAGATCCCGGCGAGCGGGCGGTCGCCCACCGTGGCTTCCAGCTCGGCGGCCGGGACGAGGTATTCGAACCAGGGCCGTTCCAGACCGGGGTGGGAGTCCTCCGCGACCACGGCATAGGAGTAACCGCCGGCACCGACATGCGGCCAGGGGTCTTCCCAGACGAGCAGGCCGGAGAATTCCGGCATCCGGCGGGTGGTTCCCAGCACGGCCCAGTCCGCCGAGGCGTCGGCGATCTCGACCCGGAGCATGAACTTCATCCTGTTGAGCCATTCGGCCAGCGGGGCGGCCTCGGCCGCCTCGACGATCAGCCAGGTTCTCGCGCCGTCGTCCACCACGCGCGCGTCGAATTCGATCCGTCCCTGCACACTCAGCAGCAACAGTTCGCTGGACTGGCCTGGTGCCAGGCTGGTGAGCTGCTGGGAGGACAGCGTGTTGAGCCAGCTCAGCCGGTCCGGCCCGGTGACGGTGACGACGCCGCGGTGGGACAGATCCACGACGGCGGTGCCGGCGGCCAGCGCCCGCTGTTCGCGCAGCGGTTCGCCATAGTGGGAGGCGACGCCGGCGTCGGCTCCGCCGGCGTCGACGGCGCCAGGGCGCGCCAGCAGGGGGCTCTTGATAGTCATATGAAGTAGAAGTCCTAACAGGCTAGCGGTATTCCGGATTCTCGAAGTCATAGCGTGTCCCGGCCTTCCAGGCCTCCGGCAGGTTGCCGTAGGCCGGGATGCCGCCGGCGTCCTTGAGTATCCGGGCCAGGTGCAGCAGGTTCCACGTCATGAACGTGGTGTTGCGGTTGGTGAAGTCGCTTTCCGGACCGCCGGAGCCTTCATCGAGGTAGCTCGGGCCCGGCCCGACGGCGCCGATCCAGCCGGCGTCGGCCTGCGGCGGAATGGTGAAGCCGATGTGCTGGAGGCTGTAGAGGACGTTCATGGCGCAATGCTTGATGCCGTCCTCGTTGCCGGTGATGAGGCAGCCGCCCACCTTGGGGTAGAACGCCCACTGGCCCTTTTCGTTGAGCTCGCCGGAGTGCGCGTAGAGGCGTTCGATCAGCTTCTTGGTCTGCGAGGAGTTATCGCCCAGCCAGATCGGTCCGGCCACGATGACGATGTCGGCGTCCCGCACCGCCGGATACAGCCCCGGCCATTCATCGCTCGCCCATCCGTGCTCGCGCATGTCCGGATAGACGCCGCTGGCGATGTCGTGGTCCACCGTCCGGATGACCCGCGTGCTGACGCCGTGTTTGTCCATGATCCGGCGGCTGACCTCGATCAGGCCCTGCGTGTTGGAGGTCTCCGGGGATTTCTTGAGGGTGCCGTTGAAATACACCGCCGTGAGGTCGCTGAAATCGGCGGCCCTTCCAGCCACTCCAGGCATGGCATCGGGTCCAGTCACTGTGGTACTCCCTGCGGTCGCTACGGACAAAGGAAAATCAGTGAGGCCTGACATCTGGCGGTGCGGGGCGGAGCGTTCCGCCGCTCAGGTGGTCTTGTGGAGGATGGCGGACGCATGGGCTTCCAGTCCGCTGCCGCCGGCAGGAGCCTTGCCCGTGGCCACGTCCCAGCGCCAGAGCAGGTTGCCGTCCACGAGTCCGAAGATCCGGGTGGCGGCCGTGTACTCCTTGGAGTGGCTGCCGCGCATCACCATGTCGGTGCTGAGCTGGATCTGCGGGCCCTTGATCTGGCCGTAGTACAGCTCGGAGATCCCGCCGGGGTGGGAGATCGACACGGAGATGTCGAAGCCGCCGTCCTTGTTGCGCAGGGCCTCGACTTCGTCGGCGCTCTTGAGCACGGGAACGATGTCCGCCGGGACCAGCCCGGGGCCGCCGTCTTCCTCGCGCTGCTTGCGCTCCAGGGCCCAGAAACCGGTTTCGACCGTTAACGGACGCAGCCTCGTGCCGTCGTCGTCGGTCAGCCAGCTCTCGGCCCGGTACTGCAGGTACGGCAGACCGTTGTGCGTGAAGGAGACGTGCTGCAGGAAGTGCTCGGAATCCTCTTCCCCGGCCCCCAGCCGGCCCCGGCCCTCCCACTCGCCAATGAGCCAGGACAGCGGAACGATTTCCGGGGTCAGATCTGTAGGTATTTCAATCGGCACAGCAGCTACCTCTGGAAACGACGACGGCTAGGAATTTCTGGCTGTTACTTCTGGCCTTTGAACAGGCGGTAGACCACGAAGCCGGCAAACCAGGCCATGGCCAGGCTGGCAACGCCAAGGAGGACAAGGAAGAAGATTTCAAATGCAAGTACGGACATGATGCCATCCTAGCGCTTTAGAAGATGAGTAGTTTGTCTATGAAGTACGCCAGCGAACCGACGGCGGACACCGGGCCCAGCCCGATTCCCAGGGCTGCTGGAAAGCTTAGCGATTCACCGCGGAGGATGACCAGCCGGCGGAAACTCACCAGCACGGCCCCCACCACCACCCCGACGATCGCGGCGGGGATCACGGCGATGTCGGAGAAGACCAGGCCCGCGAGCGGCCCGGCCAACCCGGCAGCGACGACACCCAGCGGCGCCACCACCCGGTCCGGCCAGCGGATCAGGCCCGCCAGCAGGGCGATCGCAGCGCTGATCGCGGCGACCAGGACCATCTCGCGGACGCCGTTGAAGCGGGAGCACGCGATCCACCCGGCGCCCAGGCAGGACAACAGAACGCCGGCGGAGGAACCGAGAAGGGATTCCAGGCGCTGCGACTGGCCGGTGCCGCGGATCAGCTGCATCACGAAGATCGCCATCACCCCTGCCGCCATGAACGCCGGCGTCCAGTCCAGAAAACCCGGAGCGGGAAGGTACGTGGCGGCGACGGCGGCGCCCACGCCCGGCAGGCCGATCAGCACGGCGAGGGTCTTCCGGGCGGGGATGCCCAGGAAATGCGGCCAGCCGATTCCGACGGCGGCGGCGGTCAGCACCCCCACCGCCAGCAGGGCCTCCGGCGAGGTGTACGATGCGCCGACGATCGCGGCGAGGCCGGCCAGGCCGATGCCGCCGATGGACCAAGCCCTCACTTGCTGCCAGACATGTGTATTTCCGTCATCCGTCTTCCGTCCATCGTTGTACTTTCGCTCCCTGCGGACCCACTTCGACCTGAACCTTCGTCATGGGGGCGGCAGGCCCCGACGGATCAATCCTGCCCTATGTGACCGTTTTGTGTCGCAACAGAAGCGGGCGCGGGTGACCGGGACATGTCCGGCAAGGGGCCCTTGGGTATACTCAGACTCAGCTACAGACGCCCAACGATGCGCGGACACCCCTTGGAGGAAACATGTCGCACATCCTGCTACTGACGAACAGCACCGGCTCATCGGTGGACGTCCTGCCCGCGCTGGAACTACTGAACCACCGGGTCCATATTCTCCCCGCCGAGCCGACGGCGCTGCTGGAGACCGACCCCTGCGACATCGTCCTGCTGGACGCCCGCAAGGACCTTGTCGGCGCACGCTCCCTGACCCAGCTGCTCAAGGCCACCGGTTTGAGCGCCCCCCTCATGCTGATCCTGACCGAGGGCGGCATGGCCGCCGTGTCCTCGGCGTGGGCGGTCGACGACATCCTGCTGGAATCCGCCGGACCCGCCGAGGTCGAGGCCCGCATCCGCCTGGGCGTCGCCCGGGCCGTCCCTGACAAGGACGACGCCCCGACCGAGATCCGGGCCGCCGGCGTCGTCATCGATGAGGCCAGCTACACCGCCCGGGTCAACGGCGCCCCGCTGAACCTGACCTTCAAGGAATTTGAACTGCTCAAGTACCTCGCTCAGCACCCCGGCCGGGTCTTCACCCGCCAGCAGCTGCTGACCGAGGTCTGGGGCTACGACTACTACGGCGGCACCCGCACGGTGGACGTCCATGTCCGGCGCCTGCGGGCCAAACTCGGCGCCGACCACGAGAACCTGATCAGCACGGTCCGCAACGTCGGCTACCGCCTGACGCTGGTCCGGCATCCGGAGGAAGAACTCACCGGGGCCTGACACGCAGCGGGCACCCGAGGCCCATCCCGCCCGCCCCACGTCAGCTGCAGCAGGCACGCGGAAAGCCCCGGACATCAGTCCGGGGCTTTCTTTTTCTGCAGTGGAGGACATACGGGTCGAACGTATCGAGGCCACCCCAGTGGTGGATCCCCCTCGTGTCCCGGCAAGCGGCACCCAGAAACCAGTTCTGGGCCGAACAGCCTGACGAGATAACGACTATACGGAACAGTTCCGGAATCCACAAAATCGGCCCCGCCCGCGCGGCACCGTATAGCCTTGCACCATGACTCCCGCGCACCCTGAGAACTGGCCCGTCCTCGCTGCCAAGGGAGCCGCGGATCCGCAGCTCCTGAAGGACGTCAAAGCCCTCGCGGCGGCCGCGGAGGAATCCGATGGCAATCCGCCGCTGTCCGAGCAGACGCTCGTGACGCTCCGGACCGCGGATGCAGGCACCACCGGCATCCATGCAGTGCTGACCCTCGCCCTTTACTGCCCCGACGAGACTTCCGACCCGGCGACGGCGCAGGATCTGGCCGGCGTCGCCGTCGTGATCGAGGAATCTGACGGCACCGGCGTGCTGGAAATTGCCGTGCACCCCAGCTACCGCAACCAGGGCGTGGCGAACCGGCTGGTCGAAGAACTCAAGGCCACCCGTGGTTTCGCCGGTCTGAAGGCCTGGTCCCACGGCAACCACGAGGCCGCGGCCGACCTCGCGGCCCGCTACGGCTACGGCCCGGTCCGGGAGCTGTGGAAGATGCGGCTCGCCGGTTCGACGGCGGAACTGCCCGACGTCCCGCTGCCCGGCGGGGTGACGTTGCGCGCCTTCGTCCCGGGCCGGGATGAGGACCCCTGGCTCGCCGCGAACCGGGCCGCCTTCGCGCACCATGCCGAGCAGGGCAACATGTCCCGCGCCGATCTGGACGCCCGGATGGCCGAGCCGTGGTTCGATCCCGCCGGTTTCCTGCTCGCCGTTGATGCCTCGGACCGGATCCTCGGCTTCCACTGGACCAAGGTCCATCCCCGGCACGGGGACCACCCGGCGATCGGCGAGGTGTACGTCGTCGGCGTCACTCCCCAGGCGCAGGGCACCGGGCTGGGCAAAGCGCTGACCGTGGCCGGCATCCGGCACCTGCAGCGCCAGGGCCTGCACGCCGTCATGCTCTACGTCGATGCGGACAACGTCCCGGCCGTTTCGCTCTACCGGAAGTTGGGCTTCACCCGCTGGGACGTCGACGTCATGTATGCCCCGGTGGCGGGGCATTAATCCAGTCGGCGGACATCTTGTTTCCGCCCGCGGAAATCTGCATTCCGCGAAAGCGGATCGCAGGATGATTGCTTGTAAGGTTGAAGCTAACTCGAGCCAGCATTAGGAGAGACCATGCAACGGGATTCTGCCCGGACAGCCACGTCTGAGGCCGCCACGTCGGATAAAAAAGTCCGACCCGCGCGAGCCCAGTTCGGCTCCTCTGAAGTGCCTGCCTCACGTGCCACACAGGACCGGATCGACATTCCGGAATTCGCGCCCAACCTGGAGCCGGAGGGCGACTTCAGCCCGGACCGCTTCCTGGACCGCGAACTGAGCTGGCTCTCCTTCAACGCCCGCGTGCTGGAACTCGCCGAAGACCCGGACCTGCACCTGCTGGAACGCGTCAGCTTCCTGTCCATCTTTGCGTCCAACCTGGACGAGTTCTTTATGGTCCGCGTCGCCGGGCTGAAACGCCGGATCGCCACCGGACTGGCCGTTCCATCCCCCGCCGGACTCAGCCCGGTGCAGGTCCTGGAGCAGATCGGCGAGGAAGCCCACCGGTTGCAGCAGCGCCACGCCCGCGTCTACGCCGAGCAGATCCGCCCGGCACTGGCCTACGAGCACATCCACCTCATGCACTGGGACGAACTCGACTCCCAGGCCAAGGACCAGCTCAGCGCCATGTTCGCCGAGAAGGTCTTCCCGATCCTGACCCCGCTGGCCGTGGACCCGGCCCACCCGTTCCCCTACATCTCGGGGCTCTCACTGAACCTCGCCGTCGTCGTCCGCAACCCGATCAGCGACAAGGAACTCTTCGCCCGCCTCAAGGTCCCGGACCAGCTCCCCCGGCTGATCTCGGTTGACGGCCCGCGCGCCGGTTCCGTGCCGGGCCGGGTGGCACGCTTCATTGCCCTCGAGGAAGTCATCGCCGTCCACCTGGACCAGCTCTTCGCCGGGATGGAGGTGCTGGAGCACCACACCTTCCGCGTCACCCGCAACGAGGACCTCGAGGTCGAAGAGGACGACGCCGAGAACCTGCTGCAGGCCCTTGAGAAGGAACTGCTGCGCCGCCGCTTCGGCCCGCCGGTCCGGCTCGAAGTCACGAATGACATCAACCCGAACATCCGGGCCCTGCTGATCCGCGAGCTCGGCGTCGAGGAGTCCGAGGTCTACTCGGTCCCGGCACCGCTGGACCTCCGCGGGCTCTCGGTCATCGCCGGAATCGACCGGGCCGACCTGCACTACCCGAAACACGTCCCGCACACCTCCCGGCACCTCAACGAGTCGGAAACGTCCAAGGCGGCGAACGTCTTTGCGGCCATGCGGCGCCGGGACATCCTGCTGCACCACCCCTACGACTCGTTCTCCACCTCGGTGCAGGCGTTCCTGGAGCAGGCGGCCTCGGACCCGAAGGTCCAGGCCATCAAGCAGACGCTGTACCGCACCTCGGGCGACTCCCCGATCGTCGACGCCCTGATCGACGCCGCCGAGGCCGGCAAGCAGGTCCTGGCCCTGGTCGAAATCAAGGCCCGCTTCGACGAGCAGGCCAACATCTCGTGGGCCCGGAAGCTGGAGCAGGCCGGCGTCCACGTGGTCTACGGCATCGTGGGCCTCAAGACCCACTGCAAGCTCTCCCTCGTGGTGCGCCAGGAAGTGGACGGCCTGCGCCGCTACTGCCACATCGGCACCGGTAACTACCACCCGCGCACCGCCCGCTACTACGAGGACCTGGGCCTCCTCACGGCCAATGAGCAGGTGGGCGAGGACCTCTCCAAGCTCTTCAACCAGCTGTCCGGCTACGCCCCGAAGTCGACCTTCAAGCGGCTCCTGGTGGCCCCCCGGTCGGTGCGTTCAGGACTCATAGACCGGATCGAAACCGAGATCCGGAACGCCCGTGCAGGGCTAACCGCCCGGGTCCAGATCAAGGTCAACTCGATGGTGGACGAAGCCATCATCGATTCCCTGTACCGGGCCTCCCAGGCCGGTGTTCCCGTGGACATCATCGTCCGCGGCATCTGCTCCCTGCGCCCCGGCGTGCCCGGCCTCAGCGAGAACATCACCGTCCGCTCCGTGCTGGGCCGGTTCCTGGAGCACTCCCGCGTCTTCGCCTTCGCCAATGCCGGGGACCCGGTGGTCTACATCGGTTCGGCGGACATGATGCACCGGAACCTTGACCGCCGGGTTGAGGCCCTCGTGCAGCTGACCAGCGGGGACGACACGACGTATGTCATGGACCTGCTGCGCCGCTACATGGATCCAGGCACCGCCAGCTGGCACCTGGACAACCAGGCGGTATGGACCCGCCACCACGTCACCGAAGACGGGCAGGACCTCGAAGACATCCAGTCCTGGCTGCTCAACTCCCGCTCGCGGCAGCGTTCTTCCGGTCTGCGGTAGGGGCTCTGGCATTGAGTAGCGATTCACTGGTGGCCGACCAGACAGACCATGCCGGCGAAGCAATCGTGGTGGTGGCTGCCGGCGCCGTGCCGTGGCGCGTTTCCCCGGGCGACAAGGACCAGGTCGAGGTCCTGCTGATCCACCGCCCGCGGTATGACGACTGGTCCTGGCCCAAGGGCAAGATCGACCCCGGCGAGACAGTGCCCGAGTGCGCCGTCCGTGAGGTCGATGAGGAAATCGGGCTGAAGGCGCCCCTGGGCATCCCGCTGCCGGCCATCCACTACCACGTCCCCGTCGGGCTGAAAGTCGTCCATTACTGGGCGGTCGACGTCGATGGGGCCGCCCTCCTGCCCGACGGCAAGGAAGTGGACAGCGTCATGTGGTGCTCGCCGGAGACGGCGGCCCGCCTGCTGAGCAACCCCAGCGACGTGGTTCCGTTGGAGCACCTGGTGGCCGCCCACGCCCGCGACGAACTGAAGACATGGCCGCTCGTGATCGTGCGCCATGCCAAGGCCAAGCCGCGCTCCTCCTGGTCCAAAGCCGAAGGGGACCGGCCCCTGGCTGTCACCGGGTTGCGGCAGGCACAGGCAGTGGGGCGGCTGCTGCAGGTCTGGAAGCCCATGCGTATTGTCTCCAGCCCGTGGTTGAGGTGTGTCGCCACCATCGCCCCGTACGCCAAGGCGTCCGATGCGAAGGTGAAGCTGAATGAAGCCCTCACCGAGCACCGGCACGGCCGCCACCCGCACAAGGCGGCCGCCGCCGTCGAGGGCCTCTTCGACAAGCAGCGGGCCGTGGCACTTTGCACGCACCGCCCCGCCCTCCCCACCGTGTTCGCCCAGCTCGGCAGGCACATGGGGTCCCGGCTGCGCGCCCTGCTCCCGGACGCCGACCCGTTCCTTGCCCCCGGTGAGATCGTCGTGTGCCATGTGGCGCACCACAGCAAAAGCAAGGTGGTCGCGGTCGAGCGGTTCAGGCCCTTCGACGACTGAGCCGCGCTCAGCCAGCAAGACGAATAAGGAGTGGCCGCGACTTCTCAGTAGACTGGGACCGTGAGCATTCCAACTCCTTATGAAGACCTGCTGCGCGACGTCCTGGACCACGGCACGCACAAATCAGACCGAACCGGGACGGGGACCCTGAGTGTGTTCGGCCGCCAGCTGCGCTTCGATCTCAGCAAGAGCTTCCCCCTGGTCACCACCAAACGCGTGCACTTCAAGTCCGTCGCCGTGGAGCTGCTCTGGTTCCTCCGCGGGGACACGAATGTGAAGTGGATGCAGGACCAGGGTGTCACCATCTGGAACGAATGGGCCGACGCCGACGGCGAACTGGGCCCGGTCTACGGCGTCCAGTGGCGCTCCTGGCCCACCCCCGACGGCGGCCACATCGACCAGATCGCCGAGCTCATCGAGAACCTCAAGAGCAACCCGGACTCCCGCCGGCACATCGTCTCGGCCTGGAACGTCGCCGAGCTCAAGGACATGGCCCTGCCGCCGTGCCACGCTTTCTTCCAGTTCTACGTGGCCGACGGCAAGCTCTCATGCCAGCTCTACCAGCGCTCCGCGGACACCTTCCTCGGCGTGCCGTTCAACATCGCCTCCTACGCCCTGCTGACCTGCATGGTCGCCCAGCAGGCCGGCCTGGAACCGGGCGAATTCGTCTGGACCGGCGGCGACGTCCACATCTATGACAACCACATGGACCAGGTCCTCAAACAGCTCGCCCGCGAGCCTTACCAGTACCCGCAGCTGAGGATCACCCGCAGGCCTGCCTCCATCTTCGACTACACCCTCGATGACTTCGAGGTGGTCGGCTACCAGCACCACCCGACAATTAAGGCCCCGATAGCCGTATGAGCAACGCCGACATCCAGGGCGCACAGCCCGCCGACTTCTCCGACACGCTCCCCGCCCTGACCGGGCTCGGCGTCGTCTGGGCCCAGACCAGCACCGGTGTCATCGGCAAGGACGGCGGGATGCCGTGGCGCCTGCCCGAGGACATGCGGCACTTCACCCGGCTCACCACAGGCCACCCGGTGATCATGGGCCGTAAAACCTGGGAATCCTTTCCCGACCAGTACCGCCCACTGCCCGGGCGGACGAACATCGTCATCACCCGGCAGGAGGAGTGGGGCGGGTCACCGGCGGCGGAAGGCGCCATCGCGGTCAAATCCCTGGACGACGCGCTGCTGGAGTCCCAGTTCGCACCGGGCAACGAGATGGTCTGGATCATCGGCGGCGGCAACATCTATGCGCAGTCCATGGACCTGGCCAACGTCGCCGTGATCACCACGATCGACGCCACGACGGAGGGCGACACGTTTGCCCCGGACCTGGGCTACGACTGGAGCATGGGCGCGAGCCTGCCGGCCGACGGCTGGGACACCGCCGACGACGGCACCCGCTACCGCATCAACGTGTGGCGCCGGACGGAGGGCTAAGACAGTGCTGCAGAAACCCGAAACCCTCTTTGTCCTGGGCTACATGCTGCTTCCGCTGCTGGCGCTGCTGTCGGCGATCGTGGGGCTGACCATGATTCTGGGCGGCAACAAGATCGTCGGCGCTATCGTGCTCGTGGTGGTCACCCAGGCCTTTGCCTTCGGGGCGTTCTACGCCCTCCGCAGGCGCAAGCACGCGCTGCTCACGGAGCACGGCGGCGACCGAGCCTCATGAGCGACGCTCCGGAGAACGGACGCCGCGCCCGGCGGAAGGGCTACTACAAGCGCCAGATCGAGCAGGAAGCGGCGAAGCAGGGACTCACCGTTGAGGAGTACGGCGTCTACAAAGGCTCGGTGGGCAGTGCCATCAAGCCGATCAATTCCGCCGGCGGACTGCTCTTCCTCGCCATCCTGATCTCGCTGATCTGCACCGTGATTGTTGGGCTTGCCATCGTGCTCCTGACCAGCGACGGCGTCACCAACTGGGCGCAATTGGCCTTCGGCCTCGTCACCGTCCTGTTTCTGGTGCCCACTTCATGGGCGTATTACCTCAAGGAACGCAAGGCCGTACGCCTTCGACGTGCCAGCGGCAAGATACTTCAGCACCCCACCCGCCGCTCAATGGTCCGGGACTAGGCGGGCCGGCTGGGGGCGGATGGGGAGATCACCCCATCGCCGGCATTCACGGTTGCGGCTAGATTGGTGGCCGTTCGGCATTTACGCCGGAATGCACGAGGTCTGCGCCGCAGCCGGTTAGGCTGATGCACGTACAAGGGGGATGCCGCTATGGCAGGAAATTTGTGGGGCCCCGACGTCGCCCAGCTGCGCACACTCGCACAACAGTTCGGCAAGTGGTCCGAGTCACTGCAGCAGCAGTCGACCACACTGACGTCGGCCATCAACAACAACACCGCCTGGAAAGGTGCCGACGGTGCGCGGTTCACCTCCGAATGGAACGGCAGCCACCGCGCCCTGGTCCAGAAGACCGCACTGGCCCACAAGGCCGAGTCCAAGCGGCTGCTGACCCACGCCGGGGGTTTCCGCCGGAAGGGACACTACAAGCGCCAGATCGAACTGGAAGCCGCGAACCAGGGATTCACCGTTGAGGAATACGGCGTCAACAAAGGCTCAGCGGGCAGTGGCGTCGAGCCGACTAATTCGGCGGGCGGCTTCGACGTGCCAGCGGCACGACCCCTCAGCACCCCACCCGCCGCTCAATCGTCCGGGACTGGATCCGTGGCCAGGCGTAGCCGGGACGGGCCCCAGGAGCCCGGCTACGTGCCATACCAGCCGAGCGAAGCGCGGGTCATCCACCGTCTGGCTGAGAACGGCGAGCTGGTCGCCTACACCGCCGAGGAGTACGGGGTCCAAAAGGATGACGGCTTCGGCGTCGTTAAACCCGTGAACTCATCGGGTGGTCTGCTGTTCCTCGCAATCCTGATCACCATCGCATTCGGCGGCATGCTGTACGGGATCCTGCAAATGGCGATTACCGACCAATGGGAGATTCTCGGCGACATCTGGTGGATGTATCTGTTGATCCTGTATCCACTGTTCGCCGGCTGGGCCGGCTACTTCTCGGAACGCAAGGCCGAAAAGCTGCGCAAGGCCCGCAATCTGCCCCGGCCCGTTGACTAGCGTGCACGCCATTGAGGAGTCCCGTGGCCAGGCGTAGTCGGCACGTGCCCCAGGAACCGGGCTACATCCCTTACCAACCGCCGGAAGCGCGTGTGGTCCACCGCCTTGCGGAGAACGGCGAGATAATCGCCTACACGGACGAAGAGTACGGGGTTCGCAAGGACGACGGCCTTGGAATCATCAAGCCGATCAGCAGTCCCAACGGCCTCCTGTTCCTCGCAATCTTGCTGACGGCAGCAATGGGGGGGCTGGTCTACTTCGTCGTCCAGGTGATCATCCAGGATGCGTGGGACATCGCGGGCAGGGTGTGGTGGGTGTTTCCCGCCTGCATTTATCCCTTCATCTTTGCGTGGGCCAGCTACTTCCATGAGCGCAAAGCAGAGAAGCTGCGCAGAGCTCGGAACCTGCCGCGGCCAGTTGAGTGACCCGCCCACAACCTCCCCGGCCCGGCGGTCGGCCCCGATAGCAAGGAATCCCGTGGGAAGACACCACACTCGCAATCCACAGGGCGACGGCTATGTCCCCTCCCCGCCCGAAGAACAACTGATCTACAGCGCTGGAGCTACTACCTGCAGGAGCGCCGGGCCGAGAAACTCCGGTACGGGCGCAACCTCCCCCGCACCGTTGGCCCCGCAGGCGGTATCTGGTGACAGTTGAGTCGTCGAAGCGCCGTTCCGCGCTCTTCCGTCCGTGGTATTACGGCACCGGGATGGACAGCACGATCCATGCCTACACCCGGGAGGAGTGGGGCGTCGGCGGCTCGCAGCCCTACGGAAACTACTCGGTCCATACCGTCACCGGTCTGGTCATCGTAACGGCCCTGATGACCATCCCGGCGCTTCTGGCCCCGGTGATGTTGGTCATCGCTGTGGTGGGGCTGAATCTTGGCGTGGCCTTGCTGTTCCTGGTCTGCACCGCCCTTTTCACCGGCGGATGGCTGCTGGGACTGAGCACACTGAGAAATGAGTTCACCGCCGGCAAACTGCGGCGCCTGAAGGGCCTGCCCAAACCGCGCTTCGCTGTCACCGACGACCAGGCACGCCGGTGGTTCGAGGAGCACCCTGCCGGAATACCGGTGACCCGGGGGAACTTCCCCGACAGCAGCCACCCGTTCCCGGGAGAAGATCATCGAACAACGAGTCAGCCGCTGCGCGGATGAGAAGACCCGGGCTCTGCCGATCATCGTCATTACCGGCAGAACAGCTGGGCCGACACGCCTGAGGCGGAGGCCGCCGTCGTGGTTCCCTCCTAGGATGACACGCTCCTTGAGTCGCAGTTTCACGACGGCGGCAAGACCGTGTGGATCCTGGGTGGCGGCGATGCTCTCCGCCGATCGACGGAGCTCGCCAACGTCGCGGTGGTCACCACCATTGATACGAGGTGTTCACCTGCGGCGCTTTCGCCCTGCGCGGGCGCATGGGGAGGACACCCCATCGCGGCCGGCCGCCTCCTGCCTTAGGCTAAGGTTGCAGCCCTCAGGGGTGTTCGAATAGTGGGGGGAAGCCTGGTGACGGGAAACGTGTGGGGCGCCGACGTGGCGCAGTTGCGGACTCTTGCGCAGCAGTTCAGCAAGACAGCGGACCTGCTGCAGCAGCAGTCAACGCAGCTGAGCAACCAGATCAATAACAATCCGGCGTGGAAAGGCCTCGACGCCGACCACTTCCGGTCCGATTGGAACGGCACCCATCGCGTTCTGGTGCAGCAGACAGCATCACGGTTAAAGCAGGAATCGAAGCTGCTGCTGACGAACGCCGACGAGCAGGAGAAGACAAGCACCGCCGGCTCGAACGGGACCGGCGGGACCGGCTCGGGTGGACCCGCCAGCACCCCCGGTTCCCGCACTCCGGTCCCGGGCCCGGGCGGCAATGACCCGTGGGGTCCGGACTGGCTTACCGAGCCGGACTCCCCGTTCCGCGACGGCTGGGACATCTATGGCCTCACCAAGGCTCTCCCGAGTCTCCGGGCCGGCCTCTTCGACCTCCCCCATTTCATCAGGAAGGCCGACAGCTTCTCCGAGTTCTTCTCCAAGGACTTCAGGAATGTGGCTAAGGCGTTCCAGGACTCGAACATGCTGAGCCAGTATTTCAACACGTCATCGGAGCTGTTCGACGGCAGGTGGGATACTGCCCTGAACCTCGCCGAAGGTGGGAAGGCAGCGGCATTTTTCGAGGTCGGCGGAAAAGCCCTCGGCGGACTCGGCGTCGGCCTTGACGTGCTGGACACGGTCAACAACATCAAGGAAGGTGACGGGGGCGCAGCCCTATACTCGGGAATCAAGGCGGGCCTGGGAGTGGCAAGCTTTGCACCGCCACCTTTGGGAACAGTGGCCATGGTCGCCTCCGGGGCACTCGCGATTTATGACAACGTGCCGGTGGTCAAGGAGACTGTCAATGCCATCGGCGGATCCATCGCTGACGGCGCCGAGGCAGCTTGGGAAGGCGCGGGGGACGCTGCCGACACAGTCGGCGACTTCTTCGGGTTCTGAGCTCATTATGAAAGGTATCGACGATGACTGAAACTGCAACGGAATCCACCGCTACTCCGGACGCCATCGGCTTCGGGTTTGCTGAGATAGCGACCCTCGCAAGCTTGAAGGGCGGTGCGGGGGCGGTGCTCAGCGCAGAGGCGTTGAGGGTGGACGGCTATCTGAGCGATACGACCATGGTGAGCGCAGGCGCGTCCTCCTTGGTGGCCCGCGGCCTGGCGAAGGCCGAAAGCGACGGTCTTCTCTCCGTCGCAGGCCCCACTGCTGCGGTCGCCGCCGTCCTCACTTCCGCGAGTCGCCGGATAGAGATCTCCCTGCTGACGGCGGAGGGTGGCGACAGCGTCATTTTTATGGAAAGCGAGGACATCCACCTGCTGTTCCAGCCCCGTGCCTACTTCACCTGGTGGGCCATGGCGCAGAGGCCTGACGTAACTGCTGCTGAGGCCAACTTCATGGTCATCAGAGAGCACCTGCGCACTCATCCAGAGGGCGGCGCCACCCTTCGCCGCCGTGAGGATTCCACGGGACAGACCCTTTATGTGAAGAAAGGCGGTGGCGGATCATGGACCACCGGCACGGCCACCACGGAGCAGAAGGACATTGCTGAAACCACCGGCCTGGACGATGCTGCCCTCCTTGACCAGATCCGCATCATCCGTCAGGACGGACTGTGACCTTCGATCGCGAGCGTGAGCGCCGCAACGATGACGTGTATGCCGAACACAAGGGGGCGCTGGCGCGCGGAGAGAAGCGCGTACTGCGCCGGACCGACGCCGGCGAACTGCACAGCTATCCTGCCGACGAAATCGGCTTTTCCCCCGGCCGTGGACAAGTGCAGGTCCGGACCTGGTGGGGCATGGGAATCCTCACCACCGTCATGGGGCTGTTGGTTATCCTTTCCCTGCTGATCCTGCTGGGCCCGGTGGGCCGCGGTGAGCAGCCGTTCTGGGGCGCGCTGTTCCTCACCGCGCTCGGAGGTTTTGGAGCCTGGTACACCTTCGGCATGGCAAGGGATGAGTACCGGGCCAAAAAGCTGCGGACAGAGCGGCATGTCCCTGACCCAGGAGCCGGGCACGTCTCCCAGTGACGCGCACGGCAGGCACGGGGCGGCCGCTGCAAAGAATGGCGAGCGGATCGTCCACCCCACCGTGACTGGTGAACTGCACAGGTATTCGCGGGAAGAACTCGGAGCGGTCACCGCCAGTTCCCACCCCCAGGTGCGGTCTGCCGGCGGCTTCCTGGTGATGGCCGTCTTTTTCGCTGCCGCAGCCGTCTTCTCCATCATGATTTTCGCCGGTCCCACCACCCGGGGCCAGGATCCATTCTGGGGTGCGTTGGTCCTAACGGTCGCTGCCATTGGAGGCGTGGCGCATGCCGTGCGGTTGGCAGCCATAACCTCCAAGGCAAGACGTCTCCGCGCGGAACGGGGAATTCCCGAGCCCGCCGCCCGCCAGTTCGACCGTCGCTAACGGCCACCCGCCGCACAGGGCCAAGAACCTCCCGCGGCCCGTCGAATAGTGCGGCAGGTGCCGGCCGCCGTCGTACTTTGCGTAAACCGGCGTCCGTGACGTAACGGGCTGCGTCCCGCAGCCAGCAAAGTCTAAGCTGGACCAATGACTACAGCAGCTACTCCGTCCGTTGGACTGGTCGGTTGGCGTGGCATGGTCGGCTCCGTCCTGATGCAGCGCATGCAGGCCGAGGGCGACTTCGCCAACATCAACCCGGTATTTTTCTCCACCTCGAACGCGGGGGGTGCCGCCCCGGCGTTCGCTGCAGGGGCAGGCGGGCTCGAGGACGCGTTCGACGTCGAGACGCTCGCGAAGCTGCCGATCATCGTGACCGCCCAGGGCGGCGACTACACGAAACGGGTCCACGGCGAGCTGCGCGGCCGCGGCTGGGACGGCCTCTGGATCGACGCCGCGTCGACCCTGCGGATGAACGACGATTCGATCATCGTGCTGGACCCGATCAACCGCGACGTGATCGACAAGGGCCTTGCCAACGGCACCAAGGACTTCATTGGCGGCAACTGCACCGTCTCCTGCATGCTGCTGGGCCTTGGCGGGCTGTTCAAGAACGGCCTCGTCGAATGGGGCACCTCGATGACCTACCAGGCGGCCTCCGGCGGCGGCGCCCGGCACATGCGCGAGCTGCTGAGCCAGTTCGGCACGCTCAACTCCCAGGTCAGCACGGAACTGGACGACCCGGCATCGGCCATCCTGGAGATCGACCGCAAGGTCCTGGCCCACCAGCGCACCGACATCGACGCCACCCAGTTCGGCGTCCCGCTGGCCGGGTCGCTGATCCCCTGGATCGACGCGGACCTCGGCAACGGCCAGTCCAAGGAAGAGTGGAAGGCCGGGGTGGAGACCAACAAGATCCTCGGCACCTCCGGAGATGAGCACATCATCATGGACGGGTTGTGCATCCGGATCGGCGCCATGCGTTCGCACTCCCAGGCGCTCACGCTCAAGCTCCGCGAAGACCTCTCTGTCGCCGAGATCGAGAAGCTGCTGGACGCGGACAACGAGTGGGCCACGGTGGTGCCCAACACCAAGGAGGACTCCATGGCGAACCTGACGCCCGTGGCGGCCTCCGGCACCCTGGACATCCCGGTGGGGCGCATCCGCAAGCTGGAGATGGGGCCGCAGTACATCAGCGCCTTCACCGTGGGCGACCAGCTCCTGTGGGGCGCGGCCGAACCGCTGCGCCGCATGCTCAACATCGCCACCGGCAAGCTCTAGGGCTTCACCGGCTCCGTTCAGGTGCCGATAAACCGCCGGTACTTCGCGGCCTGCAGCTCAAAGGATCTTTGGGCCGCGGGCCGCAGCCCGTTGATCTCGTCGAAGGGCTCAGGCACGACCAGCGCGGCCCGTCCGCTGCGGGAGACCTCCCAGGTGCCGACGATTTGCCCGCCGGCAACAATCGTCTTCCGGAAGACCCCGTTGCCGCCCGGGACGATCTTGTCCGCATGCTCCGGCGGCAGCACGAGCGACCGGTCCGTGTAGCCGAGCAGGAACTCGTCGAAGCCGGGCAGTGCCAGCACCAGGCGCCCCGCGGGGACGCCCTCGTCGAGCAGCGCCGCCGTCTCCGGGGACATCCAGTAGCTGGTCCCCTCGAACCTCAGCTCCGCCAGCTGGTCCTGCACCCGGGCCAGGGCCGCGCGGGCCTCCGTCAGGGGAATGCCGGACCACCAGGAGAAGTCGCGCTCCGTCGCGGGCCCATGGCTGCGCAAATACCGCAGCAGCCACTCGGCGGTGCCCTCCGCACGGTCCAGGGTCCGGGACTCCGTGATCCAGTCGTCGAAGGCCACCACGAGCTGCTGGTTGCCGGCCAGCGGGCCCTGCACCAGCAGTCCCCGCTGGCACAGGATTCCCAGCAGGTGGATGCCGCGCTGGCCCGCCGCGGACTGGCCCGCCCGTTCGAAGGCCTGGAACAGCTCCGCCCGGCTGGCCGCTGCCCCGCCGGCGACCAGCTGCAGCGCGGTTACCGCTGCGGCGTCGATGTCCGCGGCAGTGATGCCGAGTTCCCGGTGGCGGCCGGCCAGGCCCCGGATCAGCCGATCTGAGGTGATGCCCAGCATCCATTTCAGGTCTTCGGGCGCCAGCAGGTGCAGGGTGCCGCGCATCGGCCAGGAGCGGACGATTTCCCCGCGGTCAAGGGCGCTGCGGACATCGCCGGCGCGGGATCCCGGCACACGCTGGCCGACAGCCCAGAGGGCGGACTGCAGATCCTGCGCCTGCATGGCCGTCATCCAGCGCACAGCCGCCGGGACGCTGCCGAATCCGGCCCCGGACAGCCCCTGCGAGGCCAGCCGCAGCCGTCCCAGGATCCCCCGGCCCAGCCGGGCACGCGCTGTTGCTGCCATGCACCCATGCTAGGGCTCCTGGCGGGCGGTTCCCAGCCGCCGTCCAGCCGGACTCCCTACCCTTGATGGATGACCTTGAGTGAGATGTGGCCGCTGCTGCGGCCCCTGAGCCGGCGGCTGGCCCTGCTGGGCTGGGCATCCAGCGCCGCCGGCATGGGCGCCGGGCTCGCCGTTGCCATTGCGAGCGGGACACGGCTGTCGCCCATGATGAGCACCCTGCAGCTCGTGGCGGTGGCGTCCATGGCCGTGGCGGTGGCCAGTTTCGTCACGGCCGCCTCGGTGCAGCCGCGTCCTCAAGTGCGGGGGGCCGTTGATTCACTTGAAGCACCGGACCGCCGGGACTCCGGGGAGTTTCCGGACACCGTGCAGAGTTTCCTGCTCGGCTCCGTCGCCCTGCTGGCCGGGGCGGTCGTCTTCGCCCTCGCCGGTCTGGTGCTCCGCAGCGGACCCAGCGCCCAGTCCGTGGCGTTTTGCCAGGTCTTCTTGCTGGGCGCGGCCGCGTCCGGCTTCACGTTTGTGCTGTTCAGCAGGGTCGTCGGACACCGCGGACGGAACTGACCGGCCGTTTCCTAGAGCTCGACGCCGATGAGCAGCGGTTCCGGGTGCAGTTCGATCCCGAAACGTTCGACGACGCCGCGGCGCACCTCCCGCGCGATTGCCAGCAGGTCCGCGGCGCTGGCGTTTCCCCTGTTGGTGATGGCCAGGGTGTGTTTCGTGGACAGCGAGGCCCGGCCGCCCGAGACGCTGCCCGGCTCAAGTCCGAATCCCTTGCCGTAGCCGGCCTGGTCGATCAGCCAGGCCGCCGAGAGTTTGGTCAGCCCGTCCGAGCCGGCCGGGTAGCGTGGTGCGTCCCCGGGCAACCCCGCGGCCACGGCTTCCGGCACGATTGGGTTGGTGAAGAAGGAACCGGTGGAGTAGGTGTCCCGGTCCGCGGCGTCCCACACCATGCCCTTCGAGGCCCGGAGCCGGAGCACCTCACGCCGGACGTCGTTGGAATAGGCGCGCTGGCCGGCGTCGACGCCCAGGACACGGGCCAGTTCGGCGTAGCGGATGGGGGCGCTCATCCGGCCCAGCGGCAGCTGGAACTCGACCGTGAGCACGACGTAGCGCGGGGAGCCGTTGACGGTGGTCTGCTTGAGGATCGAATCGCGGTAGCCGAACTTCAGCTCCGAACTGGTGAACGTGTGCACAGCGTTGCGCTGCCGGTCCCAGGTCCGCACGGCGGCGATGGTCTGGGAAACGTCCGAGCCGTACGCACCGACGTTTTGGACCGGGGTGGCGCCCGTGGCGCCGGGAATGCCGGAGAGTGCTTCGATGCCGGACCAGGCGTGCCGCACGGCGTGCTCGACCAGGGCGTCCCAGTTGTGGCCGGCCTGGACCACGACGGCGGCGCCGCCGCAGGAGTCCTCCGCGTTGACAGTTAAACCCTCCGAGGCGATTTTAAGCACGGTGCCGGGGAACCCGTCGTCGGACACCAGCAGGTTGGAGCCGCCGCCGATGATCAGCAGGGGCTCACCGGCAGCGTCGGCCGAGCGGACGGCCCCGATGATCTCTGCCTCGGTGCGGGCTTCGATGAAGCTGCCGGCGGGGCCGCCGACGGCGGACGTGGTCAGGGCGGAAAGCAGTGTCTGGGTCACCTGACCAGCCTAACCGGGTAACGCCGGACTCCCCTAAGCAGGGCCGCGGACTACCCGGTCTTGCGGGCCACCGGGGAGAGCAGGAAGCTGACCACGAGCATCACCATCACCGCCAGCAGGGAGTGCAGGATGCCGACGTGCTCCGCCAGCAGGCCCAGCAGGGGCGGCCCGCAGAGGAACGCGCCGTACCCGATCGTGGAGACCACAGAGACCCGGGCCGCGGCCTTGCGCGGATCGTCGGCGGCGGCGGACATGCCCACCGGGAAGCCCAGCGAGGCGCCGAGCCCCCAGACCGCGAGGGCCACGTACGCGACCCACGGGACCGGAGCGAAGACGAAGAGGCCCAGGCCCAGCACGGCCAGGGCCGCGCACCAGCGCATCACCGGGACCCGGCCGAAGCGGTCAAGCACCACGGTGCCGGCGAAGCGGCCCACGGTCATGAACGTGACGAAGAGCCCGTACCCGGCGGCGCCCGCGGCGTCGGACTGGCCGTGGCCGTCGGCGAGCGCCAGTGCCACCCAGTCCCCCGCCGCCCCCTCGGCGAGGGCCAGTCCCAGCACCAGCACCCCCAGCAGGAGCGTCCGGCGGTCCCGCCAGGCCAGGGCGATCTGGCGTTTGTTGTCCAGCGGGGCCTCGGGCCGGTCCGTGGCCGGGGCGATGATCGGGATGGGTCCGGTGGAGGGGTCCTCGAAGGTGTCGGGCCTGGCCGGCCGGAAGCTCGGCCCGCCCTCCACCGGGGTGATGTCCGCTCGGAACCAGGCGGCGGCGGTGGCCACGGAGCCCGCGACCAGCAGCCCCACCACGGCGAAGTGCCCGAAGACCGGAACACCGGCCCCGGCAGCCCAGGCGCCCGCCCCTGCGCCGGCGACCGTGCCGAGGCTGAACGATCCGTGCAGCCGCGGCATGATGTGCCGGCGGACGGCGCGTTCCACCGCGGCCCCCTCGACGTTGGAGGCCGTGTTCCAGCTGGCCGTGCCCAGGCCGATGACGGCGAGCCCCGCGGCGACGGCGGGCGGGCTGACCAGGACCGAGGTTCCCAGGCCGGTGAGGACCAGCCCGGCGCCCACCATGATGCTGCCGATCCGGATGGTCTGCTGGGATCCGAACCGCAGCACGATCAGCCCGGACGCGGAGACCGAGATGAAGGAGCCCAGGGTCATGCACAGCAGCAGCAGCCCGACGTTGCCGGGCGTAAGGTCCAGGCCGTCCCGGATGGCCGGCAGCCGGGACACCCAGGTGGCGAAGGCGATGCCGCTGAACGCGTAGGCGGCCACGACGGCGTTCCGCCAGTGCGTGACCTCCGCGGCCTGTCCGGTGCTTACGCTCACGGCAAGGCCATGCGGCTAGGCCAGCCTGACGACGGCCTGGGCCTTCATGAGCACCTTCAGGCCGGCGCAGGTGACGGTCAGGTCCACCCGGGCGGTCCCCCTGTCGGCGTCGATCGCCCCGATGGCGCCGCTGACCTCGATCACGGCGCCGGGCCCGGCCGTTCCCGTGGTGTCGGACACCGGGACCGGTTTCGTGAAGCGGGTCTGGAAATCGACGACGGCGGCAGGGTCGCCGGCCCAGTCGGTGACGAGCTGGACGGCGGAGCCCATGGTGAACATGCCGTGCGCGATCACGCCGGGCAGCCCCACACCGGTAGCGAACGCTTCGTTCCAGTGGATGGGGTTGAAGTCGCCGGAGGCGCCGGCGTACTTGACGAGGTCCGTGCGGGTGACGTCGATTTTGCGGCTGCCGATGTCCTGGCCGACAGCGAGGTCCGAAAGTGTGGGTGTCATGGCTACTGTCCCTCTCCGCGGACCAGAATGGACGAGGTGGCAGTAGCGACGGGCTCGCGCCCGGCGTCGTCTGCTGTACCGACGCCGGCACCGGCGTCTGCGGCACCGGCGGGCAGGGCGAAGATCTCCGAGCGCGTGGTGATCATGGCTCCCCCGCCCATGGCCCGGACGCCGTCGACATGCAGTTCCGCGACGAGCTGGTCCCCGGCGACGATGGGCCGGTGGTGGATGAACCGCTGGTCGGCGTGGACGACGCGGGAGAAGTCGATGCCGGCGTCGGGGTCCTCGATCAACTGGGCGTCGGCCCTTTGCGCCACGATGATGGCGAAAGTCGGGGGCGCCACGAGGTCGCGGTGCCCCAGCGCCCTGGCCGCCTCCACCTCGAAGTGGGCGGGGTGGGTGGCTTTGACCGCCCGGGCGAACTCGCGGACTTTCTCGCGGCCGACGTCGTACACCTCTTTGGCAGGGTAGCTGCGCCCCTGCAGATCCGGATTGATAGTCATGGGTTCCAGCCTAGCGGCAGGCCTCCGGGCGCCCGCGCGGATGACAGGGGACCGCACGGGATGACGGCCATGCGGTATGATGAAAACATCATTTCATCAATTCACTACTGGTTCCCGGATCCGCAGTGACGAGAAAGCCCAGGCAGCGATGATTTCACCAGCGCAGACCCCCTTGTACGAGATCAAAGCGAACCTGTTCAAGGCGCTCGCCCATCCGGCGCGGATCCGCGTGCTCGAGCTGTTGTCCGCCGCGCCGGACAACGCCGCTCCCGTCAGCTACCTGCTGGCCACGACGGGCCTCGAGGCATCCCACCTGTCCCAGCACCTCGCCACCCTGCGGCGGCATGGGGTGGTGACCTCGTCCCGGACTGCGAACACCGTCACCTACCGGCTGGCCCACCCGAAGATCGCCGAACTGCTGGCCATCGCCCGGACCTTCCTCCTGGACACCCTGGCCGATTCCAACGAACAGCTCAAACTCGCCCAGGGACTCCCCAGCGAGCATCTGCAGGGATCTGCTTCATGAGTGCCTCGCCGGGCATCCTCACCCGGTTCCTGCCGTCGCGCCGTGACTACGAGGGGCTGCGCTCCTCCTGGAAAACGGATCTGCTGGCGGGCATCACCGTGGGGATTGTGGCCCTTCCGCTGGCACTGGCCTTCGGAGTGAGTTCCGGCGTCGGCGCCGAAGCCGGACTCATCACCGCCGTCGTGGCCGGGCTGGTCGCCGCGGTCATGGGCGGCTCGCACGTCCAGGTCTCCGGCCCCACCGGCGCGATGGTGGTGGTGCTCGCCCCGGTCGTCGCCGTCCACGGGGTCGGCAGCATCGCACTGGTCTCCCTGATGGCCGGGCTGCTGGTGGTTATCCTGGGCATCAGCGGGCTGGGCCGGGCCGTAGCCTTCATCCCGTGGCCGGTGGTGGAGGGCTTCACACTCGGCATCGCCGCGATCATCTTTCTCCAGCAGGTGCCCCTGGCCACCGGCACCTCGGCAGTGCCGGGCCACAACACCCTGCTGGCCGCCGTCGAGAGCGCCTCCCAGGCCACCCTGCCCACCGTCCTTCAGACGCTCGGCGTCGTCGCCGGGGTGGCGGCCGTGATGCTGCTGCTCCCGAAGCTGAACAAGGCCCTGCCCGCAAGCCTGATCGCGGTGCTGCTGGCCACCGTGGCCGCCGAGCTGCTGCAGCTGGACATTCCCCGGATCGGCGCCCTGCCGCATTCCCTGTCCGCACCGTCGGTGCCGTCCCTGGATCCGGCCCTGCTGGGCGCGCTGCTGATGCCTGCGGTGTCCATCGCAATGCTGGCCGCCATCGAGTCCCTGCTCTCCGCACGGGTGGCCGCCGGCATGGTCGGCCCTGACGGGAGGCCCTCCGGGGCGTACAGTCCGGACCGGGAGCTGATGGGGCAGGGACTCGCCTCGGTCGCCTCGGGGTTCTTCGGCGGCATGCCGGCCACGGGTGCGATCGCCCGGACCGCGGTCAACGTCCGCTCCGGAGCCAAGACCCGGCTCTCCGCGATTGTGCACGCCCTGGTCCTGCTGGCCATCATCTATCTGGCGGCGGGCCTGGTCGGGAAGATCCCGCTGGCCGTCCTGGCCGGGATCCTGATGGTCACGGCCACCCGCATGGTGTCCCGGCGCACGGTCACCGCCATTATGGGCTCCACCCGCGCCGACGCCTTCGTGTTTGTCCTGACTGCCCTGATCACCGTGGCCTTCGACCTGATTGTGGCCATCGAGATCGGGCTGGTCGCCGCGGCCATCTTCACGCTGCGGAAGTTCGCGTCGCTCAGCGGGGTCAAGCGCGAGGAGATTCCGGGTCCGCGCGAGGAGGGGGATGAGCACATCGCCATCTTCCGGCTGGACGGGGCCATGTTCTTCGGCGCCGCGGAACGGGTCCTGCAGGAAATCAGCCAGGTCAAGGACATCCAGGTGGCCATCATCAGGCTCTCACAGGTGCGGATGCTCGACGCCACCGGGGCCCATACGCTGGTGGAGGTCATCTCGGCACTGGAGCTGCGCGGGGTGACGGTCCTGTTGAAGGGCGTCCAGCCGCAGCACCTGGAGCTCGTGACCAACGTCGGGGTGATCCGCTCGCTGCGGCACCACAAGCACCTGTTCACGACCCTGCCCGAGGCCGTGGCGCACGCCCGCAGCCATGTGCTCCGGAACGCCGCCGCTAACTCTTGAAGTTTTTGCGGATCGTCTGGCCGCGGACAACGATCCCGGCGATATGCAGGACCAGGCCGAGTCCAATCACGGCCAGGGAGGCGACGGCGAGGTCCTGGTTGCCGGAGCTGTTGCCGACCAGGTTCAGGACGATGCCGATGCCGAGCAGACCCATGGCAGTGAAAACGAGCACCTTGTAGGTGGTTGGCGCGGAGTCCCAGAATTCTTTCAGCACCGTGCCAGTCTACCGGGGACCGCCGGCAGCGCCGCGATCCGCAAAAGTCCTGGCGACACCCGGAATGCCTGGCGACACGCAGAATGCCTGGCGACGCGGGAATACGGGCGCGTCCGGTATTTTGCGCGTCGCGGGGAAATTTCAGCGTCAGAACAGTGTTTCCTGCACCGCGGGGACGCCGGAGCCGTGGTCCCCAAGCACCATCGTCCGCGCCTTCAGCTGCCCCAGGTTGACGATGAATTCGAGATCGGCGCCGTCGAGCGGGGCCAGCGCGACGCTGCCGCTCAGCGAGTCGACCCGGAACCCGTGGGCTCCAGTGCCGAGCTCATGCGGGTAGGCGTGCCGGGCAGCCGGCGCGCAGATCGCATCCGAGAGGCCCGGCCGCTGCCAGTGCTCATCCACGACGCCGAAGCCGCCGCCCCCGGCGCCGGCCAGCAGCCCGCGGACCTCCGCGGCCAGCCGGCTGTTCCGGGCATCCAGTTCGGCCGCGGGCGCCGGACCGGCCAGGGCTGCGGCTTTGGCGGCGGAGCGGATCTGCTGGGGGATGCCGGCGTCGCGGGTCACCAGGTCCTCAAGGTTCCTGACCACCCGGCCGTCGTCGGCGCGGGCGACGTAGCGGGCGGTGACGGCGCCCTGTTCCGCGAGTCTCTGCCATTTGCGCAGGTTCGCGGCGGTGCCCACTTTGCTGGCGCCGTTGGCGAAGGTGGCGATGTACAGCCAGTGCGGCTGCATCAGGTAGGCCCGCAGCCCGGGCGGTACGCGCCCGCCGCGGTGGAAGTCGTGGATGAGCCGCGAGTCGTCCACGACGAAGCACCGCTCGCACTGGCTGCCCTTCACGGCCGGTGCCCGGTCCGGGCACAGGACGTGATCGCGGTCGGCGGGCCCGTGGACCAAGTGGTGCCCGAGGCAGTGCTTCCCCGCGGCGGCGAGCCGGAAGCCGAGCCGGGTTCCGGCGTAGAGCGGCAGTTCGGTGAAGCCGCCGTCAGGGTCCTGCAGCCGCATCGCCGGGCGCCCGACGTCGTGCACCGCCGAGCCCGTCGGTCCGGCATCCCAAAAGACCCCGTGGACCAGATAACAGGTATCGGTCACGGGGTCTCCTTGGTTCGGGGCCGGCTACAGGGCCGGCTGCACCCCAAAGGCTACCGCGAGCTTCATGATCTTCTCGGCGCGGCCCAGGCGGGGCAGATCGGAGCCGTCACGGATGACGCGGCCGTTGGCTTCGAAGTCGGCCATGAAGTCGGTGGCCCAGGCGACGTCGGACGGCGTCGGGCTGATGACCTCGTTGATGACGTGGGTCTGGTCGATCGCGAGGCACAGCTTGCCGGTCATGCCCATCATCACGGTGATCCCGGTCTGCTCGCGCAGGATCGGGTGGTTGGTGCCGACGGTGGGGCCGTCGATGGGGCCGGGCAGGTTCCCGACGCGGCTGGCCACGACGAGCTTGGCTCGCGGGTACGCCATGGCCTCGGGGGTCGCCGCCATGCCGGTGTCGCGGCGGAAGTCGCCCGAGCCGAAGGCCAGCCGGAACGCGCCCTGGGCCTTGGCGATGTGGTTGGCTTCCTCGATGCCGACGGCGGATTCGACCAGCGGGATGACCGGGGTCTTGCCGTCCATGCGGTGGAAGCTTTCGGTGACCTGGTCCGCGGACTCGGTTTTGGCCAGCATCACGCCAAGCAGGCCCGGGGTGCCGCGGAGCCCGGCAAGGTCATCGGCCCAGAAGGGGCTCGTGGCGTCGTTGATCCGGACCCAGGCGCTGCCGCCGGCCGTCAGCCAGTCCACGACGTGTCCGCGGGCAGCATCCTTCTGCGAGGGGTCCACCGCGTCCTCGATGTCCAGGATGATGGCGTCCGCGCGGGAGCCAGCCGACTGGTCGAAGAGCTCGGTTTTCATGGCATTGACCAGCAGCCAGGAACGGGCGATTTCAGCGGGGATATTGCGTTGGGTCCGGAGGGTCCCGGCAGTGGTGGTGGAAGTCATGTATCTACGCTAGCCGCCCGGGGGCGTTTGAGGTTAAGCGATCCGGCCCTCCGGGGCGACCATTACGACCAAAATCACGTCCCCGCCCATCTGACTGGCAGCAGGGGCCGTTCTCGACTGTCAGAACGGCCCCCGCTGCGAGCTGAATGGGCGGGGTCACGACGGCGGGGCGGCTACGGGATGTTGCTGCCGCGCGCCGTGACCCAGAGCCGATACCACTCGGCCCGGGTCATGGCCGCGGCGACCCCGGCTGCGTCCGCGCAGGCGCGGATGCGGTCCGGCCTGGCGGTGCCGATCACGGGGGCAATGCCGGCCGGGTGCTTCATCAGCCAGCCCAGCAGGACCGATTCCCTGGTCGTCTCTTTCTCCGCGGCCAGCTGCGCCACGAGCCCGGCGGTCGCTTCCTCCGCGGCCGACGGCACCGCAGCCGGCGCCCCGGTATAGAGTCCCCGGGCCAGGGAGCCGTACGCCTGCAGGGTGATGCCGTGCCGGACGCAGTGCTCCACGGTGCCGTGCGGGAAGCTGTAGTCCGTTCCCTCGGCATGGTTGACCAGCACCGTGCTCTCCAGCCAGGCGCGTGTGAACAGGCTCATCTCCAGCTGGTTGGCGACCACCGGGGTCTCAAGCCGGTCCTGCAGCAGCTCGATCTGCGCAGCGGACATGTTGGACACGCCCAGCGCCCGGACCTTGCCTTCGGCCATCAGCTGCCCGACGGCGGAGGCCACCTCGGCGGGCTCCATCAGCGGATCGGGGCGGTGGAGCATCAGCACGTCCACGTAGTCCGTGCGGAGCCGGCCCAGGCTCTCGTTGACCCGGGCCAGGATGGCGTCCCGGCTCAGGTCGTAGTAGCCCTCCAGACCGTGTTCGTTGAGCCGGATGCCGCACTTGGTCTGCAGCCGGATGCGTTCGCGCAGCCCCGGGGTCTGCGCAAGCACCTCGCCGAACACGGCCTCGGACTTGCCGCCCCGGTAGATGTCGGCGTGGTCGAACAGGGTAATGCCGGCCTCCAGGGCGGCGTCGACGGCGGCAGCCGCCTCGTCCACATGTGCGGACGAGTGCGGCTCCGGCGACCAGCTGCCGCCCAGGCCCATGCAGCCGTAGATCACTTCCTGGGCGCGCCGTCCGGCCGGTTGTTTGACCGGTGCGCTGCCCGGCTCTCTGGTCTCCGGCCGGTTCACCGCAGCCAGACGGTGGTGCTGCCCGGCAGAAGGTTCTTCTCCAGCGGCCCGCTGCTGAGCAGCACGGTTCCGGCGGGCAGCGGGGCGGGTTCGTTCCCGAAGTTGGTCACGGTCTGCCAGCCGCCGGGGCGGCTGAAGTGCAGCACCGCGGGGCTGGCCGTGGTGTGCCACTGCAGTTCTTCGGAGGTCTGCAGTTCCCGGCGCAGCTTCAGCGCCTGGCGGTAAAACTCCAGCGTGGAGCCCTCCACACCGTCCTCGGCAGCGACGGCGTAGCGGCCGAACCACGCCGGCTGCGGCAGGTGCGCCCCGCCGTCGCCGAAGCCGAAGGAACTGCCCTCGGCGGCCCAGGGCAGCGGCACCCGGCACCCGTCCCGGCCGATCTCCACGCCCTTGTTGCGGAAGAAGGTCGGATCCTGGCGTTCGGCGTCGGGGATGTCTGCGACTTCCTGGAGCCCCAGCTCCTCACCCTGGTAGAGGTAGGCGGAGCCCGGCAGCGCCAGCATCAGCTGCGTGGCGGCGCGGGCTCGGCGCAGTCCGAGCTCGACGTCGAGCTCCTCGGACGGGGCGCCGGCCAGCAGCCAGCCCTTCCCGTCCTGTCCCTTGGCGTGCTTGCCGCCGCCTTTGGGCAGCCCGTAGCGCGTGGCGTGGCGGACGACGTCGTGGTTGGAGAACACCCAGGTGGAGGAGGCTCCGGACTCGGTGGCCTCGGCGAGGTTCCGGGTGATGATTTCGCGGAACTCGTCGGCGTCGAAGTCGGCCTGCAGGAGGTCGAAGTTGAACGCCTGGCCCAGGCCCTCCGGGCTCGCGTAGCGGCCGCGGCGGCTGGCGTGGACCCAGGCTTCGGCGACCGCGGTGCGCGGCGGGTTGTATTCGTTGAAGACCTCGCGCCACTCGACGTAGATCTCGTGGACCTCGTCGCGGTCCCAGAACGGGTGCGAGCCGTCGTCGAAGCCGTCGGTGCCGCTGTTGGCCTCGCTGAGCTCGACCTTGGACAGCAGCGGCTCGGTGAGGTCCTTGGTCAGGGCATGCGCGACGTCGACCCGGAAGCCGTCCACGCCGCGGTCGGACCAGAAGCGCAGGGTCTTGAGGAAGTCGTCGCGGATTTCCCGGTTGGACCAGTTCAGGTCCGGCTGTTCCTTGGCGAAGATGTGCATGTACCACTGGCCGGGGCTGCCGTCCGGCTCGGTGATGCGTTCCCAGGCCGGCCCGCCGAACACTGACTCCCAGTCCGACGGCGGGAGCTCGCCGTTCTGCCCAAGCCCATCGCGGAAGATGTAGCGCTCCCGCGCGTCGGAGCCGCGCGGGGACGTCAGGGCTTCCTGGAACCAGGCGTGGCGGTTCGAGGAGTGGTTGGGGACGATGTCGGCGATCAGTTTGATGCCGGCGGCGTGCAGGGCGGCGGACATCTCATCGAAGTCCTCCAGCGTTCCCAGCTTGGGGTCGACGTCGCGGTAGTCATCGACGTCATAGCCGCCGTCCGCGAGGGCCGAGGGGTAGAACGGGCTCAGCCAGACGGCGTCGATCCCGAGCTGTTTCAGGTAGGGGACCTTCGCCGTGATGCCCTTGATGTCGCCGAGTCCGTCGCCGTTGGAGTCGGAGAAGCTGCGCGGGTAGATCTGGTACACGGAAGCCTGCCGCCACCAGTTGGGGTCAGCGGCGAGATCGGAACCGGACAGGGTTGCCAGCGTGGCGGTGTTGGACAAGGGGTGATCCTTCGGGTTCGGAGCGGTGCTTCTGATAATTTAGATACAAGCTAAATATATTGCCGGATCAATTATGGGTCCGTAGTTATGGGGAGGTCAAGATTCCGATGCCGCACGCAGCCGCCGCCACGCCCCAGCTGCTGCGCCGGTTCAACGCCCGCTCCGTGCTCGGCGTCATCCGGACCACGGAGGTGGCCACCGGGACCGAGCTGATGGCCCGGACCGGGCTGACGCGGGCATCGGTGATCGCCGTCTGCGAGGACCTGATCCGGCGCGGCTGGATCCGTGAACTGGAGTCGCGCGACGACGAACTGCCCGGGAGTCCGCGCAAGGGGCGCCCGGCCCGCCGCTTCGAGCTCAACAGCGGCGCCGGGTATGTGCTGGGCCTGGACATCGGCGCCGCCACCACCACCGCGGCGGTCGCGGACCTCCGCGGCACCATCCTCGGCCGGTCCAGCGAGCGCTTCCGGGCCGCCGACATCCCCGCGGAGGAGCGCATCGAGATCGTCGACCGTGCCTGCCGCCGGGCGCTGTCCGCCGCCGGGACCGGCCCGGACAAGGTCCTGGCCGTCGGTGCCGGCATCGCCGCACCCGTGGACCGTGCCGGCAACGTGCTGGTCACCCAGCATTTCTGGAGCCTGTTCGACGTCGGGCTCCGCTCGGCACTGAAGGAGCTGCACGGCTGGACGGTGCTGCTCGAGAACGACGCGAATCTGGCCGCCCTGGGCGAACGCTGGCGGGGCTCCGGCGCCGGCGTCGACGATCTCGTGGTGCTCCTGGCCGGCGAACGGCTGGGCGCCGGGGTGATGGAATCCGGGCGGCTGCTGCACGGCCGCGGCGGAGCGGCCGGCGAAATGGGCTATCTGGACCTCGTGGAGGGCGTCGGCTCCAGCGAAGGCATCGCCAGCCTGGCCCGGCAGTGGTCTGCAGCCGGCGGCGGCCCCGCCGCTGGCGGTGCGGCGAGCGCCCGCCGCGTGTTTGAGGATGCCGCCGCCGGGGATCCCGCCGCGCTGGCGATCCTGGCACGCATCTCGGAACGGATGGCACGGGTGATCGCGTCCGTGGCGAGCTTCGTGAACCCGGAGCAGGTGGTGATCGGCGGGGCGGTGGCCGACTCCGCCGGCGCGCTCCTGCCCGGCATCACGGCCTTGCTCCCCCGGTTCACGGCGACGCCCCCGCGCGTGACGGTCTCGCCCCTGGGCGACGCGATTGTCACTTTCGGCGCTGTCCGGCATGCCCTGGACTACGTCGAGGAGAATGCGCTGGAGCTGAGGATCGCGCGTTAGGGCGCCCCGCAGAAGCCTCCCCGGGGTTATCGCATCAAGGGCAGACCGGCGTCCGTGGTTCGGCAGGGCCGGGGCGCCACCCTGCGCCGGCTAGCTCACAGGTTCCAGGGCCGCCGCCAGCGGCAGGGTGCCGTCCCGGAATTCGACGGTGCGTCCGGCCGTCGAGGGCAGCCCCAGCACCGCCGCCGCGACCAGGGCCACGTTGGCCCGCGCCGTTTCGGTGCCCGCGGTGCCGTCCTCCGGGTTGACCTCGATCAGGCCGTTGCCGGGCCCGTCGGTGAGCGTTCCGGGCCCCAGGATGGTCCAGTCCAGATCCGTTCCGCGCAGGTAGGAGTCCGCAGCGGCCTTGGCCTCGGCGTACGCAAAGAAGCCGTTGTCCTCGGGGACCCCGTGATCCGTCCCGGCGCCGAGGTAGGAGACCATGATGTACCGCCCGACGCCGGCCTCGGCCGCCGCGTCCATCGACCGGATGGCGGCGTCCCGGTCCACGGTGTAAGTCCGCTCGGGACTCCCGCCGCCGGCACCGGCGGACCAGACCACGGCGTCGTGGTTCCGGAGCGCCCCGGCGATCTCCGCCGTCGTCGAATGTTCAACATCCAGGACCACCGGAGCGGCGCCGGTGGCTGCGACGTCCTCCCGGTGCTCCGGGTTGCGGATGAACGATGTCACGTCCATTCCCTCGGCGGAGAGGATGCGGGACAGTTCCAGAGCCACTTTGCCGTGGCCGCCAATGATTGCGATTCGAGTCATGGACCCATTCTGGCCCACGCGCCCCGAACCCGCACCCGTTGCGCTATCACCTTTGGTTGCTTCCGGGCTGCCAAAAGCACTAAAAGTGACAGGGCAACCGGGTTAAAAACAAAAGGACCCCGCAGGCTGGGCCTGAAGGGTCATTCTGTAGCGGCGGGGAGGCTCGATCTCCCGACCTCACGATTATGAGTCGTGCGCTCTAACCAACTGAGCTACGCCGCCATAAATGAGGAAAACCTGCGCTCAGCCGGTCAAAACCGCCTTGACACAGGCCCTCATTCAGAGCCCCCCACCGGAATCGATCCGGTGACCTCGTTCTTACCAAGAACGCGCTCTACCACTGAGCTAGGGGGGCAACGAGTAAATACTTTACCGGAAGATTCCGCTCCCAACAAATCGGCGCCGGGGGCGCCCCGAAAGCGCCAGAACCGGCGGAAATCCGGGGTCTCCGGGGTCTCAGCGGCCCGGAGATGCTCCGCTGGCGCGTCCTGCGGCACCGCCGGACCTGCGGATGTGACCAAGGGAACTTAACGGAGAACGGGCCGGCTGCTGGGCCGGCCCGTTCTCGGGGTGAATCAGTGCGTTAGCAGCTGATGGTTACCACTTGGTGCGCGGCTTGCGGGCCGCGTCGGAGCCGACGCCACGCTCGTTGCGGTCGCTGAAGGAGCGTCCGTCACGGTCAGCGGAGGTCCGCTCGCCGTCGGTCTTGCGGAATTCGCGCTTGAAGCCGCCGTTGCCCTTGAAGTTGCCGCCACGGTCGCCGCCGCCCGAGAACCCGCCACGGTCGCCGCCGCCGGAGTATCCGCCGCGGCTGCCGCCCTGGCCGCCACCCTGGTAGCTGCCGCGTTCGCCGGAGGGCTTGCGGCCGTTGTCCAGCTCGAGGTGGATCAGCTCGCCGCCGATCCGGGTGCGGGACAGGGCCTTCAGCTGGTCGGCGCTCAGGTCCGCCGGGAGCTCCACGAGGGAGTGGTCGGCGCGGATGTCGATGCCGCCGATCTGGGCCGAGGAGATGCCGCCTTCGTTGGCAATGGCGCCAACGATCGAACCCGGCATGACGCGCTGACGGCGTCCGACGGCGATCCGGTAGGTGGCGTTGCCTTCGGTCAGGGTGCGGGTCGGGCCGCGGGAGCCGAAGCCGTCCTTGGCGCGCTCGCGCTTCTGGAATTCAGGAGCAGCCGGCAGTTCCTTGACCAGCAGCGGCTGGCCGCCCTGGGCCATCACTGCCAGCGCGGCGGCGATTTCCGAGGCCGGAACGTTGTGCTCTTCCTCGTAGGAGGCGATGAGGTCGCGGAACGACGAAACATCCTCGGAGGCGAGGGTCTCGGTGATCTTCTCCGCGAACTTGCCCAGGCGCAGGGTGTTGACCGACTCGGCGGTGGGCAGGTGCATCTGCTCCACCGGCTGGCGGGTCGCCTTCTCGATAGACCGCAGCAGGTACTTCTCCCGCGGCGTCATGAACAGGATCGCGTCACCGGAACGGCCTGCACGGCCGGTGCGGCCGATGCGGTGAACGTAGGACTCGGTGTCGTGCGGGATGTCGTAGTTGACCACGTGGCTGACTCGCTCCACGTCAAGGCCGCGGGCCGCAACGTCGGTGGCGACCAGGATGTCGATCTTCCCGTCACGCAGGGCCTCGACCGTACGCTCGCGCTGCTGCTGCGGGATGTCACCGTTGATAGCGGCGGCCTGGAAGCCCCGTGCACGCAGCTTGTCGGCGAGGTCCTCGGTCGCCATCTTGGTCCGGACGAAGGCAATGACGCCTTCGAACGGCTCGACCTCGAGGATGCGGGTCAGCGCGTCGAGCTTGTGCGGGCCCATGACCTGCAGGTAGCGCTGGCGGGTGTTGGCGCCCGTGGTGGTCTTGGACTTGACCTGCACCTCGGCCGGGTTGTTCAGGTACTGCTTGGACAGCCGGCGGATCTGGCTCGGCATCGTGGCGGAGAACAGGGCAACCTGGCGGCCCGCGGGGGTCTGCTGGAAGATCTGCTCCACGTCTTCGGCGAAGCCCATGCGGAGCATCTCGTCAGCCTCGTCCAGGACCAGGTACTGGAGTTCGGACAGGTCGAGGGAACCCTTGGAGATGTGGTCGATCACGCGGCCGGGGGTACCGACAACAACCTGGGCGCCGCGGCGCAGGCCGTTGAGCTGGGGGCCGTAGGCGGAGCCGCCGTACACCGGCAGGACAGTGAAGTCGTCGATGTGCTTGGCGTACGAGGTGAAGGCCTCGGCGACCTGAAGGGCGAGCTCGCGGGTCGGAGCGAGCACCAGGGCCTGGGTCTTGCGGGACGGGCCGTTGAGGTCGTGGAGCTCGGCCAGACGGGACAGTGCCGGTACTGCGAATGCTGCAGTCTTACCGGTGCCGGTCTGGGCCAGGCCCACGACGTCGCGGCCTTCGAGCAGCAACGGGATGGTTGCTGCCTGGATCGGGGACGGCTTCTCGTAGCCAACGTCCTGGAGGGCGGCAAGGACGCGGGCGTCGATGCCGAGGTCGACGAACTTGACGCCTTCTTCTTCGGCGTCTTCTTCCTTCGCGGCGGCAGCCGGGGCGTCGGCCTTCGGGGCAGCTTCGGCGGCAGCCGGGGCTTCGGCCTTCGGGGCAGCTTCGGCGGCAGCCGGAGCGTCGGCCTGCGGTGCGGCTTCGGCAGCGGCCGGAGCGTCGTTGTTCGCAGGAGCCTCGGTGAATACCGGGGCGGAGCCGGCTGCGGGGGCAGCCGTTTCAGAAGTCTCGACGTCGACCTGGCTATTCTCGGTGGTGAGTTCGGTTTCGACGGAGTTGTTCTGATTTTCGGGCATAGGTGAATATCCTCATCCATAGGGGCCAAGCGGCACAACCCGAGGTGAGCGGAGCCGCAGTACGCGTGACCGAAACCGCCGGGCATACTTTGACCGGCCGGTCACATAGAAGCCCGGCGCTTTCGCAATCCCGTGGCAGGACTTCCCGCTGCATCTCTTGGCTGCTATCCCAGCAGTCTGTACAGCGTTTTCTTTAGCCGGCTCTCCCTATGAAAATGCCCGCATCTCAATTGCGCGGGCCCCAACACTTACCAGTCTTGCCTCAAGAATTGGGCAGGAAATAAGGGATTTCCGGAGTGGGGGATAGTTCAATTGTAGGGCATGGATTCGCGCTTGGGTAACGCAGGGGCCGACGACGGCGGTGACCTTGCGCACACGGGCGCCCGGCCCGCTACACCCCAAGGCGGCGCTGAAGCTTCGCGAACTCCCCGTGGTACTCGGGCTGGAGGCGGATCTCGCCGTCGGCGTCGGCGTCCCGCAGGGCCTCCATGTCCTCGAGCGTGGGGTCGCTGAACCATTTGCCGATGCTCACCCCGTGGGTGGGAACGAAGATCCGGTGGATGTGGTCCCCCGCCTGGATGCTGCCCGCCCGCACCACCCGCAGATAGGTCCCCACCCGCCCGGCATCGCCGAACCGCCTGACCCAGTGCGGCTCATGCATCCGGCGCTGGAAGGCCGCGCAGGGGGTGCGGGGCGAGGTCACTTCGACTTCCACGTCGAGTCCGATCTTCCAGCGTTCGCCGATGATGGCGTGGGTGGCGCTGATGCCGGCAATGCGCAGGTTCTCACCGAAGATCCCCGGCGGCAGTTCCCGGCCGAGCTCCGCGGCCCAGTAGTCGGCATCGTCCTGGGAGTAGGCGTACAGCGCCTGGTCCTCGCCGCCGTGGTGGACCCGGCTGGCCTGGACGTCACCGCGCAGCCCGAGCCTGTGCACCCTGACGGGCCCGGCCACGGGACGTTTGTCGATCGCCGTGACGCCCACGCTGCCGGGGTCGTCCAGCAACTGGTGTACGCGGCAGACGGCGAGCACAGAAGCGGTGTCCATGGCACCAGTGTAGGCCTGGGCACCGAGGCGGGACCCCGCCGCAGGCACGGGGAGTTCTACCCTGTTTGACGTTAGTCGGCGGAACGGTTGGCGGTTAGGCTGTCACCGGCACTACGGCCGCAAGCCAGAGGAAATGCAGGGGAAGCATGGACAAGCAGGACAAGCCGGAAAAATCGGGGCCGGGCGAGGGAAAAGCGGCCGGACCGCCGGCGTGGAAAACCGCCCGGGAGGACTTCACCCCGAGGCCCCGGAGCAGTGACGGCCAGCAGCCGCCGTGGCAGGTGCCCCAGCCGGTGCTCCGCCCCGAATTGGTGGACCAGGACAAGGTGTCAGATTCCCCCGGGTCCCCGTCACCGGCCGGTCCCGTCCCGTCGAGCCCCATCGTGGACCCTTTCGGCCGTGAACGTGCGCGGAAGCTGGCATCAGCTCCGGACCGGAAGAAGCGCAACCAGCGCCGCACAGTTGTGGTCGCGCTCGGCGTGACCGCGCTGCTGGCCGGAACCATCACCGCGATGGTGGCCAGTAAGGAGGATGACGCCGACTATGCCCAGGTGTGCTTCAACGACGACACCGGCGAGCGCGTCGAGGACACCCAGTGCGGCAACAGCAGCACCGCGGGACGCGGCTCCGGTGCCTACGCCTGGTACTTCTACTCCCGCGGTGCGAGCGTGCCGGGGCTGGGACAGAACCGGTCCAGCTACCCCAGCTACACCAGGACTGCCCCGGCCGGCGCGAAGGCATCGACAGGGTACAGCTCCAAGGGCGGCACTGTGAGCCGGGGCGGCTTCGGCTCCAGCTCCAAGGGCGGAAGCACAGGAGGCTAGGCATGAAACGACATATTTCCGAGCCACGGCCGGACTGGAAACAGCGGGTTGAACAGCAGGGCCTCGTCTTCTCCACCACCACCCTGCCTGACGGCAGCGCCCTCGAGTACTGGCACGAGGACGCGTACTACGAGTTCACCATGGACGAAGTGGAGACCCTCGAACAGACTGCGGAGGAGATGCACCTTATGTCTCTGGAGGCCGCGAAGTACCTATCGACGGGCGCCATGGGGCCGATCGGCATCGGGCCCCAGGCGCTGGAGCTCGCCGCTGAGTCCCTGCAGGCCGGCGACGCCGACGTCTACGGCCGCTTCGACTTTGTCTACGACGGCCAGGGCGGCCCGGCCAAGATGCTCGAATACAACGCCGACACCCCCACCGGGCTCATCGAGGCGTCCGTGGCGCAGTGGTTCTGGCTGCAGGACGTCTTCCCCGGGAAGGACCAGTGGAACGGCATCCATGAAGCCCTGGTCCGGGAGTGGAAGAAACTGCAGTACAGGACCGGCATGAGTACCCTGCATGTTGCCCACGCCGAAGAGGAGGAATCCGGCGAGGACTGGATGACCGCCGCCTACATGCGCGACGTCGCGGGCCAGGGCGGCTGGACCACCATCGGAATCAACATGTCCGATATCGGCTGGGACCCGAACCTCAACCGCTTCGTGGACCTGGACAACTTCCTGATCAGCACCATGTTCAAGCTCTATCCCTGGGAACTGATGATGAAGGAGCAGTTCGGCCAGCGCCTGCTCCAACGTTCCCACAACCCGCGCTGGGTGGAACCCGCCTGGAAGATGCTCCTGTCCAACAAGGCACTGCTCGCGGCCCTGTGGCATCTGTACCCGGACCATCCCAACCTGCTGCCGGCCTATCTTGACAGCCCCGGCCCCCTCACCGAATGGGTGGCCAAGCCGCTGCACGGCCGCGAAGGGGACAACATCAAGATCCACGCCAACGGCATCAACCTTGAACAGCCCGGCGGCTACGGCCGTGAAGGCTGGTGCTACCAGCAGTTCCACGCCTTACCGGACTTCGACGGCAACCGTCCGGTGCTAGGGCTCTGGGTGGTCGGCGGCGAATCGGTCGGCTGCGGCATCCGCGAATCTGATGGCCCGATCACCGACTACTTCTGCCGCTTTGTGCCAAACACCATTGACTCTGCGGCCCCGCTCTCCTTCTCGAAGGCCCATTCCAGCAAGGCAGGTATCACCCTATGAGCACCAGGACGACGACGGCCGGCAGCCCCAGCGGACAAAGCGCCATCCCTGCCAAGGGGCTGCGCGCCGGAATCCTGGATCTCGGCGACTCGGTGATGCTGGGCCTGGCGTCCACCGCCCCGGTCTATTCGCTCGCCGCCACCCTTGGCCTGATCGTGGCGGTGAACGGCAATTACACGCCCCTGATCCTGCTCCTGGGCTTTGTCCCGGTCCTTTTCATCGCTTATGCCTTCCGTGAACTGAACAGCGCCATGCCGGACTGCGGCACCACCTTCATCTGGGCCCGGCGCGCCTTCGGCCCCTGGGCCGGCTGGCTGGGCGGCTGGGGCGTGGCGCTCGCCGGCGTCGTGGTGCTGGCCAACCTTGGCCAGGTCGCCGGGCAGTACCTGTGGCTGCTGGTCGGGGACGGTTCGCTGGCTGCGAACAGCCTCGTGGTGACCGCCACAGGGGTGCTGTTCATTGCCTTTATGACCGTGGTGAACCACCGGGGCATCCGGCTCGGTGAGCATGTTCAACGGGTCCTGACCTACGTGCAGTACATAGCGCTGGGCATCTTCGCCGTCGCGATGGTCGTCCAAATCGTCAGCGGGACGCCGTCCGGGTCCCCGATCGGCCAGGCTTTCGACTTTGAGTGGTTCAATCCGGTCGGCGCCTTCGCCGATCCCGGCGCCGTCGTCCACGGCGTACTCCTGGCGCTTTTCATCTACTGGGGCTGGGACACCTGCTTCGCGGTGAACGAGGAGACCGAGAATCCGGCCACCACACCGGGCCGTGGCGCCGTTATTTCAGCGTTTGTGCTGGTGGCGATCTACGTGTCCGTGGCCCTGCTTGTGATGATGTACGCCACCGACGGCACGGAAGGGATCGGCCTGGGCAACGACGCCAACAACGGCGATGTCTTCCTGGCCATGAAGGACGTGGTTCTCGGGCCCTGGGGCTGGCTGATCGTCGTCGCGGTCCTGGCCTCCGTGCTGTCCTCCACGCAGACCACGATCCTCCCCACAGCCCGCGGCACCCTGTCGATGGGGGCGCACGGGGCACTGCCCGCGAAGTTCGGCGAGGTCCACCCGCGCTACCAGACCCCCGGGTTCTCGACCAAGGTCATGGGTGGCGCCGCCATCGCCTATTACGTGCTGATGAGCCTGCTGAGTGAGAACCTGCTCTCCGACTCGATCAGCTCCATCAGCCTCTTTATCGCCTTCTACTACGCCCTTACCGGGTTCGCCTGCGTCTGGTACTTCCGCGGGACGTTGCGCGGATCGGCCCGCAACCTTTGGTTCCGGGGGGTCCTGCCGTTCCTGGGCGCCCTGGCGCTGACCGGCGCGTTCTGCGTCTCCGCGGTGCAAATGTGGGATCCGGGCTACGGCGACACCCAAATCCTGGGCGTTGGCGGGGCCTTCGTCAGCGGTGTTGTGCTGCTGGGCCTCGGCGCGGTGCTGGCCGCGGTGTGCCGTTTCGCACCGTCCACCCGGCGCTATTTCCTTGAGCACACGACCTCCGGCTCCGCCGGGTAGCGGGCGCCGCCGTAGGATGCTGGAATGAGCAATGACGCTGACCTTTCCGATGTCCTGGCAATCGATTCCCTCCTGAGCGCCGGGGAACTGGCCGTCCGGGAGCGGGTCCGCGATTTCACGGACCAGCGGATCCGTCCCGGCATCGCGGGCTGGTACGACGACGGCGTCTTCCCGCTGGAGCTGGCCCCCGAGCTGGGGGAACTCGGCGTGCTCGGGATGCATCTGGAGGGCTATGGCTGCCCGGGCCGCTCCGCCGTCGAATACGGCCTGGCGGCCATGGAGCTGGAGGCCGGCGATTCCGGGATCCGGACCTTCGTCTCGGTGCAGGGCTCGCTGGCCATGACGGCCATCCACAAGTGGGGCTCCGAGGAGCAGAAGCAGGAGTGGCTCCCCCGGATGGCCGCCGGCGAACTGATCGGCAGCTTCGCGCTGACCGAGCCCACGGCCGGATCGGACCCGGCCGCCATGCAGACGTTCGCCCGCCGCGACGGCTCCGGCGAGGAAGCCGGCTGGATCCTGGACGGCACCAAACGCTGGATCGGACTCGCCTCCGTGGCCGACGTGCTGGTGGTGTGGGCAATGACCGACGACGGGGTCCGCGGCTTCCTGGTCCCCGCCCGCACCCCCGGAGTCACCGCGACACCGATCGGACAGAAACTCTCGATGCGCGCCTCGATCCAGTGTGATGTCGCGTTCGACGGCGTCCGGCTGGGTCCGGAGGCCCTGCTTCCGGCAGCCCGCGGGCTTCGTGGCCCGTTCAGCTGCCTGAACGAGGCCCGCTACGGGATCGCGTGGGGTGCGATGGGCGCGGCTCGGGACTCCTACGAGGCCGCGCTGCAGTATTCGCAGGAGCGCCTGCAGTTCGGCAGGCCGCTCGCGGGGTACCAGCTGACCCAGGAGAAACTCGTGAACATGCTGCTCGAGATCCAGAAGGGCACCCTCCTGGCACTGCAGCTCGGACGGCTCAAGGATGCCGGGAAGCTGCGGCCCGAGCAGATCTCGCTGGGGAAGCTGAACAACGTGCGTGAGGCGATCGCGATAGCCCGCGAGGCCCGGACCATCCTGGGCGGGAACGGGATCACCCTGGACTATTCGCCGCTCCGGCACGCCGCCAACCTGGAATCCGTGCGGACCTACGAGGGCACCGACGAGGTCCACACCCTGGTCCTGGGCCAGCACATCACCGGGCTGGCCGCCTTCCGCTAGCCCCGGCGCCTCAGGCGGAGAAGCCGCCGTCGGCCTTGACCAGCTGGCCCGACACCCAGCGGCCCTCGGGCGAGAGCAGGAACCCCACCGTCCCGGCCACATCCGCCGGGGTTCCGAGCCGGCCGCCGGGCTGGCGCCGGGCCAGTTCTTCACGCAGCGGCCGGTCCATCCAGCCGGTGTCCACCGGCCCGGGATTGAGTACATTGGCGCTGATCCCCAGCGGTCCGAGTTCCCGCGCCGCCGCCGTGACGATCCGGTCCAGCGCACCCTTGGACGCGCCGTAGGGCAGGTTGAAGGCGGTGTGGTCACTGGTCAGGGCCACGATCGCGCCGCCCTCGGGCGAAGCCTGCCGGGCAAACGCCGCGATCAGCTGCCAGCTGGCGCGGGCATTGACGGCAAAATGCCGCTCGAAGCTCTCAAGGGACGTGTCGAGGATGCACGAGTCCACGGATTCAGCATGGCTGAGCACCAGCCCCTGGAGCGGCCCGGCCTGCGCCGCGATCGCCTCCATCAGCCCGTCCGCGGCCTGCGGGTCCTGGAAATCCGCTGGCAGCGCGGTCACGGCGGCGCCGGTGGCCCGCAGTTCCGCGGTGAGCCGTGCGACGTCGTCGGGCTGCACTCCCCACGGCATCCGGGCGTCGTAGTCCTGCCAGTAGGTCAGCACGAGGTCCCAGCCGTCGGCCGCCAACCGGCGTGCGATGCCCGCACCGATTCCCTTCAGCCGGCCGACGCCGGTCACGAGGACAGTCTTGCGGTGCGCCGGGGGCTCGGCAGGCTGGGGTACATAGGACAGTGCGGCAGGCGGGGTGGCAGGCTGGGTGGCTTCCATGCGGACCAGCCTAGCGGCGGGCAGGAAGAGACGGAGGCGCTAGGCCCCCTGGCGCAGCGCAGCGCGGGAGGGCCGGTAGGCCAGCGCCCAGAACACCAGCATGGCGATGCCGCAGAGCACGCCGAGGCTCGCCACGATGAGCTGCCACTGGGTCTGCGGGTCCTTGCCCCATTCGGCGGCCCCCGCCATGACGGAGAGGTACTTGGGCGTCAGGTAGAAGGCCAGGGCCGAGAATGCGACAATGATCCACCCGGCGAGGCGCATCCGGCCGTTCCGGGACGGCACCCGGTGGATCGCGAAGCCCATGCAGGGCAGCGCAACGGCCATCCACACCCAGTGGTGGGACCAGGACACCGGGCTGATCAGGAGCATCAGCACGGCGGTGGCGGAGACCGCGACGAAGTTCTCGTCCGCGGCCACAGCCCAGGCGATCACGAGCGCGGCCACCGCGGCGAGGGCCAGGGAGAGCACCAGCCACAGCATGCTGGTCAGGCCGGAGTCGGGGAGTCCCAGGTGCAGCAGCAGGCCTTTGACCGAGAGATTGTCCACGTACGCCGGCCCGCCGATCCGTCCGGTGTCCGGCAGGATCCTGGTCCAGAAGGTGAGCGAGGCCGTGGGCAGGATGGCCCAGGCCAGGCCGATCGAGCCGAAGAAGCCCGCTGCCATCCAGCCGAGCGCCTTGAAGTCGCGGCGGACCAGGAAATACAGCCCGAACGCCAGCGGGGTCAGTTTGACCCCGGCCGCGATGCCGATCAGCAGCCCGGCGGGCCAGCGGATCTCCCCGGCCCGGGCTTTGCCGTAGAGCGCGAAGTCAGCCAGGATCAGGCCCATCAGGATGATGTTGATCTGGCCGAAGTCGAAGGTGTCCCGCCACGGACCCAGAAGCAGGATCGCTGCGGTGCCGGCCAGGGCCACGGCCCGGAAGCGCCAGTCGGCGAACGCGTGCCGCCAGCTTCCCAGCCGGAAGTAGTGCCGCGCGAGCCAGGCGGACACGACCGCGGCGCCCAGCAACGCCGTGGCGATGAACACGAGGCTTCCGCCGCCCTGGCCCAGGGCCGCCATCGCCGCGAACAGCAGCGCCGCGAACGGCGGGTAGGTGAACGGCAGCCCGTCCCGCGGCGCGTAGAGCTCGTTGACGCCGGCCTCTCCGGTCTGCAGCACCCGGCTGCCGCCGTAGAAGTACACCTCGAAGTCGTTCATCAGCGGGATGTAGGCCGAGTACAGCACCACCAGGGCGAGGACGACGGCGAGCGCGCCGGCCGACGTCGCGAGCCAGCCGCGCATGGTGGAGGGCGTGGCCCTGGTGGTGGTCACGGGTGCTTAGCTGCCTGACGCGCCGGCCGCGGAGTCGAGCTGCGCGAAGGCCTGCTCGAGGTCGGCGATGAGGTCCTCGACGTCCTCGATGCCGCAGGAGAGCCGGATCAGGTTGACCGGCACCGCGAGTTCGGTGCCCTTGACCGAGGCGTGCGTCATTTCCGAGGGGTAGTTCATCAGGGATTCGATCCCGCCGAGGGACTCCGCCAAAGTGAACACGGAGGTGGACTCGGCCACCTTGCGTGCTGCCGCCTCGCCGCCCTTGAACTGCACGGAGATCATGCCGCCGAACTTCTTCATCTGTTTCCGGGCGAGCTCGTGCCCGGGGTGGGAGGGCAGTCCCGGGTACAGCACGGCTTCGACCTCGGGGCGCTGCAGCAGCCATTCGGCCACGGCCTGCGCGTTGTCGCTGTGCCGGTCCATCCGGACGCCCAGGGTCTTGAGGCCGCGGGTGGTCAGGAACGCGTCCATCGGGCCGGAGATGGCACCGACGGCGAACTGTACGAAGCCGATTTTCTCGGCCAGCTCAGCGTCGTTGACGATGATGGCGCCGCCGACGACGTCCGAGTGCCCGCCGATGTACTTCGTCGTGGAGTGCACCACGATGTCGGCGCCGAGGGCAAGCGGGTTCTGCAGGTACGGCGAGGCGAAGGTGTTGTCCACGACGAGGAGGGCGCCGGCGTCGTGCGCCAGTTTGGCGAGGGCGGCGATGTCGGTGATTTTCATCATCGGGTTCGACGGCGTCTCCACCCACACGAGGCGGGTCTTGCCCCCGTTTGATCCACCCGCCGCCACGGCCTGCGCAACGCCGTCGAGGTTGGACATGTCCACCGGGGTGTTGCCGATGCCCCACTCCCCCAGCACCCGGGCGATCAGCCGGTAGGTGCCGCCGTAGGCGTCGTTGCCGAGCACGATGTGGTCCCCGGGGCGGGTGAGCGCGCGGATCATGGAGTCCTCGGCGGCGAGGCCGGAGCTGAAGGAGAACGCGGCGGTCCCGCCCTCCAGCGCGGCGAGCTGTTCCTGCAGCGAGTCACGGGTGGGGTTGGTGCCGCGGCCGTACTCGTAGCCGGCCCGCAGCACGCCGATCGCTTCCTGGGCGTAGGTGGTGGAAAAGTGCACCGGCGGCACGACGGCGCCGGTGCGCGGCTCGAACTCCTGGCCGGCGTGCACGGCACGGGTGTTGAAGCCGGGGGTGGGTGCGGAGGAGCTTTCTGGCAAAGACATGTGCGATCCTTTCGGCCGGCGGCCGGGCGCCCCTGGAGGGCGGTCCGGCTGCCGGGTCAGTGGCTGAGGTCAGTTGCGGCGGTCAGTGGCTTCAGTTGCTCAGGTAGGCGAGGAGGTCGTGGCGGGTCAGGATCCCCACCGGAGCGCCGACGAACGTGACCATGAGGGTGTCCGCGTCGGAGAGGAGTTCGCGGGCCGTCTGGATCGATTCGAGCGAACCGATCACCGGCAGCCGGGCCTCCATGTGTTCGGAGACCTTGTCCGAGAGCTTGGCCTCGCCGCGGAACAGTTTGGCGGTCAGGGTGCGCTCGTCCACGGCGCCGAGGACCTCGCCCATCACTACGGGCGGTTCCTGGGACAGTACCGGGATGTGGGAGACGCCGTACTCGTTCATGATGTTGATGACGTCGCGGACGCTCTCGTTCGGGTGGATGTGCACCAGGTCCGGCAGCTCCCCGGTCTTGGCCTTGAGGATCTCGCCCACGGAAGCTTCGTCGCCGCTGGCCAGGAAGCCGTAGGAGCGCATCCACTGGTCGTTAAAGATCTTGGCCAGGTAGCCGCGGCCGGAGTCCGGCAGGATCACGACGACGACGGCGTCCTCCGGCAGGTCCCTGGCGACCCGCAGGGCGGCGACGACGGCCATGCCGGAGGACCCGCCCACGAGCAGGCCTTCCTCGCGGGCCAGCCGCCGCGTCATCTCGAAGGATTCGGCGTCACTGACGGCGATGACGCTGTCCGGGATGGACTTGTCGTAGTTGGCGGGCCACATGTCCTCGCCGACACCCTCGACGAAGTACGGCCGGCCGGTGCCGCCGGAGTAGACCGAACCCGCCGGGTCCGCGCCGATGATCTTGACCATGCCGCCGTCGGCCTCCGCGCGGTGGGCGGATACTTCCTTGAGGTACCGGCCGGTGCCGGTGATGGTGCCGCCGGTGCCGGCGCCGATGACGCAGTGGGTGATCCGGCCGTCCGTGTCGCGCCAGATTTCCGGGCCGGTGGACTCGTAGTGGCTGGCCGGGGCGGCGGGGTTGGAAAACTGGTCGGGCTTGTAGGCGCCGGGGATCTCGGTGACGAGCCGGTCCGAGACGCCGTAGTAGCTCTGCGGGCTGTCGGGGGGAACGGCGGTGGGCGTCACCACAACCTCGGCGCCGTAGGCCTGGAGCACGGCGCGCTTGTCCTCGCCGACCTTGTCCGGCACCACGAAGATGCAGCGGTAGCCCTTCTGCTGGGCCACGAGGGCCAGGCCGACGCCGGTGTTGCCGGAGGTGGGTTCCACGATGGTGCCGCCGGGCATGAGCTTGCCGGTGCGTTCGGCCTCCTCGATCATCTTCACCGCGATGCGGTCCTTGATGGAACCGCCGGGGTTCAGGTATTCCAGCTTCACCAGGACCGTGGCCCCGATGCCGTCGGTGACGTGGTGCAGCTTGACGAGCGGCGTATTGCCGATGAGGTCCAGAACGGACTGGGCGTACTTCATAGGTACAAAGTTACCGTCTCCGCCGGCCAGGGGTGGCCCCGGGCACGGCGGGGCGGTTCCGGGGGCGGCCCTGGCCGGAGGCTGACGCCCGCCGCCTCACCACCGCGATGCACCGGCGCCGGCGGGCCCGCGTGCCTCAGGCGCCGATGTCGTTCGCCCCAGCCGCCCCGGCGTCCGCGGCACCTGCCTCCGGCGCGGCGTTCTGCCACAGGCCGATGATGTTGCCTTCGGTGTCCCGGAAATAGGCGGCCCAGCCCATGGTGCTAACCTCCTGCCGCGGCAGGACGGTGCTGCCGCCCAGGGCATTGATCTTCTCCAGCGCCGCGTCGATGTCCTCCACGTCCACCGTGATAACCGGGGACGTGAGTTCCCCCTCGCGGCGGAACATACCGCCGTTGATGGATCCCGGAACGGAGGGCATGCCCGTCTCGTCCGTCGGCGTCGTCATGAGCATGGCGTAACTCAGCTCCGGCATGGCGTCTATTCTCCAGCCGAGCGCCGACCTGTAGAACTCCCGTGCGCGGTTCTCGTCGTCTGCGGGGATTTCGAAATGGATTACTCCGCCAGCCATCACACTCTCCTTAGAACAGGAACTCGGTGTCTCGGTCCATGGCGCGGGCGGTCCGCGCCACAGCGAAAGTCTAGGTCTCTGCCGCGTTCTGCCACAGGCCTACAATGTTGCCCTCGGAGTCCTTGAAGTAGGCGTTCCAGCCAGACCCCGGAACCTCCATCTTTTCCCGATGAACAGCACCGCCCTGCGCCACGATTTGCGCCAGGACGGCGTCAATGTCCTCCACATCTATCGTCACCACCGGGGCGGTGAGCCCCTCCCCGCGCTTGAACAGGCCGCCGTTGATGGAACCGGGCACAGTGGGCCTGCCCTGCTCGTCCAGCGGCGTGGTCATCGCAAGGCTGTAGTCCATCTCCGGAAGAACCTGGAACTCCCAGCCGAAAATGGAACTGTAGAACTCCCGGGCGCGATTCTCGTCGTCTGCGGGGATCTCAAAATGAACTACTTCACCAGCCATCACATTCTCCTAGGAACCCTGGGATCCGGGTCCGGCGGCGGGCGCGGGCGGTCCGTGCCACAGCCGGAGTCTAGCCCCGGCTGCGGGGAAGGATAAGGGGCCTCCGGCCCATCCTGCGGGTGCCTCCGGTACAGCCGCTGTCAGGCGTTCGTGGAATCATGGTCGGATGACCATTGCAGACGTCCCCGCCGGCGTTGCCGCCGCGGCGGACGCCTCCGTGCGGTGGCACCCGGGCGGTCCCTTCGACCTGATGCAGACCATCGGGACGCTGCTGCGGGGGCACGGCGATCCATCCATCCGCATGGCGGCGGACGGCCTCTGGATGGCGTTCACCACGCCGTCGGGTCCGGCCACGCTCCGGCTGGCGGTGGCTTATCCGTCGGACTGTCCGCCGGCGGGTCCCGCCGTCGAAATCCAGGCCTGGGGACCGGGTGCGGCCGATGCCGCCGATGCCGCGCCGCGGCTGCTGGGCCGCGACGACGACTGGTCCGCCTTTGATGCGCCCGCCTTCCACGCCACCCTCCCCCGGCTGGTGGTCGAGGCCCGACGCCGGAACCCCGCCGTCCGGCTGCCCGCCACCGGCCGCCTGGTCGACGCCCTGGTGCCCACGATCCTGGAGCAGAAGGTCACCGTGATCGAGGCCCGGCGCGGCTACCGCTACCTGATGTACCGCTTCGGCACCCCGGCCCCGGGTGCCGGCACCGTTGCGCCGGCGAACCTGCTGGTGCAGCCCACGCCCGAGCAGTGGCTGCGCGTCCCGTCCTGGGAATGGCACCAGGCCGGGGTGGGTCCGCAGCGCTCGGCGGCCGTCATGCGCGCGCTGCGCTCCGCCGCCGCGCTGGAACGGCTGGCGGTCCTGCCGGCCGCGGAGGCCTCCGCGAAACTGCAGAGCATCCCCGGCATCGGCGTATGGACCGCGGCCGAGGTCGTGCAGCGCACGCACGGCTGTCCGGATTCGATTGCGGTGGGCGACTACCACCTGGCGGCGTATGTGGGGGCGGCGCTGACCGGGCGCCGGACCGACGACGCCGGGATGCTCCGGCTGCTGGCCCCGTGGGCCGGGCACCGGCAGCGCGTGGTCCGGATGCTCGGGCTCAGCGGCTTCCGCAAACCGACCTTCGGCCCGCGGATGACCATCCAGGACCACCGCAGCCACTAGCCCCTCCCCAAAGCAACGCGGGGTCACTTACGGCCCATCCGGAGCCCCTTCTTGGGCGCTAACTGACCCCGCGTTGCAGTGCCGGTGGGCGGCGGCACGTGGGTCAGAGGCGGCGGAGCCGGGCCCTCTTGATCCGGGCGACGACGCCTTCGAAGCCCTCGGCCAGGTCATCGGCGTTGACTTTGAAATACGCCCACCCGGCGCTGCGGAACGCCTCGTCCCGCCGGTTGTCGCGCGACTGCTGTTCCCGCGTGAGGTGGGGCGCGCCGTCGTACTGGATGGCGATCCGGTACCGCCGGTAGCCCAGGTCGGCAGCCGGCGAGCGCCGGTCGTCCGGATCGAGCCTCACTTGCAGCTCCGGCTCCGGCAGCCGCGCATCCAGCATCGCCAGCCGCAGGAAGGTCTCCGGAAAGGAGTCAGCTCCCACCCGCATCTCCTCCAGGGCGAGCCTGGCCTTCTCCACGCCCTTCATGTTGGGGTGCTGGCGGATGAGCAGCCGCAGCCCTTCCTTCTCCGCGTAGGGTTCGGACCGACCCTCGAGCCCCGGCCGGGGTCGGCGGATGATCTGGTCGCCAAGGGCGATGAGGTAGTGGAGCGGCAGGACAGCGGCCAGATCCAGCCAGGTCCGGGGCGGTGCCGTCACGGGGATGCCGTCGACGTCGGTCAGCTCGCCGGGGATGCACCGTACGCGGTGACCGATGACTCCCGCCCGCCGGACCCGGGGCAGTTCATGCGGCTTGCTGAGGTGGATGCTGGCACAGCCGCCCAGCCACGGCGGCAGGCCCAGCAGGGTGAGGACCGCCGCGGTTTCGTGGGACACCCAGGCGCCGGGTGTGGCGGCGGCCAGCACGCGGGCACGTTCGATGATTTCCAGGGACCGCCCGGCGGGCAGGTAGATGAGGCGGCCACCGTCGGACAAGTCCTTCGCCCGCAGCCGTTTGGGCGGGACACCCAGCCGGCGGGACTCATAGACGGTGAACGGCGCCTGGGCGAGGCGCTCGGGAAGCGGCGCAATGCGGACCATGCGCACCATTGTGGCCGCCTCCCGGCCCCGGCGCAGAAGTTATCCACAGGTCCCCGCGAATCACCGCAACGCGGGGTCAGTTCCGGCCCATCCGGGGGTGTTTTATGGGCGCTATGTGACCCCGCGTTGCGGTTGGTTGCGGTTGGTTGCGGTTGGCGGCGGTTGGCTGCGGTCAGAGGCCGAGCCGGGCCACAGCTTCCTGCCGCATATCCACCTTGCGGATCTTCCCGGAGACGGTCATCGGGAAGTCCTCGCGCACGTCCACGTAGCGCGGGATCTTGTAGTGCGCCAGCTTCCCGCGGCAGAACGCGGCCAGGCTGCCGGCATCCAGCGGGGCGGCCCCGGGCTTGAGGATGACGCAGGCCATCAGCTCCTCGCCGTACTTGGCGTCCGGTACGCCGATCACCTGCACGTCCTGGATGTCCGGGTGGGTGTACAGGAACTCCTCGATTTCGCGGGGATAGACGTTCTCCCCGCCGCGGATCACCATGTCCTTGATCCGGCCCTCGATCACGATGTAGCCGTCCTCGTCCATCCGGGCCAGGTCCCCGGTGTGCATCCAGCCGTCGGCGTCGACCGCCTCGGCGGTCTTGTCCGGCTGGCTCCAGTAGCCCTTCATGACGGAGTACCCGCGGGTGCACAGTTCGCCGATCTCGCCGCGCTGCATCACGTCACCAGTCATCGGGTCCACCACCTGGCTCTCCAGCTGCGGCATGGTCCGGCCCACGCTTTCGGTGCGCTGCGCCATGGTGTCCACACTGCGGGTCATGGTGGACACCGGCGAGGTCTCCGTCATGCCGTAGCAGATGACCACATCTGTCATGTTCATCTCCGAGATGACGCGGTTCATCACCTCGATGGGACACAGCGATCCCGCCATCACCCCGGTGCGCAGGGTGGAGAGGTCGTAGGAAGCAAAGTCCGGCAGCGCGAGCTCGGCGATGAACATCGTTGGCACGCCGTACAGCGACGTCCCGCCGAAGTCCTGCACGGCCTCCAGCGCGGCGGCGGGGGTGAACCCCCGGCCCGGGATGATGGTGGCGCAGCCGTGGCTGAGTGCTGCCAGGTTTCCGATCACCATGCCGAAGCAGTGGTAGAACGGCACCGGCAGCACCACCCGGTCGTGCTCGGTGTACCCCATCAGCTCACCGATCGAGTAGGCGTTGTTCAGGATGTTGTGGTGCGAGAGCGTGGCCCCCTTGGGGAACCCGGTGGTCCCGGAGGTGTACTGCAGGTTGATCGCGTCGTAGGGGTCCAGCTCGGCCATGCGCGCCTTCAGCGCGGCATGGGCGACGTCGTCGGCCCGCTTGAGCAGCTCCGCAAACGTGCGCTCCGCCGGGGTTTCGGGGACGCCGGCGGTAAGCGCGGGCAGGCCGGCGTCGGGCAGGAACACGAGTTCGCGCAGCTCCGGGCATTCGGCCAGCGCCTGCCGGGCCATGCCGGTGTAATCGCTGTTGCGGTCCGACGGCGCCGCGACCAGCATCCGCATCCCGTTCTGCTTGACCACGAATTCCAGCTCATGGCTGCGGTACGCGGGATTGACGTTGACCAGGATTGCCCCGACTTTGGCCGTCGCGTACTGCAGGATGGTCCACTCGGCACAGTTCGGGCTCCAGATGCCGATCCGGTCACCCTTGGCCACGCCCAGGGCCAGCAGCGCTCGTGCCGCGCGGTCGACGTCGTCGTTCAGCTTGGTGTAGCTCCAGCGCCGGGCTTCTTCCCCCGGCACCGCCGCAGCCTCGATCAGTGCGTCCTGGTAGGGGAACCTGGCCACGACCCGTTCGAAATTGTCGCCGATGGTTTCCTCGAGCAGCGGGACGTCAGTGTCCCCGGCTGTGTATGCAAGCATGATGTGACGCTACCAACACTCGGCCCCCAAAAGAAGAGTAAAGCTTGGATGTCCTACGAAATCTTCGGGACACATTGCCGACGCCCGGTATTGTGAAAACCATGAGCGCACCCATCGACCTTCAGGCCATCTTCATCCCCAACGACGGCGAGTTCTTCCGTGTGAAGCTCGCGCTGGAGATCGCGATTGACGAGGTGGTCAACGAGCCCGGCTGCATCCGGTACGAGCTCACCGAGGCCAGCGAGGACAAGCTGGTCCTCACCGAACGGTGGGCCTCGCAGGATGACCTGGACACGCACTCGAAAGGCACCGCGGTCCAGGACCTCAATGAATCCCTCAGCGCCCTGCTGGCCGAGCCGGTCAAACTCGTGAAGCTCTAGCCGGACCAGAACCTCGACAGAACCAAAAAACGCGGGGTCACTCCGCGCCCATAAATCGTTACATTATGGGCGCGGAGTGACCCCGCGTTGCCTTATTCCGGGGCGTTGCTGTCCGCCGGTGAGGGGTGGCGCTTAGGCCTCCGGGATCTGGCTGCCATCCTGCTTGCCGGACGCGGCGGCGGCCTCGGCCTGGGACCTGGCCACGTGCGCGTGGACTTCTTCCATGTCCAGGGCCTTGACGGCGTCCACGACCTGCTCCAGCTGCTGGGCATTCAGCGCGCCCGGCTGGGAGAACACGAGCACCTTTTCGCGGAACGCCATCAGCGTCGGGATGGACGTGATGCCGGCCTCGGCGGCGAGCTGCTGCTCGGCCTCGGTGTCCACCTTGGAGAAGACGACGTCCTGGTGCTTCTCGGAAACTGCGGCGTAGGTGGGGCCGAACTGCTTGCACGGGCCGCACCATTCGGCCCAGAAATCAACGAGGACAATGTCATTGTCCTCGACGGTGGATGCGAACTGTTCACCTGTAAGGTCTACGGTAGCCATGGGTCAACGGTACGCGAGCAGCCCCGGCTTGTCCCCCGCATTTCGCTGTTGGCACATCCATGTGACGGCCCTCCCCCGCCCTGCCATCCGGCCCGGGGCCCTAGGACCCTAGCCCGCGCGGCGGCCACGGCCTACCATCGGCGCCATGCCCCCGGACCCGGAGAACACCGCCAGCCAGGCCATCACGGTCGACTCCCTGACCAAAAAGTTCGGCCGCCGTGAAGTCCTGCACGGGGTCAGCTTCGGCATCGAGAAGGGCTCCGTCTTTGGCGTGATCGGGCCCAACGGTGCGGGCAAGACGACCGTCATGCGGTGCCTGCTGGACATCATCCGGCCCACCGCCGGCGCGTCGACGGTGCTGGGCGAGAACCCCCGGACGGCGGGCCCGGCGCTCCGCCGCCGGATCGGTTATCTGCCCGGCGAACTGTTCCTGGAGGGGCGGATCACCGGCCGCAAACTGCTGTCACATTACGCCGACATCAGCGGCCCCGTCCGGCCGGGCCGGGTCGATGCCCTGGCCGAACGGCTGGGCCTGGATCTGGACCGCCACACCCGCAAGCTCTCCAAGGGCAACAAGCAGAAACTGGGGCTCGTCCAGGCCTTTATGCATGATCCTGAGTTGCTTGTGCTGGACGAGCCGACGAGCGGGCTGGACCCCCTGGTCCAGCAGGAATTCCTGACCATGGTCCGCGAGGCCCAGGCCAACGGGCAGACGGTCTTCCTCAGTTCCCATGTGCTCAGCGAAGTCCAGCAGGCCGCCGACCGGGTCGCGATCCTCCGCGACGGCCGCATCATGACCGTCGCCACCGTGGACAGCCTGCGGGAAGGCGCGGTCCGGCACGTGCGGTTCACAGCCGCCGGGATTTCGGCGGCCGACGCCGGCGCGCTGCTGGCCGGGGTGCCCGGGATCGGTCACCTTGAGGTGCTTCCGGCGGGCGACGGCGTCGAGCTGTCCGCCACGGTGGGCGGCGCGATCCAGCCGCTGCTCCATGTCCTGGCCTCCCTCACGCTCACCGAACTGGTGCTGGAGGAGCCGGACCTGGAGGAATCGGTCCTTGAGCTCTACGGCACCATCCATGGCAACGGCAACGGCGGCGCCGCCGGCAGCACAAACGGCGGCCCCCCAAACGGCACCGGACGCCGCAGACGGAAACGACACGGCGCATGAGCAAGCCGCTGCCGCTGTTCACGCGGGCGTTCGTGGACTCCTGGCGTTCCACGCTCGGGTGGGCGGCAGGGCTCGCCGCCACGATTTTCCTCTACCTGCCGCTCTATCCCTCGATCGGCGGAAGCCCGGAGATGCAGGGCGTGATGGATGCCTTCCCGCCGGAGATGATCAAGGCCCTCAACTACGACCAGATCACCTCGGGACCCGGCTACACCCAGGCCACCATGTTCGGGCTGATCGGCTTCCTGCTGATGACCATCTCCTCGGTGGCGTGGGGTGCGGCGGCGGTCGGCGGGGACGAGGAATCGGGCCAGCTGGAACTCACCCTGGCGCACGGCGTGACCCGCTCGCAGGTGGTCCTGGAGCGGGCGCTGGCCATCCTGCTGCGCGTGCTGCTGCTCGTCTCCCTGGTGTTTGTGCTGATCCGGCTCCTGACCGATTCCGCCCAGCTGAACATCAGGCCGGAGAACCTTTTCGGCGCCTCGGTGCTGTTCGCCGGGCTGACGATGCTCTCGGGCAGCACGGCGCTGTTCGCCGGCGCGGTGACGGGGCGGAAGACCTACGGGCTGGCCGCCGGCGCCGGCGTCGGCGTCCTGGGCTATGTGTTCAATGCCGTGGGCCGGCAAAGCGAGGACGTCGACTGGCTCCTGAACGTCTCGCCCTACAGTTGGGCGTACGGCAACAACCCGGTGGCCAACGGCGCGGACTGGGCGGCCGCCGGCTGGCTGTGGGGACTTTCGGCCGTTCTCGTGGCGCTCAGCGCGGCGGCTCTGAGCCGGCGCGACGTGGGACGGTAATCCCTGGCCTGCCCAGGCCCAGCCCGCCTCAGGCCGGGCCCGCCTCAGGCCCAGACGTGGGGCGCCGGGCGGCGCGCGCCGGGGAGGGCGTTGGTTTCGCGCCATTCGTGGATCCACTCGGGCAGTTCCAGGTCCGCCGGCGGCGCACCGAACTCCCGGAGGATGTCCTCCTGGCTGACCGGCTTGCCCTTGCTGACCAGGCGGGTGGCGATAAAGGCCCGGGCGTAGATTTCCCCGTCCACCACCATGCGCTGCTCGAAGTAGATGGCCTTCTCGTCGAGGCCGATGATCTTCGTTTCGATCGTGTACCGCTGCCACAGTTGCAGCGACCGGCGGAAGGCGATGGTCTCCCCGGCCGCCACGGGGCTCCATCCCCGGCGGCGCATGGTCTTCCAGGTCCCGCTGCGGGCCATCAGGTCGAACCGGCCCAGGTCCATTAGGGAGAAATACATGCCGTTGTTGACATGCATCGCGATGTCAATGTCGGTCGGCAGGACCTTCAGCGGCAGCGACGACGTGTCCCAGATGCTCAGCGGGGGGCGGCGGGCGGACGTGAACAGCAGCACAAGAGTGCGGAGGAGCAGATGCATGGGGACTATGTTACCCGCCAGTAGGGACGTCCACAGCGAACGGTACGAGCCCAGACCCTCGCGGAACTCCATCACCCCGAGGCCCTCGGATGCGTCCTCGGGGCACACCTCGACGCCGCGGGCCCGGTAGCCGCCGATAATGGCCAGCTCCGGCGCAATCATGGCACCCGCGGGGAAGCCCAGATAGGGGGCGCCCGGATCGCTGCCACGGGTTGGGGCAAAAATGCGTATTACGCTGTGCGGATGCGGATGACGACACAGCTGACCGTTCGGGGCCGCCGCGCTGGATGATGCGGCCGGCATTGCGCGGGTGCACCTGACTGACCTCATCGGCTGGGCGAGCACCGGAGCCGGCCGCGATGACGACGGGCCCCCGCCCAGGGAGCTGGGGGCAGCTACGTGCTCGCCAGCCACTACGGCTCGGGGTCGGGGCAAATGCTGCTGGACGCGGCCGTGGGCGATGCCGGCGCGGCCCTCTGGATTGCGGAGGACATTCCCGGGCATTCGCCGTCTACCCGCGCAACGGCTGAGCCGAACGGGCGCGGCGTCAGTCCGTGGCGATCAGCTCGGCTTCGAAGCCGTCGGAATTCACCAGGTACGCGGCGAAGTGGTCCGCGCCGCCGGCATGCGGATACTTCTCCGGGAACAGCTCACGCCAGCCGTGCCCGACGGCGGCCGCGGCCAGCGCGTCGACCTGCTCCCTGGTCCCGCCGCTGAAAGCCAAATGGTTTAGTCCGGGAGCGGTACGGTCATGCTCCCGGCCGCTGAGGGCCGGGGATTCCTCAACGACGATGTACGTCGGCCCCCGCCGCCAGCTGCACCCGTCCGGCCAGTCCTGGTAGTCCTGGTAGCCCAGCCGGGCCAGGAGCCAGCCCCATTCGTCCTTGGCACGGCCAAGGTGCGGCACCCACAGTTCAATATGATGCAGGGCCCCGAGCGATTCATCAGTCACCCAGAGAGTCTCGCACGCCCGGTTCCGCCGGCTTGCGCCGGGCACAGGCACGGGCACGGGCACGGGAACGGGCACCTCAGTTTCAGGTGCTTCAGTCCGGCGCCTCAGTACAGGATGCGCTGGAAGAGGATGTGGTCCCGCCAGCCACCGGCAATGTTGAGGTAGGCCGTTGCCACGCCGATTTCCGTGAAGCCCGAGCGCTGGAGGATCCTCTGTGAGGCCGCGTTGTGCAGGAGGGTGGCGGCCTGCAACCGGTGCAGGCCCAGCTCGTCGCGCGCCGCGTCGACGGCGAAGGCGACCGCCGCGGAGCCGATCCCGCGCCCGGTATGGTCCTTGTCTACCCAGTACCCGAGGTGGGCACTGAGGAACGGCCCGCGGACGATGCCGCTGAGGGTCATCAGGCCCACAATCTTTTCCCCGTCGGTCAGCACCCACGGAACGTCGGATCCCGCGATGAACAGTGCCAGCTTGGACTGGACACTTATCATCTGGCCGTCAACGGTGAAGAACTCCTCGGCCCGCAGTGGTTCCCAGGGCGCGAGGTGTTCGCGGTTGCGCAGGTACGCGGCGCACATGGGTTCCGCGTCAGTGGCTCTCAACACCCGGATCCGGACGCTGCCCGCCAGGGTCCGGCTGGTCCCGGTCATCCGGAAGCCCCAGGCAGCGCCTCAATCTTCGTCATCGTCGTCGTCGTCCTCGCTCGAATCGGTCCCCCGGACAATCACGCTGGCGACGCCGCGCAGGTCCATCAGGGGAAGAACCAGGTTGCGCAGCGGATGGCGGCCGAAAAACCGCACCTCCATCGCAACCATCGGCTTCTGCTCCTTCCCGGTCCTCCGGGTCCGCAGAATCGAGGAACTGAACCCCATGGTGGTGGCGATTTCGAGGATCTGCCGCAGCACTCCCTGGCCATCGGCGTACTCGATGTGCATCACGCGGTTTCTGTCCACGGACGGAATCCTGCGGACCGCCGGGGCAACCACAAACAGCGTGAGAAGGTGAAAGATCGTCAGCACCACGCCCAGGGAAACCATGCCGGCCCCGCAGGCCATGCCCACCGCGGCGGAAACCCAGATAGTGGCGGCCGTGGTGAGGCCGCGGACCACGTCCCGGCCCTTGAAGATAACGCCGGCGCCCAGGAATCCGATGCCGCTGACGATCTGGGCCGCGATGCGCGACGGGTCCAGGACGGCACCGGGCTCCGTCACGAAGGCGAAACCGTACGCGGACACGAGAGTGAAGGCGCACGAGCCGAGCCCCACCAGCACATGGGTCCGGTAGCCCGCGCTCTTCTGGCGGACCTGCCGTTCAATGCCGATCAGCGAACACAGCACGAACGTCGCGGCCAGCAGACCGGCTTCCACCAGGCTGGTATCAGTGAAGAACGCGAACATGCCACCCACCTTCCTCGGCCCCCCACTCCGTGGCGGACCGGGCCGGATCACTCGCCCTATTGCTGACTCTAGCAAGGCGGCAGTCAGCCGCCGTCGGACTCATTTTCGGACCCGTCGTCCGACGTGTCGCCGGGCGTTTTGTCGGTGGCATCGACGCTGTACGGCGCCCGGGGCGCCCGGGAATACAGCTCATCGAGGCGTTCGTTCAGTGCGTGGGCGAGGACGTCCCGCTGCAGCGGGGGCAACGCGATGGCGCCGTGGATGTACGCCTCGACCTCGAACTGTCCGGCGTGGCCCCCGAGGGTGAAATATCTCAGCCACAGCTCTTCCATGCCGACGTCGGCATGGCGCAGCGATTCGGCAAATCGCTGCCGTTGTTCGCTCTCCTCGTCGCCCAAGGCCATGCCGTCGTCCTGCGCTTAATTTTCGAAGGTCCTGGCCGCAGCCAGCAGTTCCGCCGCGACCAGCGCCAGGGGTTTCCCTGCCTGCCGCGACAGCATCATCAAATCCCGAAGTGCCACGTCGTCATTGGTGCTGTTCCGGGCCATCAGCAGGCCCTTGGCCATGCTGATTGTGTCCCTCTGCGCCAGCGACTCCTGCAGGCGGTCACTCAGCGTCCGGGCAGCCTCACGGGCGTGCGAGTGGATGACAAAGAGCGTCGCCTGCTCGGCAAAGAGCTCGGCCAAACGGACCGTGCCGTTGCCGGCGAACTGTCCGCCGTCGGAGTAGACCTTCACCGCCCCCAGTGCCAGCCCGCCGGACAGCAGGGGGCAACTTACCGAGGACGAAATTCCCAGGGACGCCGCGGCGGGAGCCCAACGCTTCCATCGCCGGTCCGAGGCCAGATCCTCCACCAGAACCGTTTCCCCACTCGCCCAGGCCGTGATGCACGGGCCTTCCTCCAGCTCGTACTGCAGTGCGTCGGCCTCAGCCACGACGGCGTCGGACGAGGCAGCCGTATGCCGCAGACCCGAACGGTTGATCAGGGATACGCCGGCGCCGATCGCGCCGGGTATAGCCGCCGTTGCGGCGTCGGTAACCAGCCGGAGTGCGTGGGCTACCGTCTCTTCCGTCAGGAGCAGCTTCGTGGCTCGGGCGAAAACAGCGGTGATCTCGTCAGCCAGCGGCAGGTCCACGCTCATCTTCACCTCAGAAGTCCATACCGGCGGGAGGCCAGCCGGCGCGCATCGCCGCAGGTTTCAAGCATACGGCGGGCTGGGCAGGGCGCCTATATTCACAACCCCCGCACGGCGTAGTGTCGGTAGTAGCTGGATGTTGGCCTTGACCGGTCCGGGTTTCGCTATTTGGGTGGCGTGCGATCAAGAGTCCGCCACCGCCAAGCCGGCGCGTCCCATACGTTCCGGCGTTCGTAGGATTGAGGCCGGCATGGTTTCCGGTACCGGCGCATCTCCCACCCCCGAGCAACTGCAGGATCTCCTGCTGGAAAGTCCGGGGTTCACCGACTTTCTCCTGAGCCTGACCACCATCTCTGCGACCCGCCTCGGCGGTCCGGAGCCCATGCTGTGTGCCATCACGGTGGAACGGAACGGTTCCCCGGCCACGGTCGCCAGCAGCGGCGAGGAAGCGAAGCGGCTGGATGAGAAGCAATACGCGTTCGACGACGGCCCCTGCCTGACGGCCCTGCGGCACGGAACCACCGTCCTTGTCCCGAACGTGGCGGCTGACGACCGCTGGGCGCACTACGCTTCGGCGGTCTCCGGCGAGGGCATCCGGTCGGTGCTGGCCGTGCCGATCGCCACGGATCCGGGTTCAGCCGCGGCCCTGAACTGCTATGCCCGCTCCAGCGGCGTTTTCGACAGCAAGACGGTCGCGGAGGTGGAGCGCCACGCCGCGTCCATGTCCCGGATATTACGGCTCGCCCTCAAAGTCCACCCCCCGGAGACTTACCCGGAACACCTGCGGTCCGCGTTGAAGTCCCGCGCCGTCATTGACGCCGCCGTCGCCCTCATCATGATTCAGAACAGGTGCAGCAGGGAGCAGGCCCTGGAGCTGCTCCATCTGGCCGCCAGGGCAACCGACACGAAGCTCCACACCATTGCCGCGGATATCCTGGAGGGCGCTTCGCTACCTTCGGCGGATCCTCAGCAATAGGATGGGAGAAAGCCGCCGCTTTGTGAGCGTGCGGCTGGGAATTGGGGGGCAGCATGCGTGAGAACCGAGCCGATTCGTCTCCGGCGCACAACATCGGAGGCGGCGTCAGAGGCGGAAGCGGCGCACTGCTGGGCCTTTTGCTGGAGAGCACCCGGGCGGGGTCCGGCGTCGACGATTTCCTGGCTGGCCTGGCCGGCCTTGCGGCGGCGGAACTCTCGCGCCCGGGATCCGAGGTCTCCTGCGGGATCACCGTAGACCGGCGGAAACAGGCTTCCATAGAAGGGGGCAGCACCAGCGAGGGATCCGCCAGCACACTTCGGATCCCGATCGTCCTCGACGGTGACAGCTCGGCCGTCGTCACCTTCCACTCGACGCGGGCCGAGGCATTCTCCAACGACGATGCCGAGCACGCACATGAGTTTGCCGTCGAAGCCTCCCGGGCCCTCCTGCTGGCCTTGAGGCTCTCCCGGCTCAGCGACTCCCGGGATGACCTTGCCGCCGCCATGCAGTCGAGGACCATCATCGACATCGCGGTCGGGGCGATCATGGCCCAGAACCGCTGCGGGCGGGAAGCCGCCTTCAAGATCCTCCGGAATACCTCCAACAATAGGAACTTGAAGATCCGCGACGTCGCGGTGGCCGTCGTCGCTTCCATCGCCGGCGATACCGATATGACTGCCCGGTTCGAGGAGTGATGTCACCCGGAGCCGGGGAGGACGCCGTGGCGGATCCGTTCGGTCTGGAACGGTTTGCTGCGGCCCAGGACGCCGGCGGCACGTACCGGCACGCCCTCGACGAACTCCGGGCGGGATCCAAGCGCAGCCACTGGATGTGGTTCGTGTTCCCGCAGCTCGCCGGGCTCGGGCAGAGCCCGACCGCACGAAAATATGCCGTGACCTCGCTCGATGAAGCGAAAGCGTACCTGGGCCACCCCGTGCTGGGTCCACGGCTGGCCGAATGCGCCGGGGCTGTGGCCGGCCTCGAAGGGCGCACCGCGAGGCAGATCTTCGGCGGCACCGACGAGCGGAAGCTGCACTCCTCGATGACCCTTTTCCTCCGGGCCGACCCCCGGCAGGCCGTCTTCCGGGAGGTCCTGGCGAAATACTTCGACGGGCTGCCCGATGCGGCCACCGACCGTCTCCTCGGCGAGCAGGCCGACCCGGCTATTCTCCCGGCCGCGCCAATGCAGTGATCATCCGATCCATCCGGGCGACGCCAGCAAAGCGGCCGGCATTGTCCGTCACCAAAAGGGGCTTAAACCGGCTGGACGGAGTCCGGATCATGGACCGGGCCAACGCTTCGCTCAGCGGGGTATCGAGGTTCACGCGCATCCCGGGGCTCACCATGCCCAGTCCCGCGGCCACCGGGTCCAGCACAGCGACCGGCCGGAAGTGCTCCCCGATCAGCACCACCGATTGAAGCGCCGGGTTTCCGGCAAAAGCTTCGGCGGCGAGCGCTGGGGTCGCGGCCGTGGTGGCGGGTTCGAGGACGTCGCGGATGACGGACTTATGGGTTACCGGCGGTTTCGAGGCAAGACGGTGTGCCAGGTCCAGGTCGATGCCGGTCCACGACGGCGCCGGCCTGGCCAGGTAGTAGCCCTGCACCAGCGGCACGCCAAGGGAGACCAAGGCATCACGTTCCTCCACACGCTCCACGCCCTCGGCCAGTATCCACGCGTCCACCCGGCCGGCAAAAGTGCCAAGCATCTCGATCAGTGCCCGCTTGGCTTCATCGCGGTCCACATCCTGAATAAGTTCGCGGTCGATCTTGATCAGCGAGGATCGCAGCGCCAGCAGGTGCCGCAACCCCGCGTAACCGGCCCCGGCGTCGTCGACGGCGATCAGCGCGCCGGCAGCGCGCAGCTGGTTCAGATCCGGCTCCAGCCCGAGGTAGGAATCGATGGGGGTCTGCTCGGTGAGTTCGACGACTATCCCGCCCAGGTTTCCCTCGCTCCGCCACACGCTTCGGATCTCCTCGGCAGTGAGAAGGTCGGGTGAGACGTTGAGGGTCAGAAAGCAGCTGGGTGGCAGTGTGGCACGGGCCGCGAGCGCGATCCGCAGGGCCGCCGCTTCCAGTCCAGCGGATCGCTCGTGGGTACGGGCTGCCGAAAACCACACTTCGGGGTTCTCTCGGAATAGCCCGGGAAGCGTGCCAGCGCCTCATAGCCAACCACCGTGCCGCGCGAGGTATCGACGATCGGCTGATAGGCCACGCCCAGGCCTTCACCGCGGCAGGCGGCAGACGGCAGGCGGCAGGCGGCAGCCAAGAGTTCTTTCCAGTCCGCGCCCGCAGGGGCGCCGGTGCTGGGAGCGGACACGCCTGCCGCAGGACTGCTCAACTAACCGGCACGATTGCTTTGTGGACGGACTGGACCACCTCGGCCGGCAGATGCACTAGGCCGTGGGCGGACGCTGCGTGGGCGGCAACGTTGACCAGGATTTCATCGTCCGTGCTGCAAACCCACCGGGCTTCACAACCGGGCACTACATCACCACATGCAAACGACTTCACAAAGGCTCCCTATATTCGACAGCGAACCGCACCACCCTACTTCGCCGCGGGCAGAAATCCGGCGGTATTGGATACCTGCTACCGGGTGTTTTCTCCAGTTCCCGCCGGCACCGGACCTCGTCACGACAGCGGCGGTACCGTGCCGTACGACTTGGGGATCGCGAGAGGCTTAACCTGCGGACCTCGTCACGGGAGGACGCCTCCCCGGCAGCGTAGCTCCGCGCGGTCTTCAAGTCGCGGGAGCGCCGGAGGAGTCCGACGCCGGGCGATCCGAGTCCGCCGGCCAGCAATGCCGGCCGAGAACGAACAATCCCGCCGCTCCCGCATCGGCCCTGCCGGTGGCCACCTGGAAAAGCGGCTCGGCAGGACAAAAATGGCCGCAGCCGGGGCAGGGCTGCCCGCCACGATTTCCCGTGCTCCGTTGGACGTCATGGTTGCCCCTCCGTTGTGTGTCACAGGCTTCAGTAGAGCCGGTCCGCGGCCGATCCGGAAGGGCCTCCCCCGCAGTCCCCAGGCACTTCCCCGGTTCGGCAGGCAGGGTATCGACGTCCGGGGGGATGCGGAGGAGGATTAAAGGGCAGTCACGATGAGGAGGTCAGTGATGTGCTATCCGTACAACAAAGAGTTCCGGCGGGACATCAAGAAGGATGAATCAACGGACACTGAGGAGCGCCCGGAGCCCCGGGTGGAATCGCCTGGCTTCAAGTTCTGGGCTTTCCCCCGCCGCAGCAGGGAGTTCACCGTCGAGGAGCCGGCCACGACTGACGGGACCCGCGAGAAGGTCTGACCGACAACCAGGGAAGGCTCCTCCACGAGGGGCCTTCCGCTCCGTCGGGCCCCGCATGCGGGCGTTCCGAAGAACGTGCGGGAGACTGGAAGCCCCCCATACGAAGGCAGGACCGCATTGATCAATCTCCAGCAGGACGCCGAAGGCTTCATCCGCATGAAGAGGCACTTCCCCGGCAGCACCGTCATTGCCGTCACTTTCCAAGACGGCTCCACGGAGGAGTTCACCGGCCAGCAGCTCAACACCCTCTACGACGAGGCCCTGGCCGTGTACCGGGCAGAGAACCACCTGGACGCGAAGGGATATTCCCGGGCGCCGAAAAGGACCGTCCAGCCTGCCAATGCGATCGAGTTCGTCGCGGTGCACCCCGGCATCGCCAAATAGCCCACAGAAAAACCTGTTGACACGGCGGAACCGGCGGATTATTCTACAACCAAATGGTTGTAGATGAGCTCGGGAACGCTGACCTTGACCGCCTGTTCCAGGCGTTCGCCGATGCCACCCGCCGGGACATCGTCACCCGCGTGACGGCCGGCGAGTCTTCGGTATCTGGGCTGGCGGAGCACTACACCATGAGTTTCGCCGCCGTACAGAAGCACGTGGCGGTATTGGAGCGCGCCTTCCTCGTGACGAAGGAACGGCGCGGACGGGAGCAGATCGTGCGGGCCCACCACGATGGCCTACAACGCGCTCGACGGCTGCTCGATGAGTACGAGACGATCTGGCGGCAGCGGGCCGAGCGGATCGCAGACATTCTCGCAGAGGGATAGGAAGAGAGTTCCGTCATGACCGTAATCAGTTCGCAGAAGAATGCCGAAGCCCTGAGCTTCACCGTGGTCGCCGAGTTCGATGCCGGCGTCGAGCGGGTCTGGCAGGTCTGGGAAGACCCGCGCAAGCTGGAGCGCTGGTGGGGCCCGCCCACCTGGCCCGCGACGTTCGACAGCCACGACTTCGTGTCCGGGGGAAAGGCCAGCTATTACATGACCGGGCCCGAAGGCGAGAAGAGCCGGGGATGGTGGCGGTTCACCGCCATCGAGGCCCCACGCCGTCTGGAGTTCGACGACGGGTTCGCGGACGAGGACGGCGACCCGGTTCCCGCGATGGGCATCAGCCACGCCGTCATGGAGCTTGAGGCAATCGGCCACCGCACCCGGATGACCGTGGTGTCGACCTTTGACTCCGCGGAGGCGCTGGAGAAGGTGCTCGCCATGGGCATGGAAGAGGGCATGAAGCAGGCCCTCGCCCAGATCGACGGTATCCTCGCCGGGTCCAAAGTCAGCTGACAGGACCCGGTCCGCAGGAGACCGAACCCACACGGGATTATCCCCGCAGCTGCCCTCCAGGCAGCGCGGGGGTGTTTGTTCGGGGCAGGCAGGGCGGCCGGACTTAGCCGTGACTTAGCCGTTAAGGATCTTCGCCTTCTGCACCCCGAATTCCTGTTCCGTGAGAATCCCTTGCTCCTTCAGCGCCGCGAGCTCTTTCAGCTGCTGGATGGCCTCGTTGGAGATTCCTTCTGCGGCGGGCGGGGGCGGAGCCGGTTGCTGGTACTCGGCTTGCTGCTGGCCCATCTGCGCGTCGTAGGCCTCCTGCTGCTTCGCAGCGGTCGCGGCGTCCTTTTCGGCGAACTTCGAAGCCTGCCTGCGCTGGACGCGGCCGCTGACCGCAGATGCCGTCCCGGCGACGACCGCCGTCCGCGCCATACCCCTAAGCAGTCCCCTTGTTATTGTCCTCTGGCATCGCGTCTTGTGTGTCAGCCCACGGGCGGCACACCGTCGAGCGCTCCGAGCGCTGCCATGACGTCCGGGGCGGGGATCCTTGAACTCGCGACGAGCTCACCCCCGCCGCCGCGAACGGCCGCCACGAAGGGTGCCGCCCAGATGTTCTCGTAGACAGTCAGTGCGGCGACGCTCCCCGGGAGAATCGCACTTGCCGCTTCGGCGATTCCCTCTCGCTGGGCCGGTTGTCTGCCAGGCGCTGACGCCGTCGCCGGCGGGTTGGCCCCTGACCCCTGACCCGGATACCGCGCCCGCCCAGGGCAAAGAAATAGCCCCCGGAACCTGTTGGTTCCGGAGGCTATTCCAAGGGTGGCAGATGAGGGATTCGAACCCCCGTAGGCGTTGCCAGCTGATTTACAGTCAGCCCCCTTTGGCCGCTCGGGTAATCTGCCGAACTTCAAAAGAAGATCACTCGCGGCCTCCATCGTCAGAACGTCTGTTTCCAGTCCGTTCCGCTTCCAGTAACCGCGGGCAAGACAACTTTACAGAACTTCTGCCGAAGAATCGAATCGGCGCTTTGAGGCCGGAAAAAGCCCGGAAATCAGGCATCTCCCAGGATGCGGCCGGCCAGTCTGGACTCAAACCGCGCCGCCTGCTCCTCCGTGATCTGGTTCAGCTGGACGGCGCGGGCCAGATCAGCATGGACGCCGTCCAGCCGCGACGAGGCATCGGCGGCCGGGCTGAAGATGATCGAGGCCGCCAGTGTCGCGGCTGCCACCGAGCTCGCGGCGGTGGCGATACTGCCGGCGGCGGCTGCCGTGGAGCGGACGACGTAACGGACGGCTTTGTTCTGCATGAGCTGTACCTTTCGAGCGACTCTTTCCAACACCTCCAACTCTGCGGCCCGAAACTTCGTTCCCGCCGTGACTTAGCTTTGAGCGGACTGTGAAGGGGACCGTTGAGCGGACTGTGAAGAGGACCGCGCAGGGGACTGTGGAGGGGACCCTAAAGGTGGCTACACCCCCGCGGCCTTCACATCAGGGGCATCCGTACTAGGCTTGATTCCAGACACAACGACCCCTCACCGGGCGCCCCCAACCACCAGGAGAACAGTCATGGCAGGCGAATCCACATTCGACGTCGTCAGCAAGGTCGACAAGCAGGAAGTCGCCAACGCGCTGCACCAGGCGCAGAAGGAACTGGTCCAGCGGTACGACTTCAAGGGCGTCGGCGCCGAGGTCGATTTCAGCGGCGAGAAGATCCTGATGAAGGCCAACTCGGAAGAGCGTGTCCTCGCGGTCCTGGATGTGCTGCAGTCCAAGCTCATCCGCCGCGGCATATCCTTGAAGTCCCTCGACACGGGCGAGCCCTACCCGTCCGGCAAGGAGTTCCGGCTCGAGACCACCATCAAGGAGGGCATCGCGCAGGACCTCGCGAAGAAGATCAACAAGCTCATCCGCGACGAGGGTCCCAAGTCCGTCAAGTCGCAGATCCAGGGTGACGAGCTCCGGGTGACTTCCAAGTCCCGCGACGACCTGCAGGAGACCATGAACCTACTCAAGGGCTTCGACGAGGCGGACCTGCAGTTCGTGAACTTCCGCAGCTAAGGCCGATCCTGCCGCGTGATTACAGGGAAGTTACTTCCCCAGTCCGCACAGAGTCCGCAGAATCCCCGAGGACCGCAGCGATCAGCCTTGATCCTGCGGTCCTTGTCTTGTCTTCGGCGGTCGGCCAGAGGTGGGAATAAGTGTTCAGGGTGATCGATGGCGCGGCGTGGCCCAGCGCCCGCTGCACGGTAACGACGTCGCACCCATCAGCGATGAGACCTGAGGCGTAAAAGTGCCGGAGGTCGTGGAGGGTGAACTCACCTATGCCGGACGCCTCGCGAACCTGCCGCCAGCGGTCGGCCGCTGAGTTGCGGTTGAAGTAGGTTCCGCCGGTCCCGAACAGCCATTTCTCAGCACCGAACACACCAGTCGTTTCGACGTGCCGGGCCAGGACCTGGATCAGTTCTTCAGCGACATAGACGACGCGCTCGGAACCATGCTTCGGCGGAACAACTTCAGCCGACGCCTTGGTGTTGCCCTGGATCTGCCGGGAGACGCTGATCGTCCGGCGCAGGAAATCCACATCGGCCAGCTGCAACCCCGCCGCTTCACCCAGACGCAGCCCGGCGAACGCGCAGACGGAGACGAAGGGCTCAAACCAGTCCGGAGCGGCCTCCAGCGCCTCCCCCAGTTGCTTCGGAGTGGGAATGGTCATTGCTGCTTCACGACGGCGCTCCCGGGGCAGCTTCGCCCCGGTGCAGGGATTTTCCGCGATGACCTTGTCCGTCACCGCCGCACGAAATGCAGAGCTCACGATGTTGTAGTAGACCTTCACCGTGGCCGGCGCCAGCCTCGCGGACATCCCCTTCACCCAAGCCTGTACGTGGGACGGCAGGATTGACCGGATCTGATGTTCCCGGAATGTGGCTATAGCCAGCGCTTGTTCGGCTTTCAGCTTGGTCCCAGTCGCCCACACCTGAGCCTCGGCCCATTGCTCGAACCACTGAGCGAACGTGATCTTCCCGGCCTTCGGATCGACGTACCGGCCAGTGACCACGGATGCCGTTACTTCATCAAGCCAACGCTGAGCGTCGATCTTCCGCGAATAGTGCTGGGCGTGCTCCTTCCCGGCCGCGTCCCGGTACCGGGCCCGCCACTGGCCATCAGGCCTCTTCTGGATGCTCGCCATATCGCACCTCCATGTATTCGCGGATCACGGAGTCTGGCAATCGGCCCTGTGACTTCTGCAGCTTTTCCATCCAGTACCGGAGGCGCCCAGCCTCGATCGTGCCGGCAGGTAGTTCAGAGGCCCGCGTTTCTATTTTCGAGGCGACCCATTCAGCCGAGCCCACCGCCCCCTCATACTCGTGGGCCGCATCCCAGATCTTTTTCTCAGCGGCGTGGACATGAGCGACAGCCACCCGAATTTCCTCAAGGAGCGCTTCACCCTCAGGCGTGGCAAGGAACTCCTTGACGTCCATGCCAAGAATGGCGGCCAGGTCCGCGCCTTCCGCCATCCGCAGCGGCCTTTCCCCTTTCTCAACACTCCAGACAGTGGCCTGTGACCACTTCCAACCTCGCGCCCGCATTGCCTCGGCTAGGGCCTGTTGGGACATCTCCCCGCGTTTGAGCGTGAGGATCTGGCCAATATTCTCGTCGTGACTCGCCATGTCAACACTGTACCCAACGCCGCACTAGAAAAGCCAGTTGACAGCTACTAGGACAGACGGTATTCTCTTTTCTAGTCGGGCATTACTAGAAACCCCGGTAACTGATGGAGGATAGATGGAAACGGTAAAGGCCATGAAGCTACTCACGCTGGACGAAGTAGCGGAGATGCTGCGGAAGTCCCCGGCTCAGGTCCGCTGGATGCGTCACAACGGCTCCGGCCCGCGCTGCGCAAAACTCGGCGGCCGCGTGATGTACCGCGAGCAGGACGTCATCGACTGGATCAACGCCGCGTTTGAAGCTGAGGCTTCCTGATGAGCAAGGTCTACACGGAGGCCGATCTGGCGGCCGCGTGGGAAAGCGGGTACTGGCACGGCACCAGCCACGAGGGACCGCTCAATGACGCTGCAGTCGCGGCGAAGAACCCGCACAGGGTCCAAGGGACCACGCCGGCAAAAGCCTGCCGAGTGGCCCTGAAGACAGAAAAAGACCGTGACGCCTCGCCAAAGTCCGTCACGGCCTCAGAACCAACCACCAAGAAGGAAGCAGTCCTGTGAAGCACCTTATCAAGATCCCCACCACCGTTCGAGAGTTCGAAGCCGTGGCCGACAAGCTGGACATGGGCCTTACTGAGCTCCTGGACCTGTTTGACGAAGCGCTCGGTGCGAACTGGTGGAACGACGACCACGAAGACCTCATAGTCACCACCGGGTTGTCCTGGCCTACGGGAACTGACAGCTTCGGCCCGCTTGCGTCCCGCAGCGGAGAATTCTGGGCGACACCGCCGGCAACCATCCCGCCCGGCTTCACTCCGTTGGACGAAGAGTGCGACGTCTACACGGGCAAGCGCATGGAAGGCGCCCGCTGGAAGATCATCTCGGAATACGTTCCTCAAACCCGCAAATTCTCGCTGACGTTCTACACCGCAGATGACGAGCCCATGACGGCGGCCGAGGCCAACGAGTACGCCGAAGCCATGCTCAGCATGGGTGCCTACATCACCACCATGGAAACCATCATGGCCTTGAAGGCCACGGAGGACGGCCAGTGACCGCCCCGGCAGTTGAGGGGTTGAACACCGCAACTGCCCATGACTTCAACCCGGTGGTCTTCCACTACTTCAAAAAAGAGGCCATCACACGATCCCTGGTGCTCGGCACGAAGGAAACCGCGCTCTGCGGATTCATCGGTGAAACGTCCTTGCCGCAGGGAACCCGGACCATCGACAGAAAATCTGGCAGCGTCGTCTGCCCGCTCTGCGCATGGCTCCACGCTGACCTCCGGAACGCCGCATGATGCGCCGGGCAGTCCAGCGGGCCGCGCAGGGAGCATTCTGGGTCCTCGCCGGATGCGCCCTGTTCATCGCCCTGGCTCTGCCGGCCACCCTGGCGAAGCTCATCTTCGGTTCGCCTTTCTGAGCCCCGGACAACGAAGGGAAGCGCCGAGTGGGATCCGAGAATGTAGCCAAGGTGTTTTCAGAATGGCCCGGCCTCAAGCACCGCGCCAAGGTCGGCTTGATCTGGATGGCCTCCAAGGCGATGGACGACGCGAATCCACCCGTGTTCTTCGGAGACCGTGGAGACCTCGCGTGGGCAATCGGAGCCCCAATCCGGAACGAGAAGGCAGCGGAGCAAGCTGTCAATGAGGTCATCCGGGAGCTTCGGCGTTACGGGGCTCTCGTGTCTTCCGGGCAAGCCCGCGCCGGCGTCGGGGCAACATACGCCCTTGCGCTGGAATTTGACTACACCTGGCGGCCTATCGGGAAGGGTCGGAACATCAAGTGGCAGAGGGCGAACCGCTCGGAATATCCGCTCGGAATGCAGGGTAAAGACTTCGCATCGTTGGCTTCCACCCTTGACGGAGATAAGGCTCAGCCATTGGAAATCCCTACCCCTGAGCCATTGGAAATCCCTACCCCTGAGCCATTGGAAATCACAACACACAGCCATTGGGATTCTCTACCCCCTACTACAAGTGACTTCAACACCTACTCCAACCACTTAATTCAATCGGCCAGTTTCGTAACTAGAGAACCACCGCGCACGAGAGAAGAGCTCAATGCCTTGACTGGAAATTTGTCCCTCAACGATGAACGAAACAAGCAATCGGCCGGCCTCCTGCAACGCCAGGCCGAATACGAAAAACAGCAGGGAAGGAAAGCATCTTGATCACCACACCCCCGTCCGTAGCCGTCATGAAGCTTTCCAAAGCCCAGTACATCGACCTATGCGACACCTTCAGGGGCAAAGCCCAGCAAGCCCACCAGGACGCCCGGACATGGGCGAACCGGGCACTACTCGCAGAATCACAGCTCGCGATCCTCAAGAGCGAATACGAACCCGCGGGAACGGAACCGACATGCTGACCACCACCGCCAAGCGCCCATACCTCAAGCCCCGTCCCTACATATGGAGGGACGAAGACCGAACATTGACGCCCGGCATTGGCCTGATGCACGGCGGCCAGATCCGGGCTCACCTCACCTTCACCGAGGCACGCGCCCTGGCTGACAATCTGCATGACATGGCTGACCATCTCGAAGCGAACGGCGAAGCCGCCAGGAAAGAGGCATGACCATGCCAGTTCACGAGGCCGCGAAGGCTGAACACGTGAGCAAGCACCCGACCGTCACCCCGGAAGCGGTCACCAATGCCGCCGTGACTGTCAGGTGCCCCCGCTGCGACTACCTCCACCAGTACTCCACGCAGGAACTCAAGCCGTGGCCCATCAACTCCGGGGTACAGCGAACCGTGATTGCCAGGTGCGCGGAGAACGCATCCAACCACGCCAGCGCCGGCCACTACGACTCCACCGTGGAACTTATCTGGCGCCCGGGCGGCTCCCGAACCTTCACCATCAAATTCGAACGACAGGAAACCCAATGACCGCAAAGAAGTCTCTCGACGACGGCCGCGCGCTCTACGCCCAGAAGACGGGCAAGCCCCATGCCGAACCGGAAGAACCCAACGAGAAGTCAGAATCCGGCAGCCTCGCCGCCGGCGCCAAACTCTACAAGACCAAAAACAACAAGTAGGAGTCAGACATGACCAAGATCAACGTAGACAACAACGAATTAAACTTCCAGGTTGCCCGTCTCGTGAGCAACCTCAAAGGACGCGACCTTGATCTCCCCGCGGACCTGATCGCCGGCCTGCCATACCCGTACGGAAACGCGCTCGAGTTGATCAATCAGGTTGCGCCGCCCCGGGACTACATCAGCGACGCCGCGGAAGCCGTCCGCAACGGCGAAGATCCCGACCCGATCCTCGCACTCGCAGCCGCCGCCGCACTGCGGCCCAAAGTCGGTGAAGTCCTCGCCCGGGACGCCAACCGCGCTTACGTTGACAAGCTCAACGCCAACGCCGGGCGCATCATCCGGGCACTCCGCACGGAAGTCTTTGACCCCATCATCGAAACGCTGACCGACTTCCACGAAGAGCACGGCACCCGCTGCGGCCTCAACGCCGCCATCAAGGCCAAAGACTACGGCCACGCCGCCGCCATCCGTGCTGCAGAAGACAGCGTCGGGCACATCATGTCCCTCCACGAGGTGCGCCGGCTCCTCCACTCGCCCAACGGGCCCAGCGCCGGGGACGACCTCTTCATGGACAGCGCCGCATGGGCACTCGAACCGGGCGCATTCGACGAAGTAGGTTCCGCCTCCAAGCTCGATGAACGCCGAACCCCCAACATGCACCGGCTCCAGTGGTGGCTGGAACTCCTCGAAGCCGGGTACAGCCCGATCTACCCGACCTACAGCGAATGGCAGCAGCTCCGGACCTCTCAGGAGTTCATGGACCACCAGCTCGCCACCAGCGATCCCGAGGGGCCCGTATTCGCCGGCGTCGAGACGACAACCGGCAGCTAAGGCAGCATCCTCCTCAGCTAGCCAGAGTCAGTGCGTCAACGTCACCCCGGTGGCCCCTTCCTAAACACCGGGTCAGGGAACGATGGGCGGCCGATCACCGGGCAACCGCAGGCACCCAGCGCACACCAGAGGCCCCGCACCTGGTGAAGGGGCGGGGCCTCACCCATAGCCAGCACACACGCACCGTCCAGCACGTGGACCTTAGAAGGACTTGGCACCATGACCAACCTGACCGACAGAGAACAGATCCGCGCCATCACCACAGCAAGGCGGGACGGCCAGGCCTACTGCCCAAGATGCGGAACGCCACTGAACTACGACCGCGGCACCCTGCCCAACAGCTCGACCTCGACACATCCACGGATGCAGTCACCTGCTCACGATGCGCAGAACCGCGCACCAGCACCACTGCCAGGGCAAGCAGCACCGCCACCCACGGCAGCAACACAACGCCAGCGAGCTCTAACGGCTGACCAGACCGCCGGCCGCACGGGTACTGGGGGTATGGGGTGCTACCCCTGCCACGTTCGCACCTACGCCCTAGCGGAAAAATATCCCCCCGTCACCGTGAGGAACCCGCAACGTGACGATCATGAGGCCATAACTGCCCTCCTGCCCCTTTGGAAAAATGGTCATGAGCGAAACTGGCCCTAGTGGCAGAGGGGGGCTTGCCGGCACCAGGGAACCCCACCGCCCCACCCCGCATCCCGCATCCTGACGCGCGTATGGAGCTCCCCAGCGGCACACAGGGGGGTGGGGATAAGAGGTTCCGCCCGTTTTCAGGCCCCAGCATCCTCTGCCATAGCTATCTATTTTCAGCCGAATCCACAGACTCGCGATTTCCACAGACGCCCGTAGGGGGTTGCACAGGCGCCCCGCCCCCTATGCTGAGTAGTGAATCGCCCGCCGCCATGTCCCCCCCTTCATGACGGCGGGCATTTTCGTGCCACGGCCGGTTGACAATCCAATACAACTAACCGTAACGTAACGATTATGTGTACAGCCGCTACCTGCCCAATCTGCCTTGAACCGATCACCGCCGAGAGTCCCGGCGTCCGCTTGGCTTTTGTCGAAAAGCGCCTGAGCCCGAAGCATAAGTTCCGTAGCTACGGCGGCGAAGTCCTGGCTTGTAACCGGTGCGCCACGACGCCTAACGCTGGCGCGACTGGCAGGGACAACCTGTTCATGGTTCGGGGCCAGAAGGTCACTGACGGCTGGGAGCGCCACGATTGCCAGAATTGCGCTCTGCCGATCCTTTTTGCGCCGTCGAAACTGCGAAAGTCCGCGTTCTGTTCTTCCCGTTGCCGCGTCGCAGCCGTCCGGGCCAAGCAGAAGGCCGTACAGGTAGCCGTAACACGAGAGTGCGTTACGTGTGGCAACAAGGTTGTGGGCGGCCGCGCTGACCGTAAGTTCTGCTCCGCGGCCTGCCGTCAGAAGGCATACCGCGGTGGGCATTCCGTGGCCGTGCCAGCCGGTGCCGTCCTGGACGAGCCGACGCCGCGGAGCCGGAAAGCGTGGGAGTCGGTGGGGAGGATGAACAACCAGCTCACCGGCATGGCAGCCGCCAGCCGTATCGTTACATCTCTGCACACGGACTACGTCCCCGGCAAGGACCAGGTTCCCGCCGCTGAGATTGTCCACAGCATGGATGACGCCATCCGCGAACTGACCCGCCTCCGGAATCTTGTTTCCGCCGCAGGAGTTCGCGACTAAACCGGCGCGCCCGGAGAGTCGAGGCTCCCGGCGTAACAGCGTCAGGAGGGCGGGCCATCGCGCCGTTTGTTGGGGCGGGGCGGGGTTGGATGGTGTATTGCTTGCCGTCCATACGGGTGACCGTTCGCGGATCGTCAATGCCGGACAAATGTCCAGCATTGGGGTCCCGCCCCGAGCCTCAGCCGGAGCCGGCCGCGCCTCCTGCACTTTGCGCGATCCCGCAGAGTGCCATCATTTGAAATGAGGCTATCCATGGGTACGGGTACTATCCGCAGCCTGCCACGGTTGACCGCCAAGGGTGTCATTAGTAGTGACCCCTTTCCTGACGGCACAGAAAAACCCCGGACCAGTTACAGGCGCCGGGGCAGTTCCCCAGGTCACTGTCAGAGTGACCTGAGCATTTGGGCAATATGCTCGCGCCGCGCCTTAGACCAGGGTTCGGGCGTCGGTGGCGGTGCGATGATGGCCTGGTACTGCTCTTCCGTAAACCTGTAGAGTCGGCCGATCCTGGCGTGAGGCCATTTGCCGGCATTGCACATGCGCCGAACCGTATCGGTGGACACGTTGAGCCTCGCGGCAAGGGCCGCCGCCGTCATCATGGGGTAATCGTCCATCCGTCGAGCATAGGTGGCAAACGCAGCCAACATCTCTAGCATCTAGGGCATGACTCCGGATGACACCACACGCGTGGAAAAACCAAAGCTGGCATACAACCTGGAGGAAGCCGCTGAGGCAACGGGTTACAGCACGAGCACACTTCGTATCGCTATCCGGCGCCACGACCTCTTAGCCCGGTACGCGAACACGAAAGCAGTTATCCTCGCGGACGAGCTGCAGGACTGGCTGAAGTCGCTACCTACTGAGCCGAGAGGCGGACACCAGCCGCTCAGCGACCTGGTGGAAGATGGCGTAGAGGTAGCGCCGTTCCCGGGGCCGCCAATGGTGTCACCGCGCACACCGGCAGTTAATGCACTATTCCGAACTCCGGAGGAGGTCGCCCCAGAACTGGGCATCAGCAAGTCATCACTGCGCAGCTACTGCCGTGCCTCTGGCATCTACACAAAGGTCGGCAAGAGAATCATGCTTCACGACGACGACATTCAGCGACTCGTGGCGTGGATCCGCGAACACCAGGACAAACCCGACGACTGATGGACCGAGCCCCTGCGGGACCCCTTTGCATAGGTACCCGCACGTCGCCGCACCACCACGGACTTCCTCGCACGTCGGGGGAACACGCGGGACATGTACACTGAACTACAGCGATGCATGTGTATAACTAGTGCAAAAGCTAAGGAATTCTGTGGATAACCTGTGGAATTCCCTCTTTGTTTAAATCTTGGGCCACTCTGACCGGGCCCGTAGCGGGGAAGCGGTGATTTGGATGGCGAGCGTACACGACGTTGCGGCTTACATCCTGGAACAAAAGGGCAGCATGTCTGCCATGAAGCTCCAAAAACTGGCCTATTACTCGCAGGCCTGGAACCTCGTATGGGAAGAACGGCCGCTCTTCGAAGAGGGCATTCAGGCGTGGGCCAATGGACCTGTCGTCTATGCGCTCTACGACAAGCACCGGGGAGATTTCCGGGTCACCGGCTGGCCTTGGGGCTCTTCCGATGTTCTCAGCAGTGAGGAAAAGGAAACGATAGATGCTGTGCTGGAAGCGTACGGTCAGTACACGGCGCATGAACTGAGCGAGATGACCCATCGGGAGGATCCTTGGCTGGACGCCCGCCGGGGCCTCCCAGATGGAGCTCGAAGCGCTGCTCATATCTCGCAGGCTTCGCTGCACGAGTACTACCACGGGCTTTCAAGCTAACGACCAGCCGTGGCCAAGAATACTCGGAAGAAAGTTCCGGTTCCTGCTGGGGGATGGCAGTCGGCCGCCGGGAAGCACGCTACGCCTCAAGCCCTCGACGACCTACGCCAAAAGCGGCCTGTGGTTCTTGATATCGAGCAAGAAGCCATCCTTGACAGGAAACTTGTCTGGCGATTCAATCAGATCGATCGCCATGGGACATGGTCCCCTGTCAAAGTCGCCCCAGATGAGGTCCCGAACCTGTTTGACAAGATGGCTAGCTTCGAAACGATGACGCTTGGAGAAATCTTTTCGCCTGGCAGCGAGCACGGAAAGTCCTATGAAGTCGCAAAGATGCCGGCGGCATCTCAGAAGCGCCTGGCGGAACTGGAGCGCGACGACGAGACCGAGATAGTGCGGCTTCGATGTGGCGGCGCCCCGCGACTGTATGGTTTTCTTCGGGAACATGTATTCCATATTCTTTGGTGGGATCCTCGGCATGAGGTCTGGCCCTCGCTCAAGAAGTAGCAAGCTTGGTTGCCGCGTGGAATTTCCAGGCGGGCATAATTGCTGACATGACTGAGCAAATTTGGGGCGTGGGGGGCGTCGTTGTGGGAATCGCTGCTACGACGACCGGAAACTGGTGGATCGAAACCTCAAAGTTCACGCGCGAGCGCTCCAAGGTGACCAGCGATCGCGCCCGTGAGGTGTGCTTGAAGTTGCTCCGGAGCATCGACAACGAGCTAGCGGCCCTGGACGCTTACCAAGATGAGCATGGCGTCTTCCCAGTGGACATGGGCCACTATCCAGTGGATTCGCCCGCCCGGCTCGCTGTGGGCACTTGTCGCCCGGCGCGTAAGCTGGGGAGTGAATCGCCCGCCGCCGTGGCCCCCCTTCATGACGGCGGGCATTTCTCTGCTCCGCCGAGGGCATGAGCACATGGTTCCCTGCAAGCTGGCTCCATCGCGTTGAGACCATGGAGCCAGCATTGTGCAGGGATCGGCGGTGCGCGCCCGCCGTGTGGTCTGCCCCCAACGGTGTTGCTCGGGCCACTCCCAACGCAAGAGTAGGCGCTTGTGCCTTGGCTGGCAATGGGTCCATCGGCAGCCATTGAGTCCTGATGGTAGCCGCAGTACCATCAGGTGCGGCTCCTCCATTTCCCCCCAGGTAGAGGAGGGGCCGCCCAGCAAAAAAGACCCCCGTCAGTCATTGCGACTGACGGGGGCTTCTTTCGTTGCTTAGGCTCAGGCGTACTTGGTTGCCAGTGCAGCCAGGGCAGTTCCCGCCGCGATAGCCTGAGCCGGAGTCATTCCACCCTGCGAATAGTCGGCATTCAACTCGAACTCGACGCCGCGCTCGAAAGTGAACGTAGTTTCGATCCGCCACCCGTCGCCAGTCTCAGACGGCCCGTCGAAGTAATCAGCCGGCACGTCCGGCTGTATGGGGTCCATAGCCTGGACGAAACCGGCAGGGGCGGTGGGGGTAAGTGCTGTGCTGTTCATGGTTAGACCGTTCTTTCGTGGTTTGTGTTGAGGGTACTACCGGGAAAAGTTCGCGCCCCGTCTCGGATCTAGGTTAGTCCGCAGAAAGTCCGCAAGAGGTCCGCAAACCGCCCATCTGGGCCATGTGCGCCCAACCGACAAAACTCCGGAAACTCGCGGTAGTCAGCATGAGTCAATGCCACCCAACCAGTAGCGGGCAGTTCGTGAACTTCCGCAGCTAGCAGCCTGTCCGCAGCGCAAACTTTTCTGACGCTGCGATAACTGCCTCTCGCTGCGCAGATTTCCTGACGTTGCGCTAAAGGGCTGTCGCGCCGGTATTCCGGCGTCGACGGCCCTTTAGCGCATCACGGAACGACTTGCGCGTCGCGGGAGCAGCCGGGTTTCCGCGTCGCCCACGACCCCGCACCCGGGCATCTCAAGCCCGCGAACCCCTTGGCACCCCAGATCCAAGGGGCATCCACTGCCACCGGGCGGCGCCCCGGCACAACATCCCCTCGGCGGCGGGGCAGGCCGCGCTCCGGCACAACATCCCCTCGGTTAGCGGGGCAGGCCGCGCTCCGGGGGCACATTGACGCGGACACGCCGTCAGCTGCGGCGGGGCAGGCCGCGCCCCGGCCCAAACCCGGCAAGCTAGCCCAGCGGCCGGCCCGCCATCCGTTCCAGCCGGCCGATCCGCTCGCTCATCGGCGGGTGCGTTGAGAACATTTTCGCGGCTCCCCCGCCACGGAACGGGTTCGCGATCATCAGGTGCGAGGCGTTGACCAGCCGCTGGTCCTGCGGCAGCGGCGCGAGCTGCACGCCCTGCTCGATCTTGCGCAGGGCTGAGGCGAGCGCCAGCGGGTCACCGGTCAGCCTGGAACCGTCCTCGTCGGCGTCGAACTCCCGGGTGCGGGAGATGGCCATGCGGATAAGCGAGGCAGCAAACGGGGCCAGCAGGGCCATCGCGATCGCGGCGATCGGATTGGCGTTGCGCCGGTCCCCGCCGCCGAAAATCAGGAACATCTGCGCCGCGGAGGTGATGACGCCGGCGACGGCGGCGGCCACCGAAGAAGTCAGGATGTCCCGGTTGTAGACGTGCATCAGCTCGTGGCCCAGCACGCCGCGCAGTTCCCGGGCGTCGAGCAGCCGGAGGATCCCTTCGGTGCAGCACACCGCGGCGTTTTGTGGATTCCGTCCGGTCGCGAACGCGTTCGGTGCCATGGTGGGCGAGAGGTAGATCCGCGGCATCGGCTGCTGAGCCGTGGAGGAGAGCTCGCGGACAATCTGGTAGAGCTGGGGCGCCTGGGCCTCCGTCACGGGGTAGGCCCGCATGGACCGGATAGCGATTTTGTCACTGTTCCAGTAGCCGTAGGCCGTCGTTGCCACGCCGACCAGGGCCATAATCCAGATCGGTGCGGCACTGCGCATACTGGAAGCCATCAGCGCACCGAAGGCCAGCAGCACTGCCCACAGCACACCAAAAAGGGCCGCGGTCTTCAGTCCGTTGTGATGCTGATGCACGGTTCCTCCCGAAGTGGTCCCAAATATCGACCCGCACAAGAAAAACGTCCCGCTAGGGCACCGGGTTCCGCGCGTCGTACTTTAGGAAGCCCGACTGCCAGTGCGCCACAGCCCAGGCCACCGCGATGCTCAACAGGCCGCCCAAAAGCAGGACCCAGCCTTCACTCAAAATTTTAGTCCCACCGCCCGCGATCATGTCCCCCACCCGGGGTCCGCCGGCCACCACCACAATGAAGACGCCCTGCAGCCGGCCGCGCAGGTGGTCCGGTGTGGAGGACTGCAGGATGGTCGTGCGGAAAACGGCGCTGACGGAGTCGGCGATTCCGGCCAGCCCGCAGCACAGGGCCGCGGGCAGCAGCCACCACGTCGCGCCGCCGGCGCCGGAGTCCCCGGCCAGGACGACGACGAGGCCGAAGCCGGCAATCGAGGCGCCCCAGCCCATCACGGACCAGACGACGGCGGCCCCCTGCCGCCGCACCGCCCCGAGCGGGCCGGAGAAGAGGCCGGCCAGGAACGCGCCGACCGCGGTGGAGGCCAGCAGGATCCCCACTGTTGTCTCGCCGCCGCCGATCATCACGGCGCCGATCGCGGGCAGCAGCGCCCGGGGCTGGGCGAGGATCATGGCGACGAGGTCGATGACGAAGGTCATCCGCAGGTTGGGGCGTGTACCCAGGAAACGGAAGCCCTCGACGACGGACCGCAGCCCCGCGGGCCGCGCATGTTCCCCCGGAGGCATGGCCGGCAGCTTGAACAGTGCCCACAAGGCGAAGGCGAAGGTGGCGACGTCGATCGTGTAGGTCCAAGCAAAGCCGACCGTGGCCACCAGCAGTCCGGCCAGCAGGGGCCCGGCGGTCAGGGTGAGGCCGAAACTGATCATGCTCAGCGCGTTGGCGGCCGGCAGGAGCTCCTTGCGCACCAGCAGCGGGATAATGGCGCTGCGGGCCGGCTGGTTGATGGCCTGCGCGCCGCTCTGCACCGCCACCAGGACGTACAACACCCAGATGTTGCCCAGCTGCAGCCAGGCCTGCAATGCCAGGCAGGCGGTGGTCAGCCACAGCACCGAGGAGGCGAGCAGCGCCACCGTGCGGCGGTCGTGGGCGTCCGCGATCGAGCCGCCCAGCAGCCCGCCGAAAACCAGCGGGACGAGGGCGAAGATGCTCAGCAGTCCCACGTAGAGACTGTCCTGGGTGAGCCGGTAGACCTCCAGGCTCACGGCAACCAGGGTCAGCTGGCTGCCCAGGGCTGCGACGGCGGATCCCAGCCACAGGCGGCGGAACGCCGGACTCTCGCGCAAGGGCGTGATGTCCGCCAGATATTTTCCCACCCGGATACTCTAGTGGCGCCTGGTCGGTTGGCCGCCGCACCCCGTGTCCGACGCGCAGCCAGGCCGGCGTACCCCGCGCCGGACGCAGCCTGCCGGAGTACGCGGCGCCCGGCGCACCCGTGCCGGCTGCGCAGCCTGCCGGCCGGCGCCGGAGCCGTTATAGGCGCGCCTTATTATGATCGACTCATAATAAGTGCTTGAATGGGGGCATGACGGATTCCGCGGGCACCCAAGAAGCATGGGCTGCCGCCCTGCGTGCCCACGGCCGCCGGGTGACCAAACAGCGGCTCGCCGTGCTCACCGCCGTCGAACACCACCCGCACTCCCCCGCCGAGCACATCCTCGCAGCCGCCCGCCATGATCTCCCCGAGCTGACAGCGCAGTCCGTCTACGTGGTGCTGGGCGATTTGACCGACCTGCAGATGCTGCGCCGCTTTGAGCCGCCGCACTCCCCCGCCCTGTATGAGACGCGGGTGGGCGATAATCACCACCACGCCGTCTGCATCAGCTGCGGCCGAGTCGAGGACGTCGAATGCGCCGTCGGCCACGCGCCGTGCTTGACGCCGAGCTGGGACGGGAACGCGAGTCCGATGACCATCCAGGTCGCCGATGTGCTGTACCAGGGCATCTGCCAGGACTGCCAGCGCACCCAACAACTTCCCTCCACATCTGAACAGCAAGTAATCAACAAAGGAGAATGATGACTGCGAACCTTTCCGCGCCCATCTCGCATACCGCGACCACGACCCAGACCGGTGCCCCCGTCGCGTCCGACGAGCACTCGCTGACCACCGGTGCAGACGGGGCCACCGCGCTGCACGACCGCTACCTGCTCGAGAAGCTCGCACAGTTCAACCGCGAGCGGATCCCGGAGCGCATTGTGCACGCCAAGGGCGGCGGGGCCTTCGGTACCTTCACGGTGACCGGCGACGTTTCCCGGTACACCCGCGTGGCTGCATTCCAGCCGGGCGCCCAGGTCGGCACGGCCATCCGATTCTCCTCCGTGGCCGGCGAGCAGGGCTCCCCCGACACCTGGCGTGACGTCCGCGGTTTCGCGACCCGTTTCTACACCCCTGAGGGCAACCTGGACATCGTGGGCAACAACACCCCCGTGTTCTTCATCAAGGACGGCATCAAGTTCCCGGACTTCATCCACTCCCAGAAGCGCCTCCCGGGCTCCGGCCTGCGTGACGCCGACATGCAGTGGGACTTCTGGACCCTCTCCCCTGAGTCCGCGCACCAGGTCACCTACCTCATGGGCGACCGCGGCCTGCCCCGCTCCTGGCGCGAGATGCACGGCTTCTCCTCCCACACATACCTGTGGACGAACGCCGAAGGCGAACGCTTCTGGGTCAAGTACCACTTCCGCTCCAACCAGGGCGAGCACAACATCACCAACGAACAGGCTGAGCAGCTGGCCGGCGCCGACGCCGACTACTACCGTCGCGACCTGTACGAGGCCATTGCCGGGGGCGACTTCCCCAGCTGGGACCTGCACGTCCAGATCATGCCGTACGAGGACGCCAAGACCTACCGTTTCAACCCGTTCGACCTGACCAAGGTCTGGCCGCACGCGGACTACCCGCTGGTCGAGGTTGGCCGCTTCGAGCTGAACCGCAACCCGGAGAACTTCTACGGCGAGATCGAGCAGATCGCGCTGTCTCCCGCGAACGTCGTTCCGGGCCATGACATCTCCCCGGACAAGATGCTGACGGCACGGGTGTTCTCCTACCCGGATGCTCAGCGTTACCGCGTCGGCACCAACTACAACGAGTTGCCGGTCAACCGCCCGGTCTCGCCGGTGAACAACTACTCGCAGGACGGCTCGCTGCGCCACGGCTACAAGCCGGCAACGGCCCCGGTCTACGCACCGAACTCCTTCGGCGGCCCCGTGGCCGACCCGGCCCGCGCCGGCGAGGGTTCCTGGGAGTTCGACGGCGCTCTGGTCCGCACCGCCGCGACCCTGCACTCCGAGGACAGCGACTTCGGCCAGGCCGGCACGCTGTACCGCGATGTCTTTGACGAAGCAGCCAAGGCCCGCTTCCTCGACACCATCACCGGTGCCGTGGGCGGCGTCCAGAACGCCGAGATCAAGGAACGCGCCATCCAGTACTGGACCAACGTCGACGCCGAGCTCGGCGCCAAGCTGCGGGCCAACCTGGGCACAACCTCTCTCTCCGCCGCTGAGGCAGCCAACAAGTTCTGATCGGAGCGCTCCGGTCCGGCTTGCCCGTGAACTGAAACTCCCCGCCGCGGACCTTCGCGGCGGGGAGTTTTTTGCGCTTTCCACAGGGCGGCCACGCCCCCTCGCCGGGGCGCCAGAGCTGTCCCTAGGATCCAAACATGGACACATTTCCAGGCATTCCGGATGCCGCTTTCCGGTTCCATGCCGATCTTGAACACAACAACATCCGTGGCTGGTGGCTGGATCACAAGGCCACCTACGACTCCGCGGCGAAGGAGCCGCTGACCTTGCTGCTTGCCGAGCCGGAGCTGTCGTTCGGCGCCGGCAAACTGTTTCGGCCCATCAGGGACATCCGGTTTTTCGCCGGATAAGTCGCCGTACGAGACTGCGCAAGGCGCCCTTGCATCTACTGCGGTCGGGGTGGGCTACTACCTCCAGCTCAGCGCCGGCGGCCTCCTGATCGGCGGCGGCTGCCATACCCACACGCCCGCGCAGCTGTCGCGTTTTCGCAGTGCCGTTCCATCAAGGGGAGAGCGCCGCTTACGCCGAAGTCGCCGAAGCGGTGCCCGTTCGCGGGAAGGTTCCAGCGAACTCGCACGGTTCCGGCGACTCCGGTTTTCAAGAGCGGAGACTTACCGGTTAGCGCCCGGCGTGGCCGCCACGCTCCTTAGTGGGCGTTGGCTCCGGCGTTGGCTCCGGCGTTGGCGTTGGCGTTGGCGTCCGCGGCGGCGGCGCCCCTGTCTGCGGGACCCTGGACGGACTCTCGGGCCTCGGCGAACCTCTCGTTCAGCCGGGAGTGGCGCTGGCCATAGGAGAAGTAGATGACCACGCCGATCACGAGCCAGACGGCGAAGAAGATCCAGGTCTCCACGGCCAGGTTGGTCATGAGGTACAGGCACAGGACGGCCGAGACGATCGGGAGCACCTTGCCGAACGGCACCCGGAACGCGGGCTTGAGGTCCGGGCGCTTCTTGCGCAGCACCAGGACGCCAATGCTGACGGTCACGAACGCGGACAGCGTGCCGATGTTGATCATTTCCTCCAGCAGGTCCACGTTGGTGAGTCCGGCGACCACCGCCACGCCGGCGCCACAGATGATCTGGAGCCGCACCGGCGTCGCACGGATGGTGCTGGTCTTGGACAGCGAGCGCGGCAGCAGGCCGTCGCGGCTCATCGCCAGCACCACGCGGGAGAGGCCCATGAGCAGCACCATGATCACGGTGGTCAGGCCCACGAGCGAGCCGAAGGCGATGACCTTGGCGGCGTCGGTGTTGCCCACCGCCTCGAACGCCGTGGTGAGGGTGGGGTTCTCGGCCTTGGCGAGCTCGGTGTAGGGCACCATGCCGGTCAGCGCCAGGGACACCAGAATGTAGAGCACAGTGACGACGGCGAGCCCGCCGAAGATGCCGCGGGGCAGCGTCTTCTGCGGGTTCTTGACTTCCTCGGCCGAGGTGGCGACGACGTCGAACCCGATGAAGGCGAAGAAGACCAGGGCTGCGCCGGCGAAGATGCCCAGCGTGCCGTACTGCGCCGGGGCGGCGCCGGTGAGGAAGCCGAAGAAGGACTGCTTCATCACGTCGGCTGCGCCGGTGCCGCCGGTCGGCTCGGAGGCCGGGATGAACGGGGCGTAGTTCTCGAACTTTACGTAGCTGAAGCCCACCACAATCACAAAGAGCACGACGCCGATCTTGATCAGCGTGAAGATGTTGCCGACGCGGGCGGACAGCTTCGTGCCCAGCACCAGCAGCACGGTGAACACGGCGACGATCAGGAAGGCACCCCAGTAGAGGTCCACGCCGCCCAGGGAGATCGACGGCGGGATGTCGACGCCCATGAGCGCGAACACCTTGCTGAGGTAGATGCCCCAGTACTTGGCGATCACGGCACCGGCGGTGAACAGCTCGAGGATGAGGTTCCAGCCGATGATCCAGGCCAGCAGCTCACCCATGGTGGCGTAGGTGAAGACATAGGCGGAGCCGGCCACGGGGATCGCCGTGGCGAACTCGGCGTAGCACATGATCGCCAGCGCGCAGGTGACGGCGGCGATGGCGAAGGAAAGGGTCACGGCCGGGCCGGCGAAGTTTGCTGCGGCCTTGGCGCCCACCGAGAAGATGCCGGCGCCGACGGCAACGGCGACGCCCATGATCATCAGGTCCCAGGAGCTTAGCGAGCGCTTGAGCTGGCGTCCGGGTTCATCGGCGTCCGACAGGGACTGCTCGATCGATTTGGTCCGGAAGAGGTTCATAGAAAAATCCATAATCTGGGTAGCTTGTTGGAAACAGACCTATCTATAGTAGTGTCCATCCACTGGACGGCCATTTTAATCCCACATGCTGAGACGCAAAAGCGGGCCGCGCAGGTTGCCCTGCACGGCCCGCCAGCGCGTGGTGTGTTCCGTTTTAGACCGGCCAGTCCATCAGCTTTGACCGGATCAGGAACCGTTTGCCCTCGGGCGCCTCCACCGAGAAACCGCTTCCCCGGCCCGGCACCACATCCACGGTCAGGTGGGTGTGGCTCCAGTAGTTGAACTGTTCCTTCGACATCCAGAACCCGATCGTCTGCGGCTGCAGACCGTCGGAAATGTCGAACAGGCCCAACTGCACGTCCGAGTCCCCGGTGATGAACTCCCCGGCGGGATAGCACATCGGTGAGGACCCGTCACAGCAACCGCCGGACTGGTGGAACATCAGCGGCCCGTGCTGGAGCCACAGCTTGCGCAGCAGCTCCACCGCCACGGGGGTGAGTGCCACCCGGGAGAAGTCCTCCCCGGGAAGGGTGACGGCGGCGTCGAGCTTTGTCGGTGGTGGCATCAGAGTCCCTTCCTGATCAGTACTTGATGACCACGCGGCCGTCGATCTTGGCGTGCTTCATTTCGTCGAGGACGGCGTTCACGTCGGAGAGCTCGCGGGTGGAGACCGTGGGGTGGATCTTGCCTTCGGCGTAGAACTCCAGCGCCTCCGCCAGGTCCTGCCGGGTGCCCACAATGGAACCGCGGACGGTCAGGCCCTTGAGCACAATCTCGAAGATCGGTGCCGGGAAGTCACCCGGCGGCAGGCCGTTGAACACAATCGTTCCGCCGCGGCGGGCCATCCCGATCGCCTGCCCGAATGCTGACGGGTGCACCGCCGTGACCAGGACTCCATGGCAACCTCCGGTTTCGCGCTGAATGACCTCGACGGGATCTTCGTGCAGGGCATTGACGGTCAGTTCCGCACCGTGCTTCTTGGCCAGGGCGAGCTTGTCATCGGCGATATCCACCGCAGCAACGCGCAGGCCCATGGCCACCGCGTACTGGACGGCGATATGGCCGAGGCCGCCGATGCCCGAAATGGTGACCCACTGGCCGGGGCGCGCCTCGGTCATTTTGAGGCCCTTGTAGACGGTCACTCCGGCGCAGAGCACCGGGGCGACTTCGACGGGGTCCGAGCCGGCCGGGATCCGGGCGGCGAAGCGTGTGTCCACCAGCATGTACTCGCCGAAGGAGCCGTCAACGCTGTAGCCGGCGTTCTGCTGCGCCTCGCAGAGGGTTTCCCAGCCGGTGCGGCAGTACTGGCAATCGCCGCACGCGGACCAGAGCCAGGCATTGCCGACCATGTCCCCGACAGCCAGGTCGGTGACGCCCTCACCGAGGGCCACCACCTCGCCGACTCCTTCGTGGCCGGGAATGAACGGCGGGCTCGGCTTGACCGGCCAGTCGCCTTCCGCGGCGTGGAGGTCGGTGTGGCAGACGCCGGTGGTCAGTACCTTCACGAGCGCCTGGCCACGGCCCGGCACGGGCACGGGCACGGTCTGGATCTGCAGGTCCTTGCCGAATTCGGTTACTACTGCGGCTTGCATGGTCGTCGTCGTCGTCGTCGTCATCATAGCGAAATCCTTGCGTCATCAAGCGTGGGTGCAGCTAGAGGGCGTGTGCACGGCGTCCTTCCGCGTGGGTGCACACGGTGCGGGCGGGGCAGATCCATCGGAATCCGCCCCGCCCGGGTGTGGTGCGGTTTAGAAGAAGCCGAGCTTGTTCTCGTTGTAACTGACCAGGAGGTTCTTGGTCTGCTGGTAGTGGTCCAGCATCATCGAGTGGTTTTCGCGGCCGATGCCGGAGGACTTGTAGCCGCCGAACGCAGCACCCGCCGGGTAGGCGTGGTAGTTGTTCACCCACACGCGGCCGGCCTGGATCTCGCGGCCGGCGCGGTAGGCAACGTTGCCGTTACGGGACCAGACGCCGGCACCGAGGCCGTAGAGAGTGTCGTTGGCGATTCCCATGGCGTCGTTGTAGTCGCTGAAGCGGGTCACGGACACGACCGGGCCGAAGATTTCCTCCTGGAAGATCCGCATCTTGTTGTGGCCTTCGAAGATGGTCGGCTGCACGTAGTAGCCGCCGGCCAGGTCCCCGGGCATCTCGGCCCGGGCGCCGCCGGTGAGGATCTTGGCGCCCTCCTGCTTGCCGATGTCGATGTAGGAAAGGATCTTCTCCAGCTGGTCGTTGGAGGCCTGGGCGCCGAGCTGGGTGTCGGTGTCCAGCGGGTTGCCCTGGATGATCTTCTCGACCCGGGCCACGGCGTCTGCCATGAACGAGTCGTAGATATCTTCCTGGACCAGTGCGCGGGAGGGGCAGGTGCAGACTTCGCCCTGGTTGAAGGCGAAGAGCGTGAAGCCTTCCTGGGCCTTGTCGTAGAACGCGTCGTTGGTGTCGGCCACGTCGTTGAAGAAGATGTTGGGGCTCTTGCCGCCCAGTTCCAGGGTGACCGGGATCAGGTTCTGGCTGGCGTACTGGCTGATCAGCCGGCCGGTGGACGTTTCGCCGGTGAACGCGATCTTGCGGATCCGGGGGCTGGAGGCCAGCGGCTTGCCGGCCTCGACGCCGAAGCCGTTGACGACGTTGAGGACGCCGGCCGGCAGCAGGTCGCCGATGAGTTCCATCAGGACCAGGATCGAGGACGGGGTCTGCTCGGCCGGCTTCAGGACGACGGCGTTGCCGGCGGCGAGGGCCGGGGCGAGCTTCCAGACGGCCATCAGGATCGGGAAGTTCCACGGGATGATCTGCCCGACGACGCCGAGCGGCTCGTGGTAGTGGTACGCGGTGGTGTCCTCGTCGAGCTGGGACAGCCGGCCTTCCTGGGCGCGGACGGCGGAGGCGAAGTAGCGGAAGTGGTCGGCGGCGAGCGGAATGTCCGCGTTGAGGGTTTCGCGGATCGGCTTGCCGTTGTCCCAGGATTCGGCGACGGCGAGCATCTCGAGGTTCTCATCGATCCGGTCGGCGATCTTGTTCAGGATGGCGGCGCGCTCGGCGACTGAGGTCTTACCCCAGGAAGGGGCAATCTTGTGGGCGGCGTCCAGCGCCAGTTCAATGTCCTCGGCGGTGCCGCGGGCGACCTCACAGAAGACCTTTCCCGTGACGGGGGTGATGTTCTCGAAGTACTGGCCCTTGACCGGGGCGACCCATTCGCCGCCGATCCAGTTCTCGTAGCGGTCCTTGAAGGTGACCTTCGAGCCCTCGGTGCCGGGCTGTGCGTAAACAGTCATTGCTAGCTCCTTTGCTGTGCAAGATCGGTGGCGGGCAGATGCCGGCGCCACCGTTACGTTCAGCCTAGGAGCAAGGAGGTTGCAGTCAGGTTGCAACCACGTGACCCGGGTCACTCGTGCGGTCACTCGTGCCGTCACTCCCGGAGGTCACTCCCGGAGGTTGCGGGTCAGGCGCTGAGTTCCGCCTGGAGCCGTTCCAGGTCAGCGACGATCGCGGCGCGCTTGGGCGAACGCGGCGGCAGCAGCTTCAGCGCTGCGATCCGGACCTCGACGTCGTCCCTCGCTTCGGGCAGCTCGGCAAACCTCAGGAGCGACTCGGCGCTGCCATCCGTCAGTACGGCGTCGCGGAGCAGGGAGGAGACCCGGGACCGCAGCTCGGCGATGCCGGGGGCTTCGGAGCGGGGCAGCACTGCGCCGCGGTAGATCTCCAGGGCGATCCGGTGGGCGCCGCGCTGCAGGCAGTTCAGGACCTGCCCGGAGTCCGGCACTAGGTCCAGCGGCAGCCGGTAGGGCCGTGACTCCGGAACGGACGCCGGGTTGAGCTGCTGGAGGACCTTGCGCAGGCGGACCATCTCGGCCCGCAGCGTCATGGTGGACGCGTCCCCCGGGTACAGCAGGACACACAGCTCCTCGGCATTGAGCCCCTCGGGGTGGGTGCTGAGCAGGGCCAGGATTTCGCTGTGCCGGGCGGACAGCGCCACGGTGCGGCCCTCGATGCTGAGCAGCGCCTGGTCCCGGCCGAGGAGCTGAAGGCTGTTGCGGTACAGGCTCCCGGTCGAGCCGCCTGTTCCAGAGGCGGCAGCGCTCCCGCCCGTCCCGGACGTCGCAGCGCCCCGGCGTCGGGCCGGCGAGGATTGTTTGGCGGCCGCGAGCTGGAGCCGCTCCACTCGGAGGTGCGCCTGGGCGGCGGCCACGGTGGCCTCGACCAGGGACAGGGTGTGTGGCGCGACGGCGGACTCGGTGCCGGTGATGTCCACAACGCCCAGCACGGCGCCGGAATCCGGATCATGGAACGGAACGGCCGTGCAGCTCCACGGGTGGACAGAGCGCTTGTAGTGTTCGGCGCCGGAAATCTGGATGCCGCGGCCCAGCGCCAGGGCGGTGCCCGGGGCGCTGGTGCCCACGGTCGCTTCGGACCAGTCGGCCCCGGGAACGAACATCATGCCCTCGGCCCGGCGCCGCATTTCGACATCTCCTTCGACCCAGAGCAGCCGGCCCACTTCGTCCCCCACAGCCACGAGCATGCCGCTGTCGTGGCTGGGCAGGACCAGGAGCTTGTGGATGACCGGCATGATCGCGGCGAGCGGGTGCTGGCGCCGGTACTCTTCGAGTTCTTCGCTGTCCATCGCCAGCGGGGCCTCGGGATTGTCCGGGTTGGCGTGCAGCTGGGCCGAGCGCCGCCAGGACTCCTGGATCAGGCTGCTGAGGCCGGGCAGCTGCAGATCGGCCGGGAACACCAGCCCTTGGGTGTCCAGCTGCTCGTGGCCGGCGCTGGCATACTGCTGGCGCAGCGCTGCGGGAACCCCGCCGGCTGGCGGGAACAGCGCTGCCGGATGGATCGGATTCCTCATTGAACTCCCACCAGACGGGCACGACGGCGTGCCGGAGGCAGCCATGTCCGGTCCAGTGTAGTGCGCGTGCCCCAAGCCCGCTAGAGCTCCCGCTGCCCGGGCCCAGATGGAGGGTTAGGGCGCGGAAGGATGGGTTCCGCGCTGCGCCATCAGTTCCACGACGCGCCAAAGCGCTGTCGACGCCGGAATACGGCAGCGCACGTGTTTTCGCGCGTCATGGGCAACTTTCCGTCGCGCTGGCTGCCGGTCCTCGTGCCAAACCGCGCACCACCTCGGGCCGCCGCGAGACCCAACCGGCCCCACGACGCGCCACCTATTTCAGGACGCACCACCGGTTTCACGACGCGCCACCTATTTCAGGACGCACCACCGGTTTCACGACGCGCCACCAGTTTCACGACGCGCCATCTGTCTCACGCTGCGCCAGAGCGCTGTCGACGCCGGAATACGGCAGCGCCCGCGTTTTCGCGCGTCATGAGTAGATTGACGGCGGGAAGCCCCGCGTGGTGTTCGGATTCTCCGTGCTGGGCGGGAACGTCATCCGGATCGATCTGCTGGCCGACCCGGCGGTGCTCACCGGGCTCCGCATCGACCACCTGGGTTCGGTGGGCATCAGGTCTAGCCGGCCGATTCGGCGCCGGGGACACGGTTCCACGACGCGGAATCGGTTCCACGACGCGGAATCGGTTCGGCGACGCGGACACGGACACGGTTCCGCAACGCGGAATCGGTTCGGCGCCGGGGACACGGTTCCACGACGCGGTATCGGTTCGGCGACGCGCGAAAGCACAGTCGAGGCCGTAATACCCTGTGCGCCGGCGTTTTTGCGCAGCGCAGAAAACCAGGTGCAGCGGGCGGGCGCCTAACCTCGGGAGATCCGCACCATGTCCTCGCGGGGAACCACCTTGATGCGTTCCCGCGCGATGCCGTTGGCGTCCCCGGCGGCGGACCACTCCGCGCCGAGGGACAGCTCGTGCGCGTCGAGCCGGTTCCAGCCTTCCCAGGTGGTGTATTCGATCCCGCGCTCCTCGAGGAGGTCGATGATCGCCTGCGGGTCCGGGTTCTGCGCCGGGGGCAGGCTCAGCCGGTCCTCAAGCAGGAAGCCGATGGTCTCCAGCGCGTCGCCCTTGGTGTGGCCGATCAGGCCGACGGGTCCGCGCTTGATCCAGCCCGTGGCGTAGATGCCGGGGACGGGGTTGCCCTCGGCGTCGAGCACCCGGCCGCCCTCGTTGGGGATGACGCCGCGTCGGGCATCGAATTCCAGTTCGTCCAGCGGCGAGCCGTGGTAGCCGATCGCGCGGTAGACGGCCTGGACCGGGTAGTCGAGGTACTCCCCCGTGCCCTTCACGTTGCCGGTACCGTCGAGTTGCATGCGCTCGAACTTGATGCCGGTGACCTTGCCGGGGTGGGCGGCGTCGTCGTGAATATCCACCGGGCTGTGCAGGAAGTGCAGGTGCAGGCGGCGGGAGGACGGCTCCTCGGCCTCGGTATGCTCCTCGACGAGCCAGTTCGTCAGGGTATTGACCATGGTGCGGATTTGGTTGTTGCTGCGGATCGCCTCGTCCGAGGCCTCGTCGAACTCGAAGTCCTCCGGGTACAGGACGATGTCGACGTCCCGGGCGTGGGAGAGTTCGCGCAGCTCCAGCGGCGTGAACTTGACCTGGGCCGGTCCGCGGCGGCCGAACACGTGGACGTCCGTGACCGGGGAGTCCTTCAGCGCCCGGTAGACGTTGTCCGGGATTTCCGTCACGAGCAGATCGTCGGCGTGCTTGACCAGCATGCGGGCCACGTCCAGGGCCACGTTGCCGTTGCCGATCACCGCGATCTCCTTGGCCTCCAGCGGCCAGTCGCGCGGAACGTCGGGGTGCCCGTCGTACCAGGAGACGAAGTCGGCCCCGCCGAAGGACCCATCGAGCCCGACGCCGGGAATGTCCAAGTCCGCGTCCTTGATGGCGCCGGTGGAGAAGATCACGGCGTCGTAGAACGCGCGGAAATCGTGCAGGGTCAGGTCACGGCCGTAGGTGACGTTGCCGAGGAAGCGGATGTCGCCGCGGTCCAGGACCTTGTGCAGCGCGTTCACGATCCCCTTGATCCGCGGGTGGTCCGGGGCGACGCCGTAGCGGATCAGGCCGTACGGTGCCGGGTACGCCTCGAAGAGGTCGATGCTGACCTCGAAGTCGCCGCCCTTGACCTCGTTGGACTTGGTCAGAATGTCCGCGGCGTAGACGCCGGCCGGTCCGGCGCCGACAATCGCAACGCGGAGCGGACGTTTGGACGTTCTGTTAGGCGATGTTTTGGCCGAGTTGGACACCGGAAGCCCTTCTGAGTCTTAGCGACGGCGCCAGCACATGCAGCGCACAATCCCCCATTCTAAATGTCCGCAGGACAGTATGGGCGCCCCGGTGACCGACGTCGCAGGGATCCCCGTCCGGCGCCGGACGCCCCGGGGCTGAGGCGCCGGACGCCCCGGGGCTGAAAGGCAGGAATAGGGCTCCCGCAAGTGGTGTTATTGATCTTGTGCCTACCCCTGACCGCTCCCCCTCCCCCGCCACGCTGAGCGCCCCGGGCACCGCCGCCCCCGGCGGACGCCCGTCGAAGCGGCCGCCGGTGGTCCTCAAGGCCGTGGACACGGACACGACGGCGGGAATCATCTTCGGGATCGGCGCTTACGGCCTGTGGGGGCTGATGCCGCTCTACTTCTTCCTGCTGCAGCCGGCCGGTGCGGTGGAAATCGTGGCCAACCGCGTGCTCTGGTCCCTGTTGTTCTGCACCCTGCTGATCACCATCACCCGCTCCTGGCGGGTCCTGGGCGCCGCGTTCCGGAACCGCACGCTGATCCTTCCGCTGTCCATCGCCGCGGTCCTGATCGCGGTGAACTGGCTGACCTATGTGTACGGCGTGACCACCGGGCAGGCCGTCGAAGCCTCGCTTGGCTACTTCATCAATCCGCTCGTCTCGGTCCTGCTGGGTGTGGTGGTGCTGAAGGAGAGACTGCGTCCGCTGCAGTGGGCCGCCGTCGGCATCGGCTTCATTGCCGTGGGCGTCCTGACGGTGTCCTACGGCAAGCCGCCGTGGATCGCCCTGACCCTGGCGCTGAGCTTCGGCCTCTACGGCTTCGTGAAGAAGCGCGTCGGCCCGCGCGCTGATGCGATCACCAGCCTCACCGTCGAGACGATCGTGCTGGCGCCGGTGGCGGCCGCCGCCATGGTTATCCTGGCGCTCACCGGAGCCGCGACCCTGGCAGCCCACGGCCCCGCGCACTTCTGGCTCCTCGCCGCGTCGGGCATCATCACCGCCGTGCCGCTGCTGTTCTTCGGCGCTTCGGCGCGGCGGTTGCCGATGACCACGATCGGCCTGCTGCAGTACTTCGCCCCCGTGCTGCAGTTCATCGTGGCCGTGGCAGTGTTCCGCGAGCCCATGACGACGGACCGCTGGATCGGCTTCAGCGTGGTGTGGCTGGCGTTGCTGGTCCTCACCGTGGACATGCTGCTGGTCACCCGGAAGAATTCCGCCACCCGGAAACTGGCCCGCGCCGCCGCCTGAGGCTGACCCAGGCGGCCGGCGCAGCGCCGGCGGTCAGTCGTCGGTCAGTCGTCGGGGCTGGTGTCGATCCGCACGTAGTCGCGCGGGACCACCACCATGGGCACCGGCAGGGCCAGCAGCACCTTGTGGGCGGTGCTGCCGATGAACAGTTTGTTCTTTTCCGCGAGACGCGACGAGCCCACGATCAGGACCTCGCCTTCGTCCCAGTCGAGGTCGTCGATCGCTTCCTCGATGGTGCGCCCGTGGGCCACCTCGACGGTGACGTGGTGCCCGGCCGGGAGCCGGTGGGCGGCCGCGGTGAGCACGGTGCTGGCGTGGATGTGTGCCGCATTGATGTTTTCGCCGCTGTCCCCTTCGGCGTCGAGTTCCACGAGGGAAACCAGCCGCAGCGGCACCCCGCGGCGTTCAGCAGATTCGATCGCAACGTCGATGGCCGCCTCCGCGCCGACGCGCTGGCCCACCGCGAGGGTCAGCCGCGAGATCGGCTCCGTGCGGTGGTAGCCCCGCGGCGCCAGCGCCACCGGAACGGGCGAGGCGTGGAGCAGGGCGTTGGCCGCGCTGCCAATCGTGTACCGCTTGAACAGCCCCGCGCTGGCGGCACCCACAATGATCAGGCCGGCTTTGTATTCCAGGGCAGCATCGATGAGGCCAGCGGCGTGCGAGTCGGCCTGGCGGACGTGGAACCTGGCCCCAATGTCCGCGGGAATGAGGGACAGGCCCTCCCGTTCCGCGCTAAGAACTTCCTGCTCTGCGGCGCTGACCCGGCTTCCCTCGGGATTCATCGCAACGTAGGGGGTTTTCCGGTCCACTACGTAGACCAAATCAAGGTGCGCGCCCTGGGCGCGGGCCATGGCGGACGCCAGCGCGACGGCGTCGGCGCCGCGGTCGGTGGGGGTATAGCCAACTACGTATCGCATGTATAAACCCCTTATGGGTCTGTGGCAGAAGCCAGCTTTGCTCCGGGGGTTTCCGGGCGACGTCGGCCGGTCTGCGTTCCTGCAGTGGTAGGTACGACTCTAGCCCAGCGGGGCGCGGAATTGGCCGTGTCAGTCCGTGACTTTCGGCCCTGAGCAGGGCAATCATCCGTCCGTAGGCTGGCAGGGTCGAGGGGAGCTCGTCATGATTGCGATAGTCACCCGGAAGATCCACGCCGCCACACGGAACACCGGGCTGGGGATGGTGGCCCTGCTGCTGGCCCTCACCGCCTGCACGCCGTCCGCCCCGCAGTCCGGCGGAACCAGCCCGCCCGCTGCCCCGCCCGCCGCGACCGCCCCGGCCACGTCCACCGCTTCTTCGTCCGCCCCTGCGACGTCGACGGCGGCCCCGTCCGCGTCCTCCACCGTCCCGGCTGACACTGACGAAACGGCGCCGCCGCAATCGGGCGACAAGGTGATCTCCTCCACGGTCGCCCTCGACTGGACCTGGCCGGGCCCCGGCCGCCCGTTCAAGGCCACGCATGAGAACCCGGTACCGATTTCCCCGCCGCCGGCCGCTCCCCTGCCCGCGCTTTATGCCATCGGAGCAGGGATGCACCCCGCGGAGACGCCGCCCTACGACCAGCTGAGCTTCCGGTTCCAGGGCGGGTTTCCGGGCTACGACATCGAGTTTGTGCCGGATCTGATCGCCGACGGCAGCGGCCTGCCGGTTCCCATGCCCGGAAGCGGAGCCATTCTCAAGGTGGTTTTCCACGGAGCCCAGGCGCACACGGCGGACGGCACTGCCAGCACGATCACGAGCGCACCGGCCCCCGCCATCGGCTACCCCGCGCTCACCAGCTACGCCCCGGCCGGGGACTTCGAGGGCGTCCTCAGCTACGGAATCGGCGTCGGCCGGCCAATGAACACCGTGCCGGAGACCAAGGTGCGGGTCTACGAGGTCGAAAAAATCGAGCGGGGCCAGCACCTGTACGTGATCGCGGTCCAGCTCGACGCAAGTTACTGGAAATAGCTCCCGAGAAAATAGCGGGGTTAACGCAGCAGAGCCGCGGACGCTGTGTCCGCGGCTCTGCTGCGCTGTCTTCGTGCCGGCGCCTCGCCGGTGTCTTCCTGCCGGTGTCGTGCCGGTGCCTTCCTGCCGGCGTCTTAGCCCGGGCTGGTCAGGCGTTGGCCTTGATGGCCGCGGCCAGGACCTGGAGGCCGTCGAGCAGCAGTTCGTCGCTGATGACCAGCGGCGGGAGCAGCCGGATGACGTTGCCGTAGGTGCCGCAGGTGAGGATGATGACGCCCTCCTTGAGGCAGGCCGCGGCGACGGCCTTGGTCAGCTCCGGGTTCGGCTCCTTCGAGCCGGCCTGGACCAGTTCGATCGCGAGCATCGCGCCGCGGCCGCGGACGTCGCCGACCACGGGCTGTTCGGCCGCCAGTTGGCGCAGCTTGCCGAGGGCGAGCTCCTCGATGTGCTTGGCGCGGGCGTTCAGGCCGTACTGCTCCATCGAGCCGATCGACGCGAGCGCCGCGGCGCAGGCCACCGGGTTGCCGCCGTAGGTGCCGCCGAGGCCGCCCGGGTGGACGGCGTCGAGCAGGTCGGCGCGGCCGGTGATGGCGGAGAGCGGCATGCCGCCGGCGATGCCTTTGGCCATCGTGATGATGTCCGGGACGACGCCCTCGTGGTTCACGGCGAACCATTCGCCGGTGCGGCAGAAGCCGGACTGGACCTCGTCGGCGATGAAGACGACGCCCTTGTCCCTGGCCCAGGCCGCCAGCGCGGGCAGGAAGCCCTCGGCGGGGACGATGAAGCCGCCCTCGCCCTGGATCGGTTCGATGATGATCGCGGCAACCTGCTCGCCGCCGATCTGCTTCTCGATCATGGTGATGGCGCGTTTGGCGGCCTCGGCACCGGTGATCGCCGGGTTTTCCTCGCGGTAGGGGTAGCTCATCGGCATGCGGTAGACCTCGGGCGCGAACGGGCCGAAGTTGGTCTTGTACGGCATGGCCTTGGCGGTCAGCGCCATGGTCAGGTTGGTCCGGCCGTGGTACGCGTGGTCGAAGGCGACGACGGCGTCCCGGCCGGTGGCCAGGCGGGCCACCTTGACGGCGTTCTCGACGGCTTCGGCGCCGGAGTTGAACAGCACGGTGCGCTTCTCGTGGTCGCCCGGGGTGAGCCGGTTCAGCTGCTCGGCGACGGCGACGTAGCCCTCGTAGGGCGTGACCATAAAGCAGGTGTGGGTGAAGTGCTCCACCGCTTCCTTGACCGCGCCGACGACGGCGGGGTCGGAGGCGCCGACGCTGGTCACGGCAATGCCGGAGCCGAGGTCGATGAAGGAGTTGCCGTCGACGTCGTGGATGATGCCGCCGTCGGCGTCGGCGACGAAGACAGGGACGGTGGACGCGACGCCGGCGGCGACGACGGCCTTGCGGCGCTCGGTCAGGGCAACGGACTTCGGGCCCGGGAAATCGGCCTGGACACGGCGCTTCTGCTCAAGACGGTAGATGATGTCATTCGCGGTGGTGGTCATGGAAAGCCTTTCTAACGTGCTGGGTGTGCGTGGGGCTGTGCAGCGGTGCGGTGCCAGCGGGGATGCAACGGCGTTATGCGTCCAGTGCACTCATGACGTGCTTGATGCGGGTGTAGTCCTCCACGCCGTACATGGAGAGGTCCTTGCCGTAACCGGACTGTTTGAACCCTCCGTGCGGCATTTCGGCGGTGAGGAGGATGTGGGTGTTGATCCAGACGGCGCCGAAGTCCAGGTCGCGGCTCAGGCGCATGGCCGTGCCGTGGTTGGTGGTCCACACGCTGGAGGCGAGGGCGTAGTCGACGTCGTTCGCCATCTCCACGGCTTCTTCCTCGGTGCTGAACTTCTGCACGGTGATGACCGGACCGAACGTTTCCTTCTGGACGATGTCATCGCTCTGCTTGGCGCCGGTGACAATGGTCGGCTCGAAGAAGTAGCCCTTCTCCCCCGCCCGGTGCCCGCCGGTCTCGATCCTGCAGTTCGCCGGCAGGTGCTCGACAACGGAGGAGACCGCCTCGAAGTGGTTGACGTTGTTCAGCGGGCCGAAGTAGTTGTCCTCGTCGTTCTGCGAGCCCGTGTGCAGGGTCTTCGTGTGCTCGACCATGGCGGCCACGACGTCGTCGTGCACCGAATCCTGGACCAGCACGCGGGTGATCGCGGTGCAGTCCTGGCCGGCGTTGAAGAAGGAGAACTCGGCGATGGCCGCGGCGCTCTTCTTGATGTCGGCGTCGGCGAACACAATGGCCGGCGCCTTGCCGCCGAGCTCCAGGTGCGCGCGCTTGAGGCCCTTCGCGGCGCCGGAGGCGACGGCGATGCCGGCCCGCACCGAGCCGGTGATGGAGACCAGGCCGGGGACCTTGTGCTCCACCATCAGGGCACCGGTCTCGCCGGTGCCCAGGACCACATTGAGCACCCCGGCCGGAAAGATGTCGCCGGCGAGGCGGGCCAGGACGAGGGTGGATTCCGGGGTGGTGTCCGAGGGCTTGAGCACCACGGTGTTGCCCGCGGCCAGGGCCGGGCCGATCTTCCAGATGGCCATCAGGAACGGGTAGTTCCAGGGCGCGACCTGGGCGACGACGCCGATCGGTTCGCGCCGGACGTAGGAGGTGTGGCCCTCGAAGTACTCCCCGGCGGACTTGCCCTCCATGATGCGGGCGGCGCCGGCGAAGAAGCGCAGCTGGTCCGCGCCGGCGGCAACTTCCTCGGAGGCGATCAGGGACCGGACCTGGCCGGTATTCCGGTGCTGGGCCTCGACGAGCTCGTCGCTGTTGGCCTCGACGGCGTCGGCGAGCTTGAGCAGCATCAGCTGGCGCTGCCCCGGCGTCGTGCGCTTCCAGCTCTTGAAGGCGTCCTTCGCGGCGGTCATGGCGGCGTCAACGTCGGCCTGGCCCGAGACCGGCGACTTCGCAACGACCTCGCCGTTGATGGGGTTGACGATGTCCAGGGCCCCGGTTCCGGCCGGAGTGACAAACTCGCCGTTGATGAAGTTTTGCAAGGTTTGAACCACGGTGTACAACCTCTTTCGCGCTGAAAAGGACCCAATGAGACTGCTCCGAGCCTATGCCAGCCGGTCAACCCCGGGGAATAGCCACCTGCACACCGTTGCGGCAATATTTTAGTGCGCTTGCCCAGCCCGCGGTTATCCTGAATCCATGGCCATTTCACTTGCTGCCCTGCTGGGGGTGCCGTCCCTCAAACTCGCCAAGGCGGGTCTGGCGGAGACCACCTGGCACCAGGACATCCTCTGGGTGGCCGTCACCGAACAGGAAGACCCGCAGCGGTTCCTCAACGGCGGCGAACTGGTCCTCACCACCGGCATGCGGCTCAGGAGCGCCCCGGAACAGCGCCGCTTCGTCCGCCAGGTCCAGCGTGCAGGGGCTGTGGGCATCGGCTTCGGGATCGGCCTGACGCATGACGCCGTCCCGCCGGCCCTGGTCGCCGAGGCCAACCGCTGGGGGCTTCCGGTGGTGGAGGTGCCCTACGAGACGCCGTTCATCGCGATCGGCAAACTCGTCGCCGACGCCCAGTCCGCGGATCACTTCACCAAGCTGGAGCGGCTGATCGCCGGGCACCAGATCCTCGCCCGCGCCCTGCTCACCGGCGGCGGCCTCGCCGAACTCCTCAAGCACCTCGGGTCGATGCTGCGCACCGACATCGTGCTGACCCAGTTCACCGCCCAGCTCTACAACAGCGTGCCCGGCCATCCCGCGCCTAGCGCGGAGGGCTGGGCGTCCTTCCCGATTCCCACCGGCCGCCGCGACGCGTGCACGCTGTGGGTCAAGCAGCCCTTCGAGGACTCCGGGATCGTGGGCTACGCCCAGAACCTGATCAGCGTCGAGCTCAACAACATGGTCAAGCAGCGCCAGTCCCGGCGTGCCCTGGCCGGGCAGGTCCTTGAGGACGTCATTCACGGGACCCTGGAGCCGAGCGAGGCCACCCGCCGGCTCGCGGGGATCGGCGTCAACAGCACGCGCCGGAACGTCGTCCTGCTGGGCGAGTCCGCCGCGCACGCCAAGCAGTTGGGCACGTCCTCCCTGCCGCAGCCGCTGGAAGAGGCGGTGAGCGCCGTCGTCGGCAAGGATCTGGTGGTGGTGGTTCCCGACGACGGCCACGGCGCCGGGGCGCTGGCCCGGAGCCTCAGCGACCACCTGGCCGAGGCCGGGATCCACGCCACGATCGGGATCGGCGGCGCGTACACCAAGCCCAACGGGCTGCGCTGGAGCTACTTCGAGGCCCGCGACGCGGCAAGCCACGGCCTGCCCGTGAACGAACCCGAGCGGCTGAGCCTGACCTCGCTGCTGCTCGCCAGCGAGGATGTGCCGCTGGCGGACATGGCCAACGAGTCCCTCAATCCGCTCCGGAGCTTCGACGCCGCCCATGGCGCCGAGCTGCTCACGACGCTGGAGAGCTACCTGAACAACAACGGCTCGGTGGCGGCCGTGGCCGAGGAGCTCACCCTGCACCGGAACACGGTCCGCTACCGGCTGGCCCAGATCACCGAGCTCACCGGCTACGACCCGGCCCAGACCGCGGACCGGGTGCAGTTGTGGCTGGCGCTGGCCGTGCAGCGCCTGGGCGCCCGCCACCCGCGCTGACCCCTCCCCCGCCCAGGGCAACGCGGGGTCACCTACGGCCCATCCCGGGCCCCATCCTGGGCGCGAAGTGACCCCGCGTTGCTTGGTGGAGGGGGCCGTGCGGAGGGCGTCACGTGCCGAGATATTCGCCACTAAAGGCTGGGCAGCAAACATCAAACGTCTAACCTTTGGGTATGGCTACGAGCACGGCGGCGTCCGCCCTTCCCCAGACCGCACCTCCTGCCGTCACAGCACCTCCCGCCGTCGTGCGCGCACCGCGCGGCGTGGTCATCGCCGGCGTCGTCGCGATCGTCCTGATTGGGCTCAACCTGCGCGCCGGGATCACCGGCGCCGCCGCGCTCCTGCATGACCTGCAGGCGGTCCTGGGCTACGGGCCGCTGATCGCCGCCGTCATCCCCTCGATCCCGACGCTGTGCTTCGCCGTGGCCGGAGCCGCGACGTCGTGGCTCACCCGGCTGCTGGGGCTGGAGAAGGCGATCCTGCTCTCCCTTGTGCTGCTCGCCGCCGGGCTGCTGGTCCGCGGGATCCCCTCCACCGGCATGCTGATGGCGGGCACCGTCGTCGGGATGTCCGGGCTGGCGATCTGCAACGTGGCGATGCCGTCCTTCATCCGGGTCCATTTCGCGCACCGGACATCGCTGATGACGGCGCTGTATACCGTGACCATGACGACGGGAGCCACCGTCGTGGCCGTGCTGATCGTCCCTCTGGCACAGCAGCTCGGCTCGCCCTCCGCCGGCGTCGGGGCGATAGGATTCCTGGCGCTCGGCGCCTGCCTCGGCTTCCTGCCGATCGCGCTGCACGCCCACCGCAACGCGCCCGCCGTCAAGGCCGGCCGGGTGTCACCGTGGCCGCTGCTGCGGACCCGCACGGGTGTGCTAATCACACTCGGCTTCACGGTCCAGGCCCTGCTGGCCTATGCCGTGCTCAGCTGGTTCCCCTACATGCTGGTCACCCTCGGCCTGACGGCCTCCGAGGGAGGGCTGATGTTCGGCCTGATGCAGCTGGTCTCCGTCCCGGCCGGCATGGTTCTGGTGGCGATCGGCTCTCGTCCCCGGATGCAGCGCACCGCCTTCTACCTGGCCACGGTCACGATGGCGGCGGGGGTCCTGTCCATGCTCGTCCTGCCGGTCTCCTGGGCGCCGCTGACCGCCGTGCTGCTCGGCTTCGGGCTGGGCATCTTCCCGCTCGTGATGGTGATGATCAGCCGCAGCGGCCGCACCACCGCCGAAACCACCGCACTGTCCACGGTCGCGCAGTCCGCGGGCTACCTGCTGGCGACACTGGGCCCCTTCGGGATGGGGCTGCTGCACAGCGCCACCGGTTCCTGGACGCTGCCGTTGATCCTGCTGCTCGCCGTCGCCCTGGGCCAGATCGCCGTCGGGCACCTGCTGACGGCCAGGACCAAGGTTCCCCGGCCACCGGAGCCGCAGCCTGCCGAGGCGTCGACTGCCGGGCCGCGGCCTGCCGGGGCCTCCAGCCTGGCCTCCGCCCGAGAGGGACAGTCATGACACTCACCACATCGCACCGGCCGCCGCTGGCGGAGGAAATCACCGCCAAACTGCGGGAGCTGATCCATTCAGGCGAATGGCCGCTGCAGCAGCGGATCCCGGCGGAACCCGAGCTGATGGCCGCCCTCGGCGTCTCGCGGGGCACGCTGCGCGAAGCGATCAAAGCCCTCGCCCACAGCGGCATGCTGGAGGTCCGGCGCGGGGACGGCACCTACGTCCGCGCCACGAGCGAGATCTCCGGCGCCGCCCAGCGCATGTACCGGGACCACTCGCAGGTCCACATCCTGGAGGTCCGGGTCGGCCTGGACACCCAGGCCGCCCGGCTCGCCGCCCGCCACGCCACCGCCGACGACGTCGACGCTATGCGCGGACTGCTCGAGGCCCGCCGGATCGCCTGGCTGGCCGAGGACTACGCCGGCTGGGCCCGGGCGGACTGGGACTTCCATGTCCACGTGGCGCAGGCCTCGGGCAATCCGCTGCTGCACGAGCTGTACGTCAGCTTCGGCGTCGTCTTCCACGCCGACCTGCTCCGGCAGCAGGGCCGTTCCGGCTTCAACGGCCTCCCGCACGAAGGCCACGACGCACTCGTCGACGCGATCGCCGCGCACGACGAAACGGCCGCCGTCGAGAGCGTGCACCGGAACCTGAACTCCTGCGCGGAGTGGATCCAGCAGTAGCTGCCCCGCCGAGCACAAAGGCCCCCGCACCGGAATCCCGGTGCGGGGGCCTTTGATGTCACGCTGAACCACGGCTAGCTCGCCGTCGGCTGACGTGTCCCATAGTCAGCGTGCAGGACGCGTGCGCGATTAGCGTGCGAGGCCCGCGAAAACGTTCTTGGGACGCTGCATTTCGCCGTGCCTGGCGCCCAGCACAATCACGGTGCCGGCAAAGACCGGGATGGCCCACTGCAGGATCTTCAACTGCTGCTGTGCGGAGCGAAGTTCCTCGGAGGCGCCGGGCTTGGGCTCGGTGGCCCCCATGGCACCTTCGCTGGCGAGCTTGTCCACCTTGGCGCCCTGGAGCCCGGCGTACAGGCTCACGCCGGCGCCGGCGAGGGTGACAACGGACTTGATGACGCTCAGGCGCGCGACGCCGTCCTGCTTGGCCATCCGGCCCTTGTTCTCCCACATGATCGCGAGGCCGGAGAGGAAATGCGCGCCGAAGGCCGCCGTCTGCACGGGGGCCCATTTCTTCCAGCCCAGGCTGGAGAGCCGGGTGCGTTCGGCCGGATCCTTGGCTTCCGCCGTCGCACCGTTCAGCCCGATGGCGCCCATCAGCGAACCGCCGAACCAGGCACCCGCCGTCAGGTCGTGGATGGATCGGGCAACAAGATTTCCTGCCATGTTGAGCTTCCTATCGTCTGAGTTAGAAACCGGAACAGTCGTGGCCCATGAAAGGCCACGTCCCGGCTATGGTAAGCACACTTATGAAAAAGTTGGTAGTTCCGGGGATGCGCCCCCCCTGAGTAGACTCGGCGGCATGGAATCACCGGGGCCACACGGCCAGCCAGCGTCCGGCGCTGCGCGCGGCGAGACTCTCGGCGGAGCCCTTGGCGCGGCCGCCGGCGGCGCTGCCGACGCCGCGGAGTCCGCCTCGGACAGCGCGGCGCTCGACGTCGTCGCCCGGTCAGGCTTCGCCGTGATGGCACTGCTGCACGTCGTGATCGGCGCGATTGCGGTGGCCCTGGTCCTGGGCGCCCCCGGCCAGGCCGAGCCGACCGGGGCGATCGAACAGCTCGCGGCCAACCCGTGGGGTCCGGCGGTCATGTGGGCCGGGTTCATTGCCTGCGCCGGGCTCTCCCTGTGGCAGCTGAGCGAGGCGACGCTGCGGGCCAGGCACCTCCCGCGGCGGCAGCGGCTCGGCAAGCTCGTATCCTCCGGCTTCCTCAGCATCGCCTACGGCAGCGTGGGGCTCAGCTTCGCGGCCTTCGCGCTGGGCAACCGGGGCGATTCGGGCGACTCGACCCGGGACTTCAGCACCGCCCTGGTCCGCAGCCCCTTTGGGGTGCCGGCACTGATCGGCCTGGGCCTGACCATCATCGGGATCGGCGTGTACTTCATCGTCAAGGGCGCGGGAAAGAAGTTCAAGGAGGAGCTGCGCCATTTTGAGGGGATGCGCCGGGGCCGGCTGATCAGCGGCCTGGGCGTCACCGGCCACATCGCCAAGGGGGTGGCGCTGATCCTGACCGGCCTGCTGTTTGTCATCGCGGCCGGCACCAACGATCCCGGTTCGTCCACGGGACTGGACGGCAGCCTCAAAGCCCTGCAGGACCACCCGTTCGGCCCCGTCCTGCTCCTGGCGATCGGTGCGGGCTTCATCGCCTACGGGCTGTTCGCGCTGGTCCGGGCACGCTTCGGGCGGATGTAGCCCGGCGGAGGTCGCCGGACGGTCAAACACGCCGCACGCGGCCCGGCGGAGGTCGCCGGACGAACAAGCCCGGCGCACGCTGCCCGACGTCGGCTGCCCGGCAGCTACCCCGCGGCCTTCCGCAGCGGGACGACGTCGCCCTCCTGATACAGCAGGGCCCGGACCTCGGATTCGGCGGAGTCCATCCGCTTCGGATCGATGGTCTCGCCCGCGGCGAAGTGGTCCAGCAGCCGCGGGTCCACGTAGCTTTTCCGGGCGATCGACGGCGTGTTGCCGAGGACGTCGGACGCGTCCAGCATGGCGCGGCTCACCGCCCTCTTCCGGGCGGCCACCTTGGGCTGCGGACCGCTCTTCGCCAGGCTGGCGGCCGCGGCCACCGTCCCGCGCAGGGTGCGGAAGTCCTTGGCGGTGAAGTCCTGGCCAGTGCGCTCCTTGACGTAATCGTTGATGTCCGAGCTGGACACCGGGCGCCAGCTCCGGCCGTCCTTGTAGGCCAGCAAGCGGGCGTTGCCGCCGCGGCGCTTGAGCTGGCGCACGACGGCGGCCAGGTCGGCGTCGTGGATCCGCGATTCCCAGTTCTTGCCGCTTTTGGCGGGGAAGCTGAGCCGGAGTTCGTCCTTGCGCACGCCGACGTGGGCGCAGAGCAGGGTGGCGAGGCCGTGGCTGCCGTTTTCATTTGTGTAGCGCTCGGAGCCGACCCGCAGCGAGCCGCTGTCCAGCATCCTGAAGGCGGCGGCCAGCACGCGCTCCCGGGTGAGGCCCTCGGAACGCAGGTCCATGGTGACGAGCCGGCGCGCGGCGGGCAGGGTTTCGGCGAGCTGGATGGCGCGGTCGAACTTGAGCCGGTCCTTCTTTTCGCGCCAGCCCGGGTGGTAGATGTACTGGCGCCGGCCGACGGCGTCGAGCCCGGTGGCCTGGATGTGCCCGTTGTCGTACGGTGCAATCCAGACATCCGTCCACGCCGGCGGGATGCCGATGCTTTCCAGCCGCTCGCGCACCGGCCCGGGCGGCAGCGTGGAGCCGTCCAGGTCTTTGTAGCTGAAACCGGTTCCGGCCGGGACCCGGCGGTAGCCGCGGCCGGACGCGTTGCTGCGCCGGAGCCTCATCGGCCGGCTCCGGCTCGGCGGGCTCCTGGTCCGGCGGTTGTGCGGGTTTCTGGCATGTGCTGCTCATCCATGAAGGTAAGCGTACTGACCAAACCCGAATTCCCCCCACCCACACCAAACAACGCGGGGTCACCAACGGCCCATATTCCCCTCCGGGATGGGCGCGATGTGACCCCGCGTTGCTGTTCGGTGCGGTGGTGACGGTGGGTGGGTGCGGGGATCAGACCTCTACGGCTACCCCGCCGCGGGAGATTTCCACCATGTCCTCGCGCGGGACCACCTTGACGCGTTCGCGGACGAGGCCGTCCGTGCCGGCGCCGGCGCTGGCCTTCTCGCCCAGGGACCGCTCGTGCGCGTCCAGGGCCAGCCAGCCTTCCCAGCTGGTGTACTGCACGCCGCGGTTCTCCAACAGTTCGACGATCGTCTCCGGGGCGGGTGCCGCGGCCAGCGGCAGGTTCGCGCGGTCCTCGAGCAGGTAGGTCACGGTCTCCAGGGCATCGCCCTTGGTGTGCCCGATCAGGCCGACCGGGCCGCGCTTAATCCAGCCGGTCGCGTAGATGCCCGGCACGTGGGCGCCGGAAACGTCCAGGACTCGGCCGCCGTCGTTCGGCACGACACCCCTGCTGTGGTCGAACTCCACCTCGGGCAGCGAGGAGCCGAAGTAGCCGATGGCGCGGTACACGGCCTGGACCGGGTAGTCGATGATCTCACCGGTGCCCCGGGCGCGGCCGGTGCCGTCCAGCTCGGTGCGCTCGAACTTGATGCCGGCGACGCGGCCGGGAGCACCGGCTTCGCCGGTTTTGTCCCCGTACACCTCGACCGGGCTGTGCAGGAAGTGCAGGTGCAGGCGGCGGGAGGCCGTGAGCTCGGCGAGGTCCTCGGGCTGCTCCGCGATCCAGTTGGTGAGCGTGCCAACCATGGTCTTGGTCTGGTTGTTGCTCTGAATCTGCCGGTCCGATTCGGCGTCGAACTCGAAGTCCTCGGCGTACAGGATGATGTCGACGTCCTTGGAGTGGGACAGCTCGCGCAGCTCCAGCGGGGTGAACTTCACCTGGGCCGGTCCGCGGCGGCCGAAGACGTGCACGTCCGTGACCGGGGAGGACTTCAGGCCGGCGTAGACGTTGTCCGGGATTTCGGAGACCAGGAGGTCATCGGCGTGCTTGGAGAGCATCCGGGCGACGTCCAGGGCCACGTTGCCGTTGCCGATCACCGCGATTTCCCTGGCGTCCAGGGGCCAGTCACGGGACACGTCCGGGTGTCCGTCGTACCAGGAGACGAAGTCGGCGCCGCCGTAGGAGCCCTCGAGTTCGATGCCGGGGATGTTCAGGTCCGCGTCCTTGATGGCGCCGGTGGCGAAGATGACGGCGTCGTAGTGCGTGCGGAGGTCCTCGAGCGAGAGGTCCGTGCCGTAGTCGACGTTGCCGAAGAAGCGGATGTCCCCGCGGTCCAGGACCTTGTGCAGCGCGTTGACGATGCCCTTGATGCGCGGGTGGTCCGGGGCCACGCCGTAGCGGATCAGTCCGTAGGGCGCCGGGTAGCGGTCGAACAGGTCGATGCTGACCGTGAGCTCGCCGCTCCTGACGGCCTCGCTCTTGGTCAGGATGTCCGCGGCGTACACCCCGGCGGGTCCGGAGCCGACGACGGCGATCCGCAGCGGGCGGGCAGCAGTTCCTACAGGGGTGATCGTTGACACGGCTGTGTTCCTTCGTTCTTCTGCATCCGTTGCTCCACAACTGCCCTTTTCGGGGTTGATAACGGCAGTTTTGGAGCAATCGACGGGGTTTAGGGGTCAGTGCGCGGGTCTAGGGGGTCAGTGCGCGGGTCTGGGCGGTCTGGGGCGTGCGGGGGGCGTTCGGTGCGGTGGTGCTGTAGTCCGCGGTCCTGAAGTGCGACGGCGCAAACGGGCTGACGCGGACGACGTCACCGATCACGATCACGGCGGGGTTCGCGACCCCTGCTGCCTCCGCCTGGTCCGCGATGGTCCCGAGCGTTCCGATGGTCACCCGCTGGCTCGGCAGATAACCATTCTCTACGATGCCAACAGGCGTCCCCGCTGGCAAACCGGCGCGGCCCAGCGAGGCCGCGGAATCCCGCAACCGGCCCACGCCCATGAGCAGGATCACGGTATGGTCGGCCCGGGCGGGGACTTCGGAGAGCTCCTCATGGCCGGTGACGACGCTGAAGCCCTTGGCCAGGCCGCGGTGCGTGACGGGGATGCCGGCGGCCGCCGGGACCGAGATGGCGGAGGTGACGCCGGAGACCACTTCGACCTCGACGCCGTGCTGCCGGCAGAACTCGGCTTCCTCGCCGCCGCGGCCCAGCACGTACGGGTCGCCGCCCTTGAGCCGGACCACGCGGTGTCCTCGCAGGGCTTCGTCGACGAGGATGCGGTTGATCCCGGACTGCGGGACGGGGTGGTGGCCGGGGGTCTTGCCGACCTCGATCACGCGGACGTCAGGCGCGAGTTCGCTGAGCAGTTCGCGCGGGCCCAGACGGTCCGCGACGACGACGTCGGCCTGGCCCAGCAGCCGCCGGCCGCGGACGGTGATGAGCCCGGAATCCCCGGGTCCGCCGCCGACGAGTGCCACACTGCCGGCGGATGCATCGGCCGGGGCACGGCGCCGGCGCAGCGGCAGGTCCCCGGTTTCCAGGGCGGTGGCGACGGCGTCGCGCAGCGCCATGGCCCGGCGTGGGTCTCCCCCGGCGTTCACGGCGATCTTGACGTCATCGACGACGGCGACGGCGGGCGTCCAGGCGGCGGAGGCCTCGTGGTCGGAGGCGTTGACGCACCAGATCCGCTGCGCCTCGGCGTCGGCGGCTACCTGCGCGTCGACAGCCGGTTCGCCGGTGGCGGTCTGGACGAACCAGACGCCGTCGACGTCGGACGGGCGGTAGGTGCGGTTCTCCCAGGTGAGCAGACCGGCGTCGGCGAGGCCGGCCAGGGGCGGGCAGGCCAGGGGCGCGACGACGGTGACGCGGGCGCCGGCGTCAAGCAGTCCCTTGGCGCGGCGTGCAGCGACCGGGCCGCCGCCGACCACCAGCACGGGGCGGCCCAGGAGGCGCAGCGCCGTGGGGTAAATGTCCTGAATTGCCATGCATCGACGATAGGGCGGCGTGATGGGCCGGAACAACGGTGCGGAAACACCCGTTCACGCGGGGTAACGCCGCGTCACACAGCTGTCGCGCTCAGGGCAACCTCAGAGCCGGGTAATGCCGGCGCAGGGCCCCGGTCTTGAACTACCGCTGGTACTTTGTTTGCTCCTCGTCCGAGCGCAGGGTTTCGAGACATGCCAGGAACCGGGCCGCGGTTGGAAGCGCGACTGGTGGGCCGTCGCTTGGGGATGGGGCGACCCTGTCGCCGTCCGGGGGCACTTTGATGTCCGGAACAGCCACTGCGTGCCCAGCTGACGGCGTGTAAATGTGCCCCCGTTCGGCGGCGGCTGGGCGGCCATGGGCCTATTTCACTGCGATGAGTTCGATGAGTCTGATGTCGGGGTCCTTGGCCAGCAGGACGGGTCCGTGCTGGCCAAGGGCGGCCGGGATGGCGCCGTTGAGGTGGGTCTGCCGGTCCTCCTCGGTGTCGAAGGTGTCAAAGATGCCGAACGTGTTTTCGTTGACCCGGAAGGCGTACCAGGTCCGGGTGCCAGGCTCCGTCAGAACGATCTCCCGGCCACCGTTGAGGAAGTCCCAGACGTCCTCCTCCTTCCCCGGCTTGGCCTCGACCAGTGCCAACACTCCGTATTTTGGCGCCACGGCTGTCTCCTCAGAATTGGCTGGATCGGCCGGGGACCGGCCTATAGCCGCGAGTGTAGGCCGGTCCCGGGGTCCGGACAAGGCGTTGCTGGGAGGGCCCCTCGCCCGGCAACAAGACGTTCCAGTTAGCGACGCAGGACGACCCGCTCGACCAGCCAGCCCACGGGTCCAAAGCGTGGCGCTGGGCCCTGGGCAGACAACAGCAACGCGGGGTCACTTAGCGCCGATAAACCTGGGGTCTATGGGCGCTAAGTGACCCCGCGTTGCTGGGTGGGGGTGGGGTTAGCGGGTGCTGCCGCTCAGGAGGCCACGACGGCGGAGCAGGCGCTTTTCGACCGGGGCGAACACGAGCAGCTCAATTAGGATGCCGACGGCGAGGATCAGCAGGATCGCGGCCATCACCACCGTCATGTCGGACAGCACGCGGCCCTGGTCCAGGAGCGAGCCGAGTCCGAAGCCGATGGTGCCCCCGACGGCGATGATTTCCGCGGCCATCAGCGAGCGCCAGGAGAAGGCCCAGCCCTGCTTGAGCCCGCCCAGGTAACCCGGCAGCGCAGCCGGGAGGATGATCTGCAGCGCCAGCTGCAGGCGGGACGCGCCCAGGACCTTCCCGACGCTGCGGTACTGCGGCGGGATCTGGTCCACGCCGGAGATCAGCCCGTTGATGATCGAGGGGATGGCGCCCATGAACACCACGAAGTACACGGTGGCGTCGGTGAGGCCGAACCAGATGATCGCCGCCGGCACCCAGGCCACGGACGGCAGCACCTGGAGCCCGGAGATCAGCGGGCCAAACGCGCGGCGCAGCGGCGCGACCTGGGCAAGCAGCAGCCCGACGGGGGTCGCGATGGCCACGCTGATCAGGAACCCGACGAGCCCGCGCTGCAGCGAGGTCCACACCGCTTCCTGCAGTTTCCCGTCGTGCCAGAGGGTTCCCAGCTGGCCCAGCACATCCAGCGGGCCGGGCACCAGGTCCTGCCTCTTGATGCCCAGGGACACGTAGAGCTGCCAGATGATGACGAGCACCGCCAGCGCGGCAGCCGGCAGCAGGATCCGGCTCCAGTCGACGCGGGCCTTGCGCTCGGCGTCGGACTGCAGCGAGTCCAGGCCGGCCTCGAGCTCGCGCAGGTCGGCCGGGCCGGTGGAGGACCGGGTCAGGGCCGCTGTTATGTGGCGGGTCTCGTCGGGCTCCACCAGCGGCGTTGCTTTATTTGGCATGGCGGCGGATCTCCTCGCGCAGCCGTGCGGTGATTTCGCCGGTGAGCTGGCCGGCCAGTCCGGCGTCGGTTCGGTGCTGCTCGCTGACGTGCCATTCCCGCACCACGCGGCCGGGCCGGGAGGAGAGGAGCAGCACACGCTGGCCCAGGCGGACGGCTTCGCGCACGTTGTGGGTGACAAAAACGATGGTGCGGCCGGTTTCCTTCCAGATCCGTTCCAGTTCGTCATGCAGCAGGTCGCGGGTGATCGCGTCCAGCGCGGCGAACGGCTCGTCCATCAGCAGCAGCTGCCGGTCCTGGGCCAGTGAACGGGCCAGGGCGACGCGCTGGCGCATTCCGCCGGAGAGTTCGTGCGGGCGCTTATCCCCCGCCCCGCCCAGGTGCACAAGGTCCAGCAGTTCATTCGACTTAACCCGGCGCTCGGCCTTGCCGACGCCGCGCAGCTTCAGGGCCAGCTCGATGTTCTCCCGCGCAGTCAGCCAGGGGAACAACGCCGCGTCCTGGAACATAAACGCGGCACCGTCGCTCGGCACCTCCAGGGCGCCCGACGTCGGCGCCTCCAGTCCCGCCATGATGTTCAGCAGGGTGGACTTGCCGCAGCCGGACGCACCGAGCAGGGCGACGAACTCTCCCTGCCCGATGGTGGCGTTGACGTCGTCCAGCACCGGGGCGCCGGCGCCGAAGCGCTTGCCCAGGTTTTCCAGTACGACTGGCATGGTCACGTCCTTACTTCTGTTGGCGGGCCGGGGATAGGAACTGGTTAGTCCCTGCCCAGTCCCTGCGCTGAGATCTTCGTTCCCGTGGTGCCCTCGCCGAGGACGCTGTTCAGCGCCGTGAGGTCGAAGATGCCAGTGATGTCGGCCTGTTTGGTGGTGCCGGCGTCGACACCGTCCCGGAGCAGCTTCTGGTACGTTCCGGCGAGCGGGTCGACGGTGAAAACGATGTTCTTGAGCGACCGGTCCATCACGTCAGCGGTCAGGGCTGCCCCGGCTGAGTCCTTGAGCGCGGCGTTAAGGACCGTGGACTTCTCCGCCGCGGGGGCGGCGTTGAGCCAGTCCACGGATGCGACGTGGCCCTTCAGCAGTGCCGTAACCGTCTCGGGGTGCGCGGCGGCGAAGTTCTTGTTGACGATCAGGACGGTGGTGATGAATTCGCCCTTCTCCCACAGGTCCTTCTCGTCGACCAGGACCTTCGCGCCGGCCTGGAGCACCAGGCGGGAGGCCCAGGGCTCCGGCAACCACGCGCCGTCAAGCTTTCCGTCCTGGAACAGTTTCAGCGTCTGGGCATTCTCGGTGGGGTTAATGGCTACGTCGCCGCTGCCGTCGGTATTGGTCTTATAGCCCTGCTGGCCGAGCCAGGCGCGGAGAGCCACGTCCTGGGTGCCGCCGAGCTGCGGGGTCGCGAGCTTCCTGCCCGCCAGGTCAGCGGCCGAGGTGATCTCCGGTTTGACCACCAACTGCGCCCCGCCGGACGCGGCGCCGGCGATGATGCTGACCGATTCGCCCCTGCTCTTGACATAGGAGTTGATGGCCGGGTTCGGGCCGATGTAGGTGGCGTCGAGGGCGCCGGCGTTGAGGGCCTCGATCGCGGCGGGGCCTGCGTTGAAGACCTGGGTGCTGAGCCGCGTGTCGCCGAGACTCTTCGCGATGATGCCCTGGCTGGTGCCGATGAGGGCCGGGGCGTGGGTGATGTTGCCGAAATAGCCGAGCTTGAGTTCGGCAGCCGGGCCAGCCGCGGGGGCCGCGGCAGCGGCGTCATTGGTACGGGACAGCGTGGACGCGACGGCGGCGCCGGCGCCGATCAGCAGCACGAGGCCGGCCGCCAGACTGATCTCCAGCGTGCGCCTGGGCTTGGCCGATTCGCCGGCGACGATCCGGGTGGTCCCGGGAGTGGTCCCGGGCGTCCGGCCGGGGGTGGTCCCGGGCGTCCGGCCGGGGGTGGTCCCGGGCGTCCGGCCGGGGGTGGTCCCGGGGGTGGGGTGATCCGATGGAAATGACATGCGGGAAAGTCCTGTTCCTGGGGGTGGGGGCCGGGCAGGTGGTCAGCGCCGGCGACATCGCCCCAGGGGTACCCGGCTGGCGGGGCCTTGGGAGGGCAGTTCCGTGGTTGTCATGGCTTCACCATAGGGACTGCGCGGAAGACGGTTCAACGGCCCGGAAACCCGGGGTCACGCGGGTTCATGCAGCGTCATATGCGGGCCTATATGCGGCCCGCAATCCGGGCCTGCTGCGGATTTAGTGCGGCTTAGTCGCCTTTGACGTTGACGAGCTGCCGGAGCTTGTGCCGTATCTTTACGAGGTCCGCGGAGTCGCGCATCACCGTGTCGATGGGTTTGTAGGCCGCCGGGATTTCGTCGATGAAGGCCTTGCTGGGACGGAACTCGATGCCTTCCATGGCGGCCTTCAGCTGGGCCAGGGTAAAAATCCTCTGCGCGGCGTGCCTGGAGTATTCTCTTCCGGCGCCGTGCGGCGAGGAGTTCAGCGACTCCCGGTTCCCCAGGCCCACCACAACGTAGGACGCGGTGCCCATGGAGCCGGGAATCAGCCCCGGGTCCCCCGCCTCGGCCCTGATGGCTCCCTTGCGGGAGACCCAGACTGACTTCCCGTAGTGGTGTTCCTTCGCGGTGAAGTTGTGGTGGCAGTTGATGCGTTCGGCCTCCCGGACGGAGCCGCCGGTCCAGGATTCAAACTGCCGGACCACCCGGTCCATCATCTCCTCGCGATTCAGCAGGGCAAAGTGCTGGGCCCAGCGGAGCTCCCTGATGTAGCGGTCGAACTCGGGGGTGCCCTCCTCGAGGTAGGCCAGATCCGGATGCGGCAGGGCGATGTGCCGGCTCCGCGTCATGCTCCGGGCCTCACCGATGTGCCGCTGGGCGAGTTTGTTGCCGACGCCGCGGGAGCCGGAATGCAGGAACAGCCACACGGCGTCCGTTTCATCCGCGCACACCTCGATGAAGTGGTTGCCCGAGCCCAGCGACCCCAGCTGCAGTGTCCAATTCGCGGCGTACTGGCCCGGGTCGAATTGTGCCTTCGCTGCCAGCCGCCGCAGCTGGTCAATCCGGGGTGCGGCGGTGGCGCTGATCCTGTGGTTGAAGTGGCCGGCGGACAGCGGAACGGCGTGCTCGATGCCCTCCCGCAGCCGTTTGAGGTCCCGGGGCAGATCCTTCACGGCATACTGCGTGCGGACGGCGATCATGCCACAGCCGATGTCAACGCCCACTGCCGCCGGGATGACGGCGCCCAGCGTGGGGATGACGGACCCCACGGTGGCACCCAGGCCCAGATGGGCGTCCGGCATCAGCGCAAGATGCGGATAGATGATGGACAGCTGCGCCGTTGCCAGGGCCTGCTCTCGGGTCTTGTCATCCAGGATCGACGCCCAGCTGAACAGCTTGCTGTTGATACGCTCCACGGCCTGTCCTCCCGGCGGGATAGGGCGAAACCATGGCCACAGGGCGGCGGTGTCAAACCCCAAGGCTTGGCTCAGTTGGCGTCCAGCAGCAATTTTGCCGCCGCTGCTGCCATTCGCGTGTGGTCGTGGGCTGCACCGGGAACCACTACCAGCGACCAATTGAATTCTCCGCTGTCCCCAGCCGCGTCCCTGGCTGCCTGATAGAAGTTCAATCCGCGTGTGAGCCTGTTGTCTCCCTGGGCATCGGTATTCCGGTCACGCTGAAGGAGAGAGTCCTTGGGATCGACATCGTCGGCGCCCAGCATCACGACAAGGGGACGCGCAAATGCCTCCCGCAATCCTTTGGACGAAAGGGGTGAATTTTTCAGTCCGTACGGGAATTCAATGCCCTGGTCCGGCATGGTGTACCAGCCTGCGTTTGCCGCAACGGCTACGCGCACATGGCTGTCCGGGGTGAACTCCATGAAACGGTGCACAAACTGGCCTCCTGCTGAGTGGCCAAAGAGGGCATAGTCGACGGCACCGCTGTTCGTATCCCGCACCACGGCACTAAAAAGAGCTTCCACCATGTTGAAGGTCCAGGCCTCCGGTGGATTGATGTTGCCGTCCTTGCCCAGAATGTTGCCCTGGTTATAGGAGGAAACCCCCGGGTATTCGTCTTTGGAGAATTCCAGCACCAGCAGCAGCGTGTTGCGATTCTCCACCAACGGCAGCCAGTCCTCCCGATAGGCTTCGCCATCGCGCTGCGCTCCCGTCATGACCATCAGAATTTGTGCCGAGGACGGATCATCCGGCGCCTGATACCAGACGCGTATGGGTTGGCCGGTCAGAGGCCCGGACCCGGAAAAGCTAAAATCCCCCTTTGTGGACGGCTTGATCATCGTGTCTCCTTGTTGGGATTCCTCTGAATTCGCGGGTTTGTCGCCTGCCGAGAGGGTGGCGACTGTAAGCACCGTGAACGATCCAAGGAGCAAGGCCAGCAGGGCCAGCAGGGCCCCGGGCCGCCGCTGGTGCCGATCTGGCTGGAGGAGTGGCGGGATCAATTCGGCGTCTCGAAGCAGCGGCAGGGCATTCTGGCGACGTTGCCCTGAATCTCAAGGGCCGGATGGATTGCCGGAATGATGCTCTGAATCTGAGGGGCGGAGCAAGGCTGGGTGAGGAACCCGGTCTCGACGTTGTCCGTCACGATGCACTTGATCGCCAGCTGGGCGGGAGCATCCTTGCTCATCTCCACGCTGAGCATCAGTCCCACCCCCGGCTTTCCGAAGGACTTGTAACGTCCGGCCGTGCCGAAAACGAAGTTGCCGATGCTGTAGGCGACCGGGACATCGCCGACAAATTCGATCTTGTCGACAATGTGCGGGCCTGTGCCCACAATCAGGTCGTAACCCGCATCCGCCATTACCTGGGCCCAGTGCCGTTGCTCCGCATTTGTGTCCGTGTAGTTGTCCCCCCAGTGCACATACGCGACAACCCAGTCAGCGCCGGCCGCCCGGGCGAGATCGTACCCGCGCTGGACGGTGGCAGGGCTCAGCACCACGGTGCCGGGGTTGGTCTCCGCGGCCTTTATAGCCTTGCCGAAATTCTCCCCGAGGGCGACGACGCCGACAGTGCCCATGTCAGTGCGAAGAATCAGGGGCCGCTCGGCCTCGGCCAGGTTGCGCCCCGCCCCGAAACTGGCCATCCCTTTGTCGCCCGCGAGCGTCATTGTCTCCTCAAGTCCTGGCAGTCCCATATCCATGGCATGGTTGTTGCCCAGTCCAAGGGCATCGATGCCCGCCCTGGACAGTGCCCCGGCTGCCTGCGGCTCTGCCCGGTACGAGTAGTTCTTTCCAGGATTCAAGGCCTGATCGTGGAGCGTTATCGGTGCTTCCAGGTTGGCGATGACAAAGTCTCCATCGATCAGTGGCGCCACCGCCGAGAGCGCTGCGTCAAAGCCGCGTGGATCCAGCATCGGAGTGGCTCCGTCACCCACCATGGTGTCCCCCAGGAACTGAACAGACCACCGCCCGTCAGTGACCAGGGCCGCAGAGAGGTCCACGGACTCTACGGCCGGGGCCGTATTATCCCCGTAGTTGGCCGCCAGGGCCCCGGTCCCGGTGAGGGAGACAGCCAACGCCACCACCATGAGGAATTTGTCGCGTGTTCTTGGCTTCATCACATGTCCCCTTCCAGGCTGGCTGCCTGCTTGTGGCGTTCCCCGCCCGCAGAATGCGGGGTACCGTCGCCGTCGGCGGCCAAGGCCACCGGCGCTACGAGGTTCGCCTCTAGCCATGCCCTGTCCCGGAACTCTTCACGCGAGATAACTTCCACTACGGCGCCTTTCGCCAGAACCACAACCTTGTCCGCCAGGGCGATGTCCTGGGGATCATGGGTGGCTAGCAGCACGGTCCCCTTAAATCTTGCCAACATCGCCGCGAAGGCCTTCCGTCCTGCCGCATCCAATCCAGAGGTCGGCTCATCCAGTAGCAGGATCGGTGGATTACCCATGAGCGCCCGGCAAACTGCTATCCGCTGCCGCTGGCTATGGGACAAATTCAGTCCGCCCTCGGTAATCCATGTCTGAAGGCCATAGGGAAGGTCCGGGAGCATCTCGTCCAGCCCGGATGCGGCAAGCACGCGCTCGACTTCCTCCGGGGGCGCCTGGGGGCAGGCATAAGTAAGGTTCCGCAGCAGCGAGCCGCGCATCAGCGGCAGGTCCGGGCCCATGGCTCCGATCCATCTGGCTGCAGATCGAAGCGTGGTTCTCCCAAGTACCTGTCCGTCGAGGACGAGGCAGCCGTGGTCAGGCTCTACCATCCTGGAGACCAGACCGAGCAGCGATGACTTGCCGCTGCCACCGTCTCCCGTCACAGCAACCACTTCACCCGGTTTGATCTTCAGATTCACATCCTGCAAGGCCCCGTCGACCGTCACCGACACAAACTCGATTGATCCTTTACGGATCTTCAGGGGCCCGAGGCCGCTTGCCTCCAGCTCCCTGCCCGAACTGCGAAGGTACTCCTTGATCTTGCCGACCGACACTTGAGCACGGTGCCAGTAATCGTGGGCTAATCCAAGGGTCCGGACCGGGCCGGAAAGCTGTCGGGTCACTACAACGAAGCCGACCACCAGGCCGATGCTCGCGGTGCCCTGCCGGACTTCAAACAGGCCTGCGGCGAGAACGGCTCCCAGGGCCACCAGAGAAAAGGCGGTCGCGACTCCGCGGAGGTAACCGCGGAGACGGGCAACCCTGATGAGGGCCCGCGTCAGCTCATCGTTCTGATGGGAAAGGCGGGCGTATTCTCCTGCGGAGCGCCCAAACACCTGAGCCACAGGTTGAGCATTCAGTTGCTCGTCGAGGTTGCTCATGACGAGGGAACGGCGTCGGCGCATGACGCGTGTCGCCTGGCGCATGCGACGCCCGGCGACGAAGGATGCAGCGGAGCCTGCGGACACGGCCGCGACGATGGCAAGTGCCATCCAGAAGTTCAGGAAGAAGAGGACCGTCAGGGTCCCACCCAGGACCATGGCGGCGATCAATCCGCCGAGCACCCCGCGGCTGATCCACATCCTGGTCATTGACAGGTCACCAAGGAATCTCAGGAGCAGGCCGCCTCGGGCCCTGCCCTGAAACTGCCGAGGTGTCATGCCTTGCAGGTGTTTGTACATCATCATTCGCAGATCCCTGACGATCTGGTAGCCGGCTGTTTCGGCGACGTTGAATCCGATGGCCCGCAGCCAGCCGTGCAGCAAGGCGACGACGCCAAGGATGACGGTTTGAGCCAGCGCCCAGCGCCACTGCAGGTCCGCAGCAGCACCGACCGTGACCGGGGTCAGGCTGTCCACGATGGACCGTAACAACAAAACAAAGGACACCAGCGTGACAACCTGGGCCAGGCCGATCGCCACAACCTTCACGAAGACAATAGGCGGGATGCGGTAGAGCCCGTCCTTGCCCGCCACGGCGGTCACCAGCTGTCCGGGCTGCCGGCGGGAGTCGCTGGCTTGGGGAACCCAAAGAGCCCCGGCCGCGCCCGGGGGCGCTCCTCCGACGCGGTGAACGGCCCGATCAGAACCTCTCTGGTCTCGGAGACTGTTTCCACCTCGCTCATGGATACAGCACGGTTCACGGCGGTCGCCTCAAGGATTTCGGGAATACCTAGCAGCGACGCTGCCAGTTGAGGATCGGAGAGCTCCTCACGGGTCAGCACTGGCAGTCCGGTGACGGCCGCGGTTTCCCGGACCGCCAGGGGCGAGCGGGTAAGCAACCCGGTTACAGCCAGGACCTCATGTCCCAATTTCTGCAGGTGAGTGACGCCGGCCAAGGCACCCATCGAGTCCGGCGACGCGAAGACGACCGCGTCAATCATCGATTTGAAAACCGCTGACTCCAACAGGCGGGATGTTTCGCCCTGGAAGATGCCGTCGGCGACTTCAACGAGGTTGAGAGCCGTCCCGGAGGCCGTGAGATGGTCGATCAGTTCGCCAAACTTGGTCTCAACCACGTCCATCGGCTGACGGTAGGTCGAGGCCAAGCCCACATCTGTGAAGTCCAGCATCCGGTGGGCACCGGCATCCAGCATGCACCAGTAGTCGTTGCCGGATCCCGTTCCGGTTACTTTGGTAGCGCCCACACGGATACCCGCCCTGCTCAGTCCGTGGACGAGGCAATGGACAGTGGTCGTTTTGCCCGAATTCATGGCAGTACCAATGACGGCAATGGTCCTGGGACGGCGGGTCTGCGGCCCGACCGGCTTCAGCGCAAAGTCCCGAATGTTAAGCGGGAGGCCCTTTGCGTCCCCTACGAGGCCGATGGGCTCGATTTCTGTCGCTTTGCGGACTGCCAGGCTGCGGCTGAGGACCTCGGAGGCGATCCCCCCAGAGGCGACGAGCTGCGCCCCTCCAAGGGTGGCCGGCACGTGCGATTCGAATTGGTCGGTCGCGTACCTGTCCCCGTACGTGACGATGATTTCATCGTCGTCGTGAAGTACCGCACGCCGCCCGTTCGGTTGCTCGATGTGACGGTGATGCCCCAACTGGACGATTCGGGCCAGCACCAAATCACCGGACCCTGGACGGACTGCCCCGGAAATCAGCGAACGCATCGCGTCCGGAGTTGCACGGCGGGTCGTGAAGGCGGCCTTGGCCGTTGCCACTCGCTCCGCGTCCAGCGGTTTGACCCAAATGCTTCGGTCTCTGCTCATGCCGAGCACGCTACGCGACGGTGTTATGGGTCCGGAAGCCCAGCCGCTACTCGTTTATCCGGAACTGGGTTACGTGCCTCGGAAGGGCGCCACTTAGTTTCCAGACGGCCCTACCCGGGCCTGGTCCGAAGCCGGTGCGGCAGGTGGCGGCCACCGGGTACCTGCCCACGGCGCCGCACACCTTGCGGCGTTCCGCCGCTACCAGGGAGTAACTTAGTGGCCGGCAGGCATGATTCCCATTTTGACGGGATGCAGCATAAATATTACGTATGGCGAGACGGAGATCAGGCCAACAACTCAGATCGAATACCGCTCGTCCTCGTGGTCGCCGGGGTGGTCCTTGACGAGGCCGGCGGCGAGGGTGTTGCCGTCCAGCGGGTCGATCACCAGGAACGCCCCGGTGCGGCGGTGGTGCAGGTAGTTCTCCAGCGGCAGCGGCGCGGCGAGCCGCAGCTGCGCGTGGCCGATGTCGTTGAGCTCCAGCGTCGTGGTGGGCTCGAGCTGGAAGTTGGCGAGGTCCAGCTTTCCCGTGACGTTCCGGACCAGGGCCTGGACCGTGCGGGTCCCGTGCTTGACCAGCACCTTGGCGCCCTCGCGAAGCGGTTTCGGCGAGAGCCAGCACAGCGCGGCGTACAGGTCGGCGGAGGCCTGCGGAATTTTGCCACCGGCGGGCCCGGCCGCCGCGATCGTGTCCCCGCGTGCCACGTCGAACTCGTCCGCCAGGCGCAGGGCCACCGACTGCGGGGCCACGGCCTCGGTCAGCCGCTGGCCCGCGAAGTCGATACCCGTCACCGTGGTGGTGCGCGGCGCCTGGCCCGGGGTGAGGACGCTGACCTGGTCCCCGAGTTTCACGGAGCCCTCGGTGATCTGGCCGGCATAGGCGCGGTAGTCGCGGAAGCCTTCGACGTCGATCCCGGCGGCGATAGCGTCGGGAGCCAGCGCCCCCTGCGGCCGGACCACGAGCTGGACCGGGAACCGGAAGCTCTCCAGGTGGCTTTCGAGTTCGTCCGCGGCCGGCAGGGTCTGCAGGACCTCGAGGAGGGCCGGGCCGTCGTACCAGGGGGTGCGGTCCGAGCGGTCCACGACGTTGTCGCCGTCGAGCGCGGAGACCGGGATGACGAAAAGATCCGTGATCCCGCCTGTATTTGGGTCGTCACGACCCAGTCCGAGCTCGCGGCCCACCTGCTGCACGTCGGCCTCGATCCCGCGGAACACGGCCTCGCTGAAGTCCACCAGGTCGATCTTGTTCACGGCGACAATCACGTGCGCCACGCGCAGCAGCTGCAGCACGGACAGGTGCCGGCGGGTCTGTTCGAGGACACCCTTGCGGGCGTCGATGAGCACGACGACGGCATCCGCGGTGGACGCGCCGGTCACCGTGTTCTTGGTGTACTGCACGTGCCCGGGGCAGTCCGCGAGGATGAAGCTGCGGCGGTCCGTGGCGAAGTAGCGGTAGGCGACGTCGATGGTGATGCCCTGTTCCCGCTCGGCACGCAGGCCGTCGGTGAGCAGCGCGAGGTCAATCCGCTGTTTCCCGTTGGGACCTTCGGCCGCGCCGGCCCCGCCGAAGCCGCGGTCCGCGGAAGTGCGGGCGACGGCGTCGAGCTGGTCGGCGAGGATCGCCTTGGAGTCGTGCAGGAGCCGGCCCACCAGGGTGGACTTGCCGTCGTCGACCGATCCGGCGGTCGCGAAGCGGAACAGGGTCGCAGAGGCAATGCGGTGGGCCAGCGGCGCCTCGTCAAGAAGGGCGGCCGCGCGGGCGGTGTCGATGTCGGTGCTCATTAGAAATAGCCATCCTTCTTGCGGTCTTCCATGGCGGCCTCGGAGATGCGGTCATCCGCCCGGGTGGCGCCACGTTCGGTGATGGTGGAGGCTGCAACTTCAATCACGACGTCGCGCACTGTGGCGGCGGCGGATACCACGGCGCCGGTGCAGGACATGTCCCCGACGGTCCGGTAGCGGACGGTCTTGGTGACGACCTGCTCGGTGTCGCGGGGCTGGGAGACCTCGCCGACCGCGCGCCACATGCCGTCGCGGGCGAAGACCTCGCGGTCGTGGGCGTAGTACAGGTGCGGCAGGTCGATGTTTTCGCGCTCGATGTAGCGCCAGACGTCGAGTTCGGTCCAGTTGCTGATCGGGAACGCGCGGACGTGCTGGCCGACGGTGTGCCGGCCGTTGTAGAGGTTCCACAGTTCGGGCCGCTGGTTGCGCGGGTCCCACTGGCCGAACTCGTCGCGCAGGCTCAGGATCCGTTCCTTGGCCCGGGCCTTGTCCTCGTCGCGGCGGCCGCCGCCGAACACGGCATCGAACTTGTTGCGCTGGATCGCGTCGAGCAGCGGGACGGTCTGCAGCGGGTTGCGGGTGCCGTCGGCACGCTCGGCCAGCTCGCCGGAATCGATGAACTCCTGGACACTGCCAACGACGAGCCGGAGCCCCAGCCGCTCCACCGTCCGGTCGCGGAACTCGATGACCTCGGGGAAATTGTGCCCGGTGTCCACGTGCAGCACCGGGAACGGCACCTTGCCCGGCCAGAACGCCTTGGTGGCCAGGTGCAGCATCACCACGGAGTCCTTGCCGCCGGAGAAGAGCAGCGCCGGCTTCTCGAACTCGGCCACGACCTCGCGGATGATGTGGATGGCCTCGGACTCGAGGGTGTCCAGGGACGACAGGCGGGCCGGGGCTGCATTCGGAGAATCAGCGTCAAGATCCAGCACGGAAAGCTCCAGATCCTCGTTGGTGGTTTTGATGCTCATACGTGTAGTCCGCATTCTGTCTTGTCGGTTCCTGCCCAGCGGCCGGCGCGGGGGTCATCGCCCGGCGCCACCTTGCGCGTGCAGGGCTGGCAGCCGATGGACGGGTAGCCCTGTGAAAGCAGCGGGTTGACGGGGAGGAGGTTGTCATCGGAGTACTGCACCAGCTGGTCGAAGCTCCATGCCGCGACCGGGTTGACCTTGACCAGGCCGTTGGTCTCGTCCCAGGTGACCAGCGGGGTATTGGTGCGGGTGGGGGCCTCGTCGCGGCGGACGCCGGTGAACCAGAGTTCGTAGCCGGCCAGGGTGCGGCGCAGCGGTGCCACCTTGCGCAGCGCGCAGCACTGGGCGGGGTCGCGGGCGAAGAGGTCCTTGCCGAGCAGCCGGTCCTGCTGCTCCACGGTGTTCTCCGGCAGCACGTCGACGACGTTCACGCGCAGGCTCGCCGCGACCTCGTTGCGGGTCGCGAAAGTTTCCGGGAAGTGGTAGCCGGTCTCCAGGAAAAGCACGTCGACGCCGGGAAGCTGGTCCGCGACCAGCGCCGGGAGGACGGCGTCGGCCATGGAGCAGGCGACGGCGACGGCGGGCAGCTCGAAGTGGCGCGCCACCCAGGCGATCACCTCGCGGGCCGGGGCGTCCCAGCCGAGCTCGGCGGCGCCGGATTCGGCGACGGCCGTGAGCTCGTCGTGGGTGCGGAGTGCTTGGGTCCGGGTCACTGCAGATCACCCTCAGCGGCCGCGAAGGCCCACTCGGCGAAGGTCTGGCCCTCGGTGTGGTCGGCCACGAACTTCCGGACCACGCGTTCCACGTAGTCGGGGAGGTCTTCGGCCGTGACCTTGAGGCCGCGGACGGTGCGTCCGAGGCCCGCTTCCTCGCGGCTCTCGGAAGCCAGCCCGCCGCCGAGGTGGACCTGGAAACCCGGGGTGGGGTCGCCGTCGGGCGTGGGAAGCATCATGCCCTTGAGGCCGATGTCCGCGGTCTGGATCCGGGCGCAGGAGTTGGGGCAGCCGTTGATGTGCAGCGACAGGGCCTGCGGGAGCTGCCGGGACTCGACGAGGTCGGCGAGGCGGCGTTCCAGCTCGGCGACCGCGGTGGCGGCCGTGAGCTTGGTTTCGACGATGGCGAGCTTGCAGTATTCGATGCCGGTGCAGGCGATGGTGCCGCGGCGGAACACGGACGGGCGGGCGGAGAGGCCCAGGGCATCGAGTTCGGCGACAAGCGGTTCCACCTGGTCCTTGGGCACATCGAGGACGACGAGCTTCTGGTGCGGGGTGGTGCGCAGCCGCTGCGAACCGCGGGCTTCCAGGGTGTCGGCGAGCTTCACTAGCTGGCCGCCGGAGAGGCGCCCGGCGAGCGGGGTGGCGCCGATGAAGAACTTGCCGTCCTTCTGTTCGTGCACGCCGATGTGGTCGCCCGGGGTGGAGGGCTTGGGCGCAGCCGGGCCGTCGTCGAGCTTGTAGCCGAGGTATTCGTCCTCGAGGACCTGGCGGAACTTCACCGGTCCCCAGTCGGCCAGCAGGAACTTCAGCCGGGCCTTGGTGCGCATGCGCCGGTAGCCGTAGTCGCGGAAAATGCTGGTCACGCCCAGCCAGACGTCGGCGGCCTGGTCCGGCCGGACGAAGGCGCCGAGGCGCTTGCCCAGCATCGGGTTGGTGGAGAGCGCGCCGCCCACCCAGAGGTCGTAGCCGATGCCGAGCTCCGGGTGGACCAGGCCCACCAGGGCGACGTCGTTGATCTCGTGCACCACGTCCTGGCTGGGGTGGCCGGTGATGGCGGTCTTGAATTTGCGCGGCAGGTTGGCCAGTTCCGGGTCGCCGATGAACCGTTCGGCCAGCTCGTGGATCAGCGGCGTGGGGTCGATGATTTCGTCCTTGGCGATGCCGGCGACCGGGGAGCCGAGGATGACGCGGGGGACGTCGCCGCAGGCTTCCGTGGTGGACAGGTCCACCGATTCGAGCCGGCGCCAGATTTCCGGCACGTCCTCGACCCGGATCCAGTGCAGCTGGATGTTCTGGCGGTCGGTGAGGTCGGCCGAGTCGCGGGCGAAGTCGACGGAGATCTGGCCGATGACGCGCAGCTGCCCGGTGGTGAGGGCGCCGCCGTCGATCCTGACCCGCAGCATGAAGTACTTGTCCTCGAGCTCGTGCGGCTCGAGCGTTGCGGTCTTGCCGCCGTCGATCCCGGGCTTGCGCTGGGTGTAGAGGCCCCACCAGCGGAAGCGGCCGTGCAGGTCCGTGCCCTCGATCGAGTCGAAGCCGTGTTTGGAGTAGACGGACTCGATACGCTCGCGGACGTTCAGGCCGTTGTCTTCCTGCTTCCAGGTTTCGTTGGCGTTCAGCGGCGCGGTGCCGTCCACTTTCCACTGCCCGTGCGGCTTTGCGGCGGGGCGGGAGGTGGGGCGCTTGGTGCGGCCTGGGGCAGCCTGGTCCGGGGACGCTCCGGCTAGAGCTGTATCAGTCATGGATCGACTGTAGGGGCGGCCTTAATGCCGTTCCAAAGGTCCGGAAACGCGGGGTCACCTAGGGCAACAAATCGTCACGAAGCACCGGCGGGCCTTGAAGCGGCGGGGGCGGTGTGCATGGTGCGGGGTGCAGGCCGGCCGTGCCCCAGGCGGGTCAGGCCCCGCATCGAGCGCGGCCGCGAGCGCGGCGTCAGGCCCCCGCGGCGAGCGCGGCGTCGTAGCGTTCCAGCGCGATTTCGGCGAGCACGGGCGAGGGCAGCAGGGCCGCCGTGACGAGGTCGGCGCCGGCCTTGCCGAGCTGGTCGTGGAAGAAGCCCGGGGCCAGCAGGTAGGCGGCGATGACCACCCGGCCGCCCAGGTCCACCGCCCCGGCGGACTCCCCCGCGCCGGCGCCGCCTGCGGCCTCCTCGCGGAGCATGGCCACGGCTTCGGGCACGGACGGCTTCGCGGACGCCCCGTAGGCGGCCATGATCCGGTTGGACCGCAGCGCGCGCAGCTGGACCGTGAGTTCCTCGACATTCTGCGCGGCGGTGGGGTCGGAGGACCCGGCAGCGGCGAGGATCACGGCGTCGTTGTCGGTCACCCCGGCCTCCCGGAGCCGGACGTCCAGCAGCGCCGCGAGCCGCGGGTCGGGCCCCAGCGGCGCGGCGGCGCGGGTGCCCGGGCGGCTCTTGACGGCCCGGGCGATGTCCACCTTGACGTGGTAGCCGACGCTGAGCAGCAGCGGGACAACGACGGCGGTCTCCCCCGCCGGCAGGCCCGCGACCACGTCCGGCAGCTCGGGGTCCTGGACATCGACGTAGGCCTCGCGGACGTCGAGTCCGGGCCGCAGCGCGGCGATCCCGGCCCGGAGGGCGTTGACTTCGGCGGCGCCCTCGGTACTTGACGTGCCGTGGGCGCAGGCGATCAGGATGGGGCTATTCATAGCCGTTAGCGTAGCCTTGGACCCGCCCCATCCGCCCCCCTGATAGCCCCCGGGACCCTCCATGACTTTTTCCTTCAGCGTTGTCCTGCTCTGGCTGGACCTGGCCGGTGTCTTCTTCTTCGCGGTCTCCGGGTCCCTGCTCGCGGCGCGGAAACAGTTCGACATCATCGGCTCCCTGCTCCTAGCCTCGGTGGTGAGCCTGGGCGGCGGCGTCATCCGCGACATCATCATCAACGCCGGCCCGCCGACGGCCTTCACCAACCCGGCCTACCTGGCGCCGCCGCTGCTGGCCGCGGTGCTGGTGTACTTCCTGTTCTCCAGCGTCCAGCGCTACACCTCGCTGCTCATCCTGTTCGATGCCGGCGGACTGGCGCTCTTCTGCATCACCGGTACCCTCAAGGCGATGGACGCCGGGATGAACCCCGTTGCGGCGGTGCTCCTCGGGGTCACGACGGCGGTGGGCGGCGGCCTGCTGCGCGACATCACTGCCAATGAGGTGCCGCAGCTGTTCGATCCGAGGGACATCTACGCGCTGCCGGCGTTTGCGGGGGCGGCACTGACCATGGTCCTGTCCGTCACGGGCACCTTCAACGCGGTCACCGCGGGGGCCGTTGCGGCCATCGTTTTCGCCTTCCGCGTCACGGCCTGGCGGCGCCAATGGCACGTTCCGCTGGCGGTCCGCGGCTGGCACCGGCTCGGCCTGGGCGCGGCGAGTGGCGGTCCCAAGGATTAGCTAGGATAAGAACCATGACTGACATGTTCCTCGAGAAGTTCCGCGCGCTTGTTCCGAAGTATCTCGAAGACGAATGGCAGGAAGAGGATGGCCTCCTGGCCGAGGAGCTGGACGATGCCCTCGCCGAGCACCAGTTCCAGGTGCCGATGGTGTTGCGGGAGTTCTACCTCGCGGTCGGCGGTTGCGAGGACATCATGGAGGCGTACCACTACTTCTGGGACCCCGAAGAGCTCGAAGTTGATGACGAGGGCTTCCTCATGTTCCTCGAGGACGAGGAAGAACAGTTCACCTGGGGTTTCCGGGTCGGCGACCTCAGTGTCCCGGACCCGATCGTGTACCGCCGCAACAATGCCCGCGGCCAGTGGAAGAGCGAAGAGGGAACGTTCTCGGAGTTCGTCTTCGACATGTTCGAGTGGGCCTTCAACGACGAGGACGAGGACTAACCTCCTCTTCGCCGGCGGATTCTCCCCACCTTTGACTGGCACATCCCGCGTGTTGCCCCGAATTGCGGGGATTCCCGGCGTCGGGAAGCCACAAGTGGGGAATCTCAGCGCACCGCCCGGCCCCGCAGGACCTGCCACACTTCCCGGACGATCTTTTGCTGGTTGTAGACAACGTCCTGGTACCCGTAACGGAGCACGGCGTAGCCGGTCAGGGTGCTGGCATTGTTCCTCAGGCGGTCTTTCTTGACCTGCCGGGGTTCGAAGTGCGTGCCTCCATCGATCTCCACGATGAGGAAGCCTTCAAGCAGGAAGTCCACAATGCCGATTCCCGGCAGGTCCACCTGCGTCTGGGTGTAGATCCCTTCACTCCGGAACAGCAGCCTGGCCACAACTTCTATCGCGGAGTCCGCGGTTCCGTCGACTAGGTCCAGGACCCTGCGTGCCCCTCCGTTTCGATTTCCCGGAAGACGTTGCCCGAGATAGCCGAGCGTGGTGCGGCCCTGAACCAGGGCGCTTTCCACCATGACCACGGCTTCGACAGCGGGCAGGCACCGCACTGCATGCAACAACGAGTTGGTTATCCCAGCCACCGGGCGGGGGAAATCCGGCGGCACCACACTGCCACGATGAATCACGACCCCGGCAACGGAGCCATGCCGGCACAGGAGGTGCAGCCGCTCCGGGGCATACAGTCTCCAGAGCCCGTGGTGCGGGGCCGCCGAGGCGCAGCACAGCAGTCCGTTGGCCAGTACGGCGGCAACGAAGTCCGGCTGCGCACCGTGCAGCGCCACTACTCCGTGCCGCAACCGCACCGCCTGCCCGGAAGCCAGGGTGCTCCTGATGGCCCGTTCGGTGAATCCGGCCTGCAACAGCGTCGCCGTCCGGGCCACCGAGCCGGCGTATTTCAAGTACTCGGTGACGTCCATGACTCCAGCAGACCCGTCGGGGACCATGTCGTAGACCCGGCGGTTGGACTATGTGGACAAAACGCTCCGCCGAATCTCCCCACTTATCAGACACCCCCCACGGCGTGCCGCAGCGAAAGGCCAGGGGTTACGTCAATGCAACGTTGAAACGTGGGGAAAGTCCTTCGGGAATCACCTGATAAGCCTGTGACAAGCCATTTACATAGGATCTAGACAGCGTGACATTTCTGTCATATGCTCGTTCGTGGGTTCACTAAATGCCTCCGGTGGATCTGATGCGAACGGAGAAATGGCCCCGGTTCGACGCAACGGATGACTCGCCGTTGCAGGAACCGGGGCCATTCCGTTTAAGCCGGAAAACCCAGGACTATGAAATCCGCCGAAACCGGACCCAACCAAACTCAGCTGGCGCGGTCCACCACTGCCAGCGCGAAGTTGGTCAGCGAGTCCTTCACAACGCCCTCGGGGAGCGGCACGAGGGCGGCAATTGCCTCGTCGGCCCAGGCCCGGGCCACCACCCAGGATTCCGCCGTCACGGGATGCTCCCGCAGGCCCGCGACGGCGGCGGCGAGGGCCTCGTCGGAGCTGAGGTCTCCGTCGATGAGCTTCAGGAGTTCGACGGCGGACTGGTCACCGTCGTCGGCCTTCTTGCGCAGCAGCAGGACCGGCAGCGTCGGCACCCCTTCCCGCAGGTCGGTGCCCGGGGACTTGCCGGACTTGACTTTGACGCCGGTGACATCGATGACGTCGTCGGCGAGCTGGAAGGCCACGCCCACCTTTTCGCCGTACTCGACCAGCATCGGTTCGTAGGCTTCGTCGGCGCCGGAGAAGATCGCGCCGAGCTGCCCGGAGGCCGCCACCAGCGAGCCGGTCTTGTCCGCGATGACCGAGAGGTAGTGCTCCACCGGGTCCTCGTCCGGGCGCGGCCCCACGGTTTCGTGCAGCTGGCCCAGGCAGAGCCGTTCAAAGGTGCGGGCCTGGATGCCCAGCGCGCGGGAACCGAGCTCGGAGACCAGGATGGAGGCGCGGGCAAAAATCAGGTCGCCGGTCAGGACCGCGACGGAGTTGCCCCAGACCTCGTGCGCCGTGGGGGCGCCGCGGCGGAACGGAGCGGAGTCCATCACATCGTCGTGGTAGAGCGTCGCCAGGTGGGTGAGTTCGACGACGACGGCGGCCTGCACCACGGCGGGCCGGGAGGCGTCGCCCAGGTGGGCGCAGAGCAGAGTCAACAATGGCCGGATGCGCTTGCCGCCGGCCTCCACGAGGTGGCGCGACGTGGCGTCAGCCAGCGGATCGGAGTTGGCGATGGCTTCGCGCAGCTTCTTCTCCACGCGGGCCAGGTTGGTGGTGATCGCCGGCCCCAGTTCGGGGTCCCCGGCGATCGCGGCAAAGCCAGCCGGCAGCTGCAATCCGGTGGCGATCGCGGTGGTGTTGAGGTCGGGCTCGGAGCTCGGCAGGCCGTGTCCGGCGTGCGTCCAGCTTTGGTCTGCAGAGTTGGTCACGGGTTAACCCTAACTATTGTTGCGGAAACCGCGGAGTTGGCGCCGGTGTGCGCAGGGATGTCGGTGCGGGACGGGCCAGTCTGCGGCGAGGCCGCGCTGCCGGCGTCCGATCTGGGCAGAGCCTGGTTGGGCGCCGCCGCACTGCCAGCGTCCGACCTGGGCAAGGCCTGGTTGGGCGCCGCCGCACTGCCGGCGTCCGCCCGGGACGGGCCCTGATTGGACGTCGCCGGGCCCAGCGATTCCAGCACCCGGATGACGCGGTCCTCGAAGCTCTTGGCCGCGGGGTCGGTCAGGTTGGCCAGCAGCCTCACGACGAAGCGCATCAGGACAGGGATGGGCATGCCCGTCCGGAGGGCCAGTTTCATCACGGCCGGTTTGCCGATCAGGGCGGCGAAGGCCCGGCCGAGGGTGAAGTGCGATCCCCACTGGTCCCGCACATAGTCCGCGTACCGCGAAAGGTGCGCATCGGCGTCGGCCGGGCCCCAGCCCGCGGAGGCAGAGCGCGCGGCGCCGTCGATGATGAACTCGGCCGCAAACCGGGCGGATTCCATGGCGTAGGAGATGCCCTCGCCGTTAAACGGGGAGACCATGCCGCCGGCGTCGCCGAGCAACAGGAGGCCCGGCGAGTAGTGCGGGGTGCGGTTGAAGCCCATCGGCAGCGCTGCGCCGCGGATCTCACCGACCTGGTTTTCCGGGGTGAAGCCCCACTCGGCGGGCATGCCGGCGGTCCATTCGCGCAGGACCTGCTTGTAGTCGAGCTTGCCGAATTCCTTGGATGAGTTCAGGATGCCCAGGCCGACGTTGGAGGTGCCGTCGCCGACGCCGAACACCCAGCCGTAGCCGGGGAGCAGCTTGCCGTCGCGGCCGAGCGAGCCGGCGGGGGGCCCGCGGCGAGCTTGCGAGACGTGGGAAGCCGGCGAACGGAGCTCCAGCCAGCCTTCCATCCAGTCGTCGTCGTGCCGCGGCGAGGTGAAGTAGGTGCGGACGGCGACGCCGAGCGGCCGGTCATCGCGCTTCCGGATTCCCAGCGACACCGCGGTGCGGCTGGAGTTCCCATCGGCGGCGAGGACGACGTCGGCGGTGAAGTCCCGGGTCTCCCCCGTCTTGCGGCCGGACTCATCCAGCAGGGCGGCGCGGACCCCGGTGACGCGGCCGTCGTCGTCGCGAAGTGCCTCGGTGACGCTGTGGCGTTCCAGCACGACGGCGCCCGCGGACTGGGCGTGCCGGGCCAGTTCCTCATCGAAGCCCAGGCGGGTCCGGATCAGTCCGTACTGCGGGAAGTCGGAGACCTCGGGCCAGGGCAGTTCGATGCTGCGGCCGCCGGCCAGCAGGCGCAGGCCCTTGTTGCGGCGCCAGCCGTCGCCCTCGGGGTGCGGCAGGCCGAGCTTCTGGATCTCGCGGACGGCGCGGGGGGTGAGCCCGTCGCCGCAGACCTTTTCCCGCGGGAAGCTGGTCTTTTCCAGCACCGTGACGTCGATGCCCGCCTGCGCCAGGTAGTAGGCGGCAGTGGATCCGGCCGGACCTGCTCCGACGATCAGTACTTTCACGGCGTCGGTGGACTAACGCGCGGGCCGGGTGATGTTGCGGCGCAGCTTCGCCACCGGTCCGGTGTGGTTCGCCAGCGCCTTCGCGCCAGCGGCAGGGTCAGTTGACGCACCGGTCTCGGCGCCGGGCTTGACGCCGCGGTGCACCGCGACGATGCCGCCGCTGAGATTGCGGTAGGAAGCCTTGTCCCAGCCGGCTTCCTGCAGCCAGGCCGCGAGGTGGTCCTGGTCCGGCCAGGCGCGGATGGACTCGGCAAGGTAAACGTAGGCGTCCGGGTTGGAGGAGACCTTGACGGCGATCGCGGGGAGCGCGCGCATGAGGTATTCGGTGTACATGGTCCGCCACAGCGGCACCACGGGCTGGGAGAACTCGGCGATGACGAGCTTGCCGCCGGGCTTGGTGACCCGGAGCATCTCGGCCAGGGCCTTCTTGGGCTCGTTGACGTTGCGCAGGCCGAAGGAGATGGTGCTGGCATCGAAGGTGTTGTCCGCGAATGGCAGGCGCGTGGCGTCGCCGGCGATGAAGTCGATGTCGGGGCGGCGGCGCTTGCCGACCTTGAGCATGCCGAGGGAGAAGTCGCAGGCGATCACATCGATGCCGGCGTCGGCATACGGTTCGCTGGAGGTGCCCGTGCCGGCGGCGAGGTCGAGCACCCGCTGGCCGGGCTTCACATCCATGGCTTCGACCACAACCTTGCGCCAACGGCGCGTCTGCCCCATTGACAGGACATCGTTGACGACGTCGTATTTGGGGGCGACGTCGTCAAACATCGTGGCTACTTCGTCCGGACGCTTATCCAAGGATGCTCGGTTCACCCTGACATTGTCTCAAATGATCAGCACACACCCTAACCACGCCTGAACTGGGGCTGAACTGCGCGTCGGCAGCGCTTGAGCGGAGCCCCCGGCGGGGCGGGAGTAGTGTTGTCTCACTATGACGAGCGCGTTCCGAACCTTGACAGTCCCCCTCGATGCAGAATCATTCCCCGGGGGGCTGCCGTCGTTTCTGGTCCGGGACGACCTCCTCTGCTGGACCCGCCGCGAAGCCGGCCTGGTCGGCTTCGGCGAGGTGGCCCGGTTCACCGCCACGGGACCCGAGCGTTTCCTCGAAGCGGACATCTGGTGGCGCCATCTGGTCCTCGAGGCCGAGATCGACGACCCCGTCGACTGGCCCGGCACCGGCCCCGTCGCGTTCGGCTCGTTCGCCTTCTCCAAAGCCTCCGCGCACGCCTCAAGGCTGATCGTGCCCGAAATCGTCGTCGGGCTGCGCGACGGCAAGGCCTGGCTCACCCAGATGACGTTCGACGACGGCGACCTCACCGAAGCGGGCGCCCGCACCGCGCTGGACCGCTGGCTGGGCGGCGGGCACGCCGGCGCCCGCGCCAGCGATCTGGGCGGCACCCTGCTCGACGCCACTCTTGTCGACGCAACCCTGGTAGCGGGCCCGACGGCGGGAGCCGGCTCTGTTGCGGACGGCACCGCAGCAATCAGCACCGCGCCGGCGGGCGGCACAGCCGGGGACGGCACCGCAGCAATCAGCACCGCGCCGGCGGGCGGCGCCGTCGTGCGTCCCCTTCCGCTGGCCGCCGGGGCAACGCTGCACACCGGGTCGCTGAGCGAGGCGGACTGGATGGCGGCGGTGGCCGCGGGCGTGGCGGAGATCCGCACCGGGGCGCTGGAGAAGCTGGTGCTGGCCCGCGATATCGTGGCCACCGTCCCGGCCGGGGTGAACGCCGCCGAAATCCTCCGCCAGCTCGCCGTCCGCTACCGCGAATGCTGGACCTACGGCGTGGACGGGCTCGTGGGCGCGACGCCGGAGATGCTGATCCAGGTGGAGGGCCGCACCGCGCAGGCCCGCGTCCTGGCCGGCACCCTGGACCGCCGCGACGCCGACGGCATGGACGGCTCGCCGCTGGAGTTCGCCGAGCGCGTGCTGGCCGGGTCCGAAAAGCAGCGGCACGAACACGACATCGCCATCCAGTCCCTGACCACCCAGCTGGCGCCGTTCTCGGAGGCGATGAATGCGCACAGCGAACCCTTCATCCTGGAACTGCCCAACGTCTGGCACCTCGCCTCGGACGTAAAAGCGGAGCTCGCCGAGGTCGAAGGCCATGTGCCCACCTGCCTCGCGCTGATCAACGCCCTGCATCCCACGGCAGCGGTCTGCGGCACGCCCACCACGGTGGCGGGAGCGCTGATCCGCAAGCTGGAGCACCTCGACCGCGGACCCTACGCCGGACCGGTGGGCTGGCTCGACGCGGCCGGCAACGGCGAATGGGGCATCGCGCTGCGCGGCGCCGTCATCGAATCCCCGGAGACCGTGCGGCTGTACGCCGGCTGCGGCGTCGTCGAGGGATCCGTGCCCGAGGCCGAGCTCGCGGAAACCTGGGCGAAGTTCCGGCCGATGCTGGAGTCCCTCGGCATCAACAGCTAGAGTCCGGGATAGGAGACACTGCGGGCCCGTGGGGGCTTGCACTAGTGTCGTCAATAGTTATCCAATGGTAAAACTAAGTTTCCTGTGATGCACATCTCGTATTCGGCGGTACACTATAAGCCGCTAAGTCACGTCTGCTCCTGCAACAAGAGGTAAAAAACCATGCAGCTCAAGTCCCTCGCCTCGGCAAAGGTGGCCGCCAAGGCAGCCGCACTCCTCGCCGTCGGCGCCCTCACCCTCACGGCCTGCGGCGGCAGCTCGACCCCCGCAGCCACCTCCGAAGGCGGCATCAAGCTCATCAACGCCGGCAAGCTGACGGTCTGCTCGGATGTGCCCTACGAGCCGTTCGAATTCCAGAAGGACGGCAAGATCGTCGGCTTCGACATGGACATCGCCGCTGAGGTGGCCAAGGACATGAAGGCTGAACTCAGCGTTGTGGACAGCTCCTTCGAGGCCATCGAGACCGGTACCGCGCTGACCCAGTGCGACATCTCCATCTCCTCCATCTCCATCACGGACACCCGCAAGTCGGTCATGGACTTCTCCAGCCCGTACATGGACGATGACCTGACCCTGGTGGCCAGCGAGGCTTCCGGGATCACGAACCTCGACGGCGCCAAGGGCAAAAAGGTCGGCGTCCAGCAGGCCACCACCGGCGCCAAGTACGCCCAGGAAAAGGGCCTCGACGCGCAGCAGTTCGAGGACACCGGCCTCCTGGTCCAGGCCCTGCAGGCCGGCACCATCGACGCCGCCCTCGGCAACCAGTCTGTCCTCGCCTACGCCTTCAAGGACGATCCCAAGTTCAAGCGTGTGGAGAACTTCACCACCGGCGAGCAGCTCGGCATCTCCCTCAAGAAGGGCAACACCGCGATGGCCACCCAGGTCAACGGCACGCTCAAGCGCCTGACCGATGACGGCACGCTGACGAAGTTCGAGACCACCTGGTTCGGCGAAGCCGCCAAGTAGCACCCCGGCCTGAGACCGACACAGACGAGGCCCCGTACCGCTGGACGACAGTCCGTACGGGGCCTCAACTGCGCAAAACGAATGTGAGAGCACCATGGCAATGACCGCACGTCAACGAGCCAAAGTCAGCCTGTATGTCCAGGCCGGAATCTTTGTGGCGGCCGTGATCGCCCTGATCGTGGCCACGGACTGGGAGACCATCAGCAACAGCGTCTTCAACTTCGCCAAGATCGGCCCGATGTTCCCGGACATCATCCTGGTGGGCCTCAAGAACACCCTGATCTACACGGCCTTGGGCTTCATCGTGGGCCTGTCCGGCGGTCTGCTGCTGGCCCTCATGAAGCTCTCCTCGTTCCCGCTGTACCGCTGGATCGCCACCGGCTACATCGAGTTCTTCCGCGGTGTCCCGGCCCTGCTGGTCTTCATCGCGTTCGGCTACGGCGTGCCGCTGGCCTTCGGAGTTTCCTGGAACGTGACCGTGGTGGTTATGGTCTCGCTCGGCATGGTGGCCGCGGCCTACATTGCCGAAACTCTGCGCGCCGGCCTGCAGGCCGTGCCGAAGGGACAGATGGAGGCCGCCCGTTCCCTCGGCATGCCGCAGTGGCGGGCGATGATCTCGATCGTCATCCCCCAGGCTTTCCGGATCGTCCTGCCGCCGCTGACCAACGAGGTCATCCTGCTGACCAAGGACTCCTCGCTGATCTACGTGCTCGGCCTCACTGCCTCCCAGTACGAGCTCACGAAGTTCGGCCGCGACGGCATCTCCAGCCTCGGCGCGGGCCTGACCCCGCTCCTGGTCGCCGGCGCCTTCTACCTTGTGATCACCATCCCGCTGAGCCTCTTGGCCCGGAAGTTCGAAAGCCGCTCCGCGCGGACGAAGCGATAGGCAGGACAGTCATGAACGACGTCGAACAGAACGCCCACGGCCGCAGCGGGGCCGTCCAGGCCGCAGGGGTCTCCATCAAGGACCTGCGGAAGTCCTACGGCTCCAACGAGGTCCTGAAGGGGATCGACCTCGAGGTTGCCCCCGGCGAGGTTGTCTGCCTGATCGGCCCCTCGGGCTCGGGCAAATCGACCCTGCTGCGCTGCGTGAACCTGCTCGAACAGCCGAACCAGGGCACGATCCACGTGGGCGGGTTCGAATCCACCGACCCGGATGTGGACATCGACAAGATGCGCCGCAAGGTGGGCATGGTCTTCCAGCAGTTCAACCTCTTCCCGCATCTGAGCGCGCTGCAGAACTGCACGATCGCGCAGACCAAGGTGCTCAAGCGCAGCCAGGCCGATGCCTCCGCGGCGGCCATAAAGAACCTCGAGCGCGTCGGCCTGGGACACCTCGCGGACCGTTTCCCGGACGAGCTCTCCGGCGGGCAGCAGCAGCGGGTGGCCATTGCCCGCGCCCTGAGCATGGACCCCGAACTGATGCTCTTCGATGAGCCCACTTCGGCCCTGGACCCGGAAACCGTGGGCGATGTCCTATCCGTCATGCGGAACCTGGCCAGGGAAGGCATGACCATGCTGGTGGTGACCCACGAGATGGGCTTCGCCCGCGAGGTCGCCGACCGGGTGGTCTTCATGGACGGCGGCGTCGTCGTGGAGGAAGGTGTGGCCGAGAAGGTCATCAGCTCCCCCGCCCACGCCCGCACCAAGGAATTCCTCCGCCGTGTCCTCGACCCGACCCACATCGACATCGCGGAGTAGGTTCCCTTTCGCTCGCCTGCGCCGCGGATTCCACGTCGCCCGCTGGTCCGTCGCGGTCCCGCGCGCGGCGGATCTCGCCTGGCGACGCGCAAAAGCCCCGACGCTACTCCCTGCCCACACCGCCATCGCGTAGTACGGCGTTTGCGCGAACCCGCGCGCGGCGGATTGCGCTTGGCGACGCGCAAAAGCCCTGGCGCTACCGGAATACGGCGGCGTCAGGGCTTTCGCGCGTCATGAGGCGGATGGCGCGTCGCCGTCACCGTCACCGTCACCGTCACCGTCACCGCCACCGTCACCGTCACCGTCACCGTGCAGAGCGTGTGCGACGCCGGGGAACACCCGCCGCTGCCAGCTTCCTTTCGAGCTGGCCGGCTGCCATCAGATCGGCCCAGACCCAGCGGACCACGCCGTGTCCCAATGCCCGGATCCTGTCTTCCCTGTCCTTCTCGTCGACGACGGCCTGCGAGATAGTCCGGCCTTTCAGAAATTCGGGCTTGACGTACTTTTCGACGCCGTCGAACTCTCCTGCCACGCGCACGCCGTCCCAGTAGTAGTCCGTGTAGCCGACAAGCCCTGAACCATCGCGAATCTCATGCTGGAGTTCCGGCGCCTCGAACCCGGCCACCCACATGAGAGCCCGGCTGTATGACTCGCCGGGCGATCCGGACCGCGAATCGGCAAATTCCACGGCCGCCCGGATCCGCCTCGCGGCAGCCGCTGTGTAATTGCCGTCGATTCCGGCCAAGAGCTGCTCCTTCGTGAGAGCCGGGAGTCCCTGGGCAACGTCCGGCTTGAGCACGTGGTCTACAGGCACTACGGCCTCGACAAACGGTGAGAAGGCCGCGAGATCCAGTACCGTGCGAACTCTCCCGGTCACCAGCAGCCCGTCCCGCCGGACGCACTTCAACCCGGTCTTCGGGGCATAGTGCCGCACGACTCCCGCCCGGGAGCGTCCGCCGTCGTTCTGCAGGGTCAGTGCGTGCACGGGATGCCGCAGTCCGATGGTCGGGATTCGCCACACGGAAGCGGCGGAGTGCCAGGCGAAGATCGTCGGAGCAACCAAGGTCTCCGCCGCCGCACTCACCCGGACCCGGTACTGCTGCCATGGTTTCAAATCCCGCCAGCCGCCACCGTCGACATAGACACCGCGACGCACCCGGACCAGCGCGCCTGAGCGGCAGCGGCGGGCCACCTCTTTGGGGTTCAGTCCTTGTTGGATGTTCTCGCGGGTCAGGATCAACTTTGGCAGCTCGTTCATGGAACGAACCTCTCAGCACTACGGCGGCCCCACCATCCCGCAGGGTGGCCATGTGGACAACCGACGCGCTTCCAGCTCTGCGACGCGGTTCCGGTTGTGCGCGGCGCTAAAGACCTGACGCTGCGGGTATAAGGGCGCGCCGAATACTTGCCGCCTCATGGAGCTCGTTCCGCGTCGCCGGGCACGTTCAGCGTCTCCGGGCACGTTCAGCGTCTCCGGGCACGTTCGGCGTCGCCGGGCACGTTCGGCGTCGCTAATTCACGCGTAGTGCTCCCTCCCGTTCTGCGACCCGGTTCCGGTTGTGCGCGGCGCTAAAGACCTGACGCTGCGGGTATAAGGGCGCGCCGGGTACTTGGCGCGTCACGAGGCACGTTCTGCGTCGCAGGGCTGTTAGGGCGTCGCAGGGCATGTAGCGTGCCGCGAGACCGGGCTGCCCCGCGCCTGGTACGTGGACCCGCCCTTCCCCGCCAGCGCTGGCCGCCCCGCCACGTCCGCAGCGGAGGCGCAGCGGGCGAACGCGCCTGGGCTACTCCGTCGCGAGGACTCCGGCCACTGCGGCGGCCACGGCGGCCCTGATGTGTCCGTGCAGCTGCCGCAGCCCGCGCCGGTCCGTGTGCACTTCGATGATGCTGCGGCCCTCCCACGGTTCCGCGAGCGCCGCGGCGAGCTCCGCCGTCGTGCTGACCGAACGGTGCGCGACGCCGTACGCGGCCGCGAGTGCTGCCAGGTCCACGCTGTGCGGGGTGCCGAAGAGGCGTTCGACGGCGGTGCCGTACTGGCCCGCGGCCTCGACGGCGCCGTGCTCCAGCAGCCCGAAGATGGCCCCGCCGGCGTCGTTGAGGACCACGATCCGCAGGTCGGGCTCCTGTTCCCCGGCGCCGAGCAGCAGCCCGCCGGCGTCGTGCAGGAAGGTGACGTCGCCCAGCAGCACCGTGGTTTCCTGCCGGCCGGCCAGCGCGATGCCGGTCGCCGTTGCGAGGGTCCCGTCGATGCCGGAGAGTCCGCGGTTAGCGAAGACGACGGCGGCCGGCTCCGGGGCGGGTGCGCCGGCGAGGTCGACGTCGCGGATGCCGTTGGAGGAGCCGAGCACGAGCTGCCCGCGCGTGTGTTCCCAGACGAGGGCGCCGACGGCGGGTCCAGTCGAGGCCGGCCCGACGGCGGGGCCCGGCGCCGCAGTCCCGGACGCCGCGTGCCCGCCCGCGCCAGACCCGGACGCCGCGGGCCCGGTCCCAGCAGCGGTCCCGGACAGCACCACGTCCACGGCGTGCTGCGCGGCGGCCCCGGCCAGGAGCCAGGCATCCAGCCACGCCGCGGAGCCGCGGCCGGCGAAGTCGGCGAGGTCACCCAGGTTGTTCAGGGGGAGTTCGGTGCGGCGGCCGGGCTCGTACCAGGCCACCGGAACCGGCTGGTACAGCGCGGAGGGGACGTCGGCGCGGGCCAGCAGGGCGCCCACCGGCCGGGAGAGCGTGGGCCGGCCGAAGAGCACCACACGCTCGATCGGCTGCGCCGACTCCGGGCCGAACGCCTCGAGCAGGAGCCGGTACGGTCCCACCGCGTTGGGCCCGAACCGCGCGTTGGAGGACGGCTCGGCCAGCAGCGGCAGGCCGTGAGCGCGGGCGAACGCCTCGGCGACCGGGCCGGCGTCGTGCCCTGCCAGCACCACGGTGCGCCGTTCCGGCAGGCCGGCCGGGGCGGGCGGGAAATCGAGGTCCAGCGGGCCGCGGGGCGCGCGGTACACCCGGCGGCCGGACTCGGGCGGCAGCCCGTCGCCGGGGGCGGGAACGAGGGGGTCGCGGAAGGCCAGGTTGAGGTGCACCGGCCCGGGCGGGGTGTCCTCGAAGGCCCCGGTGGCGGCACTGAGCGCGGTCTCGACGGCACGGCGCGGGTCGCTGCCGGCGGGCACATCCGCACCGAAACGGACATGCTCACCGAACAGGTCCGGCTGCGCCGTGGTCTGGTTGGCGCCGGTCCCGCGGAGTTCCTCGGGGCGGTCGGCCGAGATCACCACGAGCGGGACGGCGGCGTGGTTGGCCTCCATCACCGCCGGCAGGAGATTGCCGACGGCCGTCCCGGATGTGGTTAGCACGGCAGCGGGCGCACCCGTGGCCAGGGCCAGGCCGAGGGCGGTGAAGCCGGCGTCGCGCTCATCGATCCGGACCAGCAGCTCGACCCGGCCGGCGGCGTCGGCCTCGGCCAGGGCGTAGGCCATCGGGGCGGAGCGGGATCCCGGTGCCACCACCACGTAGCGGACCCCCTCGAGCAGCAGGGCCGCGACGGCGATCCGCGCGGCATCCAGCGCGCTCAGCTCCTCCGAGCTCACATGTTCTCCGGCGTCTCGATGCCAAGCAGGTCCAGGCCCCCGGACAGCCGGCGCAGCACCAGGGCGCACAGGGCAAGCCGCGATTCCCGGACCGAATCCTCGGACTTCAGCACGGGACACTGGTCGTAGAAGGCCGTGAAGAGCTGCGCGAGTTCGAACAGGTAGGTGCAGAGCCGGTGCGGCTCCAGCGCCTCGCGCACCTTGTACAGCGTCGCGCCGTACTCGAGCAGGTGCAGGGCCAGGGCGCGTTCGGCGGGTTCGACGACGGCGATCGGAGTCGCGGGCGTCCCCCCGTCGCTGTCGGTCCCGGCAGCGTCGGTCCCCACGACCTCGGTCCCGGCGGCACCGAACCCTGCCCCGGCAGCGTCGGTCGAGAAAGCGGTCCCGGCAGCGTCGGTCCCCACGACCTCGGTCCCGGCGGCACCGAACGCTGCCCCGGCAGCCTCCAGCGCGGTGTACCGCTCCAGCACCCCGGCCTTGCGCAGGATCGAGCGGATCCGCGCGGCCGCGTACTGCACGTAGGGTCCGGTGTTGCCGCTCAGGGCCAGCATCCGGTCGAAGTCGAAGACGTACTCGGTGTCGTGCCCCACGGAGAGGTCGGCGTACTTGACCGCGCCGATGCCCACCTGCCGGGCCGTCACGGCGCGCTCCGCCTCGGTGAGTTCGGGCCTGCTGGCGTCAATGACGGCGCGGGCGCGGTCCACGGCCTCCTCCAGCAGCGCCATCAGCTTGACCGGGGCGCCGGAGCGGGATTTCAGAATCTTCCCGTCCTCCCCCAGCACGTTGCCGATCTGCACGTGCACGGCCTCCACAGTGTCCGGCAGCCACCCGGCGTCGCGGGCAGTGGCCATGACCATGCGCAGGTGCATGTTCTGCGGCGCACCCACGACGTACAGGACGCGGTGGGCCTCGAGCTCGCGGACCCGGTAGCGGATGGTGGCGAGGTCCGTGGTGCCGTAACCGTAGCCGCCGTCGGACTTGCGGATGATGAGCGGCATCGGCTCGCCGTCGCGGCCCGTGAAGCCGGCCGGGAAGGTGCACAGGGCGCCGTCGCTGATCCGGGCGATGCCGCGTTCCTCGAGCTCCTGGCACAGCTGTGCCAGGTCGGCGTCGTAGGAGCTTTCGCCGGCGATGTGGTCGTCGGTGAGGCTGATGCCCAGCATCGAGTAGATGGCGTTGAAATAGCGTTTGGACTGGGCCACGAGCCGCTGCCAGACGGCGAATGTCTCGGCGTCGCCGCCCTGCAGCGCCACGACCCGTTGCCGGGCGCGGGTGGCGAAGCCGTCCGCGTCGGTGGCGGAGGAGTCGAACTTGGCGCGGGCGGCCTGGTAGAACGCGCTGGGGTCATCAACCAGCAGCGCCGCTTCCGGGGAGTCCTCGCCGATCTCCAGCCAGTGCTCGATCAGCATGCCGAACGGGGTGCCCCAGTCGCCGATGTGGTTCTGCCGGATCACGGTGTCGCCCAGCGCCTCGAAGACCTTCACGAGGCTGTCGCCCACCACCGTGGTGCGCAGGTGGCCCACGTGCATTTCCTTGGCGACGTTAGGGGAGGAATAGTCGACGACGACGCGCTGGGCTTCCGCCGCCGGCACGGCCGGGGCGCCGGGAGACGCGGCGTTGAGCAGCTCCTCGATCCAGGTCCCGTCGAAGGTGAGGTTGATGAAGCCGGGTCCGGAGATCTCGACTGCGGTGCAGATCCCGTCCAGGTCCAGGGCCCCGACGATCCTGGCGGCGGCCTCCCGCGGCGGCAGTCCGACCTTCTTGGCCAGCGCCATGGCCGCGTTGATCTGGATGTCCGCGAACTGCGAGGGCCGGACCACCGGATCGGTCCCGCGGTACTCTTCGCCGAACGCGCTGGCAATTGCTGCCTGGACTCTGGGGACAACCATTTCGGCCGGATTATTCACACTGTTCAAATTATCAGTTCCCCAACACCCCCGGCTCCCCCACCCCGGAAGCAACGCGGGGTCAGATATCGCCCATCACGGGCCCCAACATGGGCCGGATGTGACCCCGCGTTGCTTTGCGGGAGTGGAGGTGGGGTGGGGCGGGCGGGGTTAGTCGTCCGTGCGGAAGACCTGGACTACCGAGGGGCGGGGGGCGCGGGCCTGGCCCCGGGTCGGCGTCGTCCCCGCAGGCACGTAGTCCGGGAAGAAGGACAGCTGCGCGCCGAACGTGCCGTCCTCGCCCGGGTGCTGCACGGAGACGAACACGGTGCGCTCCTCATCGCGGATGATCGGCCCGCAGGTCTCGCCGTCGCGCGGGACGGCGAGGAACTGCTCCACCCGGCCGCGCTCGGCGCCTTCGAGGGTGACCTTGAACAGCCCGTCGGCCTTCTTGATGCCGGAGGGGGCACCGTCGGTGGAGATCCAGAGGTTGCCGACCGAGTCGAAGGCAAGGTTGTCCGGGCAGGAGATGGGCGAGACCTTGTCCACCGGGTAACCGGAGAAATAGGTGACGTCGCCCTGAGCGGGATCGCCGCAGACCATCAGCAGGTTCCAGGTGAACGACGTGGATGTCTGGCCGCCGGTCTCGGTGATCTCCACGACGTGGCCGTCGCGGTTTTCGTTGCGGGGGTTGGCCTCGTTGGCGCCTTCCTTGCCGGCCTTGCCGCGGTCCGAGTTGTTGGTGCAGGCGACGTAGACCTTGCCGGTGTGCAGGCTGGGCTCGACGTCCTCGCAGCGGTCCATCTTGGTGGGGCCCACCTTGTCCGCGGCCACTCGGGTGTAGACCAGCACCTCTTCCACGGACATCCCGGGCACGTGGGACACTCCGCCGACGACGAGGGGCAGCCATTTGCCGGTCCCGTCGAAGCCGCCGTCGGACGGGACAGCGCCCGTGCCGGTGATCTCGGCGGCCGGGGAGTTGCCGGTGAACCGGGCCACGTAGAGGTCGCCCGCGGAGAGCAACGTCATGTTGTGCTTGCGGTCGCCCTCACGGTATTTCGCGGCGGAGACGAACTTGTAGAGGTAGTCGAAACGCTCGTCGTCGCCCGAGTAGGCCACCACATGGCCGGACTCGGCCACGATCACGTTGGCACCTTCGTGCTTGAAGCGGCCCAGCGAGGAGTGCTTCTTCGGGGTCGACGTGGGATCGAAGGGGTCGACCTCCACGATCCAGCCGAAGCGGTTGGCCTCGTTGGCGGAGTCGGGGTTGCGTGTGTCGAAGCGGGGATCGTCGAGTTCCCACTGCCGGGCCGTGGGCTTGTTGGTGAGCCCGTAGCGCTTGTCCTCGGCCGAGGTGCCGGGGGCGACGAAGTACCCGTTGAAGTTCTCCTCGCCGGAGAGGATGGTGCCCCACGGGGTGGTGCCGCCGGCGCAGTTGCCCAGCGTGCCCAGGATGGTGCGGCCGGTGGGGTCCGCCTTCGTGCGGACCAGCGGCGAGCCCGCCACCGGACCGGTGAGCTGGTACGCCGTGTCGTTCAGGTAGCGGCGGTTCAGCTTCGCGCCCTTGACGTAGGACCACGGCTTGTTCTTGTTTTTGCGCTCCAGCTCGACGACGGAGAGCCCGTGCGCTGCGGCACCGATCGCGCGGACGTCCGCGGGGGGCATCGTGGCCGGGAACATGATGGCCTCGTTGGTGTATTCGTGGTTGGCGAAGAGCACCGCCCGGCGGCTCTTGCTGCCGGGGATCTCGAGGATGTCCGTGTAGTCGTTGTTGTAACCGAACTGCCGCGCCTGGGCTGCTGCGGTCTGGTTGTCGAGATCGAAGTCCGGGGCGTCCTTGAAGATCGGGTCACCCCAGCGGATCACGGGCTGCCAGGTGAAGCCTTCCGGGACCGTGACGGCGTCGACGGCGGCATCCACCGGGGCGATCGCCGTGAACTTGAGCTTGGACTTGCCGTGGCCGTAGCCGTTCTTGGCGGCGGCGGACAGGCCGGGGCCGCCGTCGGCCACTGCGGACTCGGGCGAGGCCAGGGCACCGCCGAACGCGACGGCGAGCGCACCGGCGGCGCCGAAGCCCAGGGCGGCGCGGCGGGACATGGTCGCGGAGGCGATGTCGCGGAAGTAGTCGTTGGAGCTGGTGTTGCAGACCTCGCCGGTGCAGGCATTGTCGCACTTCAGCGCGCAGGTGACGGCGCTGCGCTTGCCTTTGGTGTGGCCGAGCATCGGGAGCAGGGAGAATTTGCGTCCGGAGGAGACAGACATGGAGAGACCTTCCACGGGGAATTGGGGGCCTGCCCACCGTCCCAGCCGCAAACTACACGGAGCCGACTCTCGCATGAAGTCCTGGTGAACACCGGGCGTCGCCCCGAAATCCGCCAGATGTGAGGGAGATGCTCCTACAGCATGCATCACCGGAATATCGGCGTCCGGAGCGTTGCGGCGGTTGACACCGGACCTACGCGCTCCGGATCCGGCTGTCCGGGAAGCTGCGGATCGGCACGATCGACATCAACGCGATGGCCTTTGTGGGCGAGGTGGACGCCGCACCCCCAAGGCGGCCCTGGACCATGCGCAGCAGCCCGACTTTGGGGGTCGCGTTCCGGCCCTCCGCAGGCGTGGCCTTAGCCAGGCTCGTCAACTTGCTGGGGTACCGGGGTGGTCATGACGAATATTCGGTTCTTGGGCCATTTCCGGCGGCAACGTCGCCGCGTCCGCATCCACTTTCCTCGCAACCCCGGGCGTCACCGGTCGGCAGCCAGCACCGCGTGGACCCGGCGCAGGCGCTCCAGCCACCACTCGCGGCGTTCCGGCGCGGCCGCGTGTTCGGCCAGCAACACCGGATCGGCGGCGACGTCGCGGACCCGGATGGCGCCGTCGTCGGGCACCAGGGAATCCCGGGTGACATCGGCGGCGAGCAGCGACACGGTCCCCAGCCCGCAGGCGTACGGCAGGTCCGGCAGCGCGGCGGCGAGTGCCAGTCCTGCGCGGATTCCCACGGAGGTGTCCAGTGCGGAGCTGACGACGGCGGGGAGCCCGGCCTGCGCCACGATGTCCAGGGCGCGCCGCACTCCCCCGAGCGGTGCCACCTTCACGACGATCAGGTCCGCGGCGCCGGCGCGGGCCACCTTGAGCGGGTCGTCTTCCTTGCGCACGCTCTCGTCCGCGGCGATCAGCACCGGGACCCCGGCGGCGCGCAGCCGGCGGCGGACCTCGGCGAGGCCGGCGATGTCCGGCACCGGCTGCTCGGCGTATTCGAGCCCGACGTCGGCCAGCCGTATCAGTGCCGCGACGGCGGTCGCGACGTCCCAGCCGCCGTTCGCGTCCACCCGGATTGCGGCGTCCGGGAGCGCCGCGCGGACCGCGGCGACCCGGGCGGCGTCGTCGTCGAGGCTCTGCCCGGGTTCGGCCACCTTGATCTTGACGGCATCCACCCGGCCGAAGCGGGCCAGGATTTCCGGGACCCGGTCCGCGGCGAGGGCGGGGACCGTGGCATTGACCGGAATCAGCTGACGGCGCGGCTCCGGGAACCTCTGCCAGCCGGCCTCGATCGCGGCGGCGAGCCAGCGGGAGGCTTCCGGGTCGCCGTACTCCGGGAAGGGGCAGAATTCGCCCCAGCCCCGCGGGCCGTCCAGCAGCAGGGCCTCGCGCCGGAGGATGCCGCGGAATTTCACCCGCATCGGCAGGCTCACCACGTGCGCGCCGGCGAGGAGTTCCTCCAGGGACGGTAGGTGCGAGCTCGCAGGCACCGCTCAGCCCACCGTCGCGTCAGTCAGGTTGGTGAGATCGGCCAGCCAGGGGAAGACAAACTCGGCCAGCAGGAACAGCGCCCCCGCCAGGAGAGCGGCCGAAAGCAGGATCCGCAGCCAGAGCGGCCCGGGAAGGTGCTGAAACAGCCAAAGGTACATGGTCTAGCCTTTCCCCTGCAGTGCGGCGAGTTGTTGGGCAATGGGCGCCGGGGGCCCGGCGCTGAGCGGCTGCCAGGATTCGAAGGCCGAGTAGGCGATGATCCGCTCCTCGGACCCGAAGAGCGGATTGCAGCTGGTCAGGGTCAGCAGCCGCTGCTCCGGCGCCGCGCCGGGCTGCGCCGGCACGGGCAGGATCACGTCGGTCCGGTCCGGCAGGACGATCTCCTGGTTCCGGAAGACATAGGTGTAGAAGCCGTCGGCCGTCTGGACGTAGATTTTGTCCCCGGGCACCAGGGTGTGGATGTTGTCCAGGACCGCGCCGTGGGTCTGGCGGTGTCCTGCCATGACGAAGTTCCCGACGGCGCCCGGCATCGCCGTGCCTGCGTAACGGCCCAGGCCCAGGGTGTCGATGACATCGCTGCTGGTGCCCTCGATGATCGGGCGGCTGTAATCGGCACCGAACCGGGGAACGTAGATGACCCCGATGGCCGTCCCGTGGGCCGGCGCGGTGCCGACCGGCGTGGCCGCGGGGACCGTGTCCGCCGGCAGGGTGCCGGAAGAATCAGGGATGGGCGCCTGGTGCTCCTGGACGAACTGCTTCACGGCAGCCCCCTGGGCCGCATCGGCCTCAACGTTGGTCCACCACAGCTGCCAGGCGACAAAGAGGCCCGCGATCACGCCGAGGGTGATCAGCAGTTCCCCCGCCACCTGGACAGCCATCAGCGATCGCCGCGGGCGGGTGCGGCGGGTTTCCTGCGCGACGGCGGCGCGGCGGTTCAGTACCTTCGACATGCGACTCCTGTTGCTACCGCTGGACGCTGCCAATGAAGCATCGCCCGTTCGGAAGAACCGGCAAGACTGACGTGGCCACAGTTCCGGACCGGAGCTGCGCCATCACACATTCGTTCCCGCCCAGCACTCCGACCTCGACGGCGTCCGCGGCCAGTCCGGTGGGGGTGCGGGACGCGGACACCTCGACGGCGGCCGGGGCGAACCCCGCCGCGAAGAGGCTCTCGCGGACCTGCGCCGTGCTGGGCTGTGGCGAGGAAGCCATCAGCGCCTGCAGCGCCGCCTCGACGGCACCGGAAACGGCGGACGGAGCGGCCGGGGACGCCCCGGTCACTCCCGGGGAGGGGGCCTCCGTGGCCTGCCCGCCCGCAGCCGGGGTGCCGCCGGTCGGGCCGGTTGAATCAGCCGGGCTGGAGGTAACCGCGGGTGCGGGGGCCGAACACGCAGCCATCCCGATCACCAATGGCAGCACCATGGCAACCATCCCCACGTAACGGCGGCCGCGTGAGCTGCGGAGCGGGGCGGGGGCAGGGCAAGTCACCGGATCATCCTCCCATACCGGGGCCGGCGCCACCCGCACCCGCACCCGGGCTCCGACGGGATGGGAATGCCCTCCGGCTGCCTGGCCAACGCGGCGGGGATGCCCATCTGGCGCGTCCAAGACCGGGCATGCCCTCCCGCGGCCCGGCGGGCGCAGCGGACATGCCCCTTGGCGCGCCCGGGAGTGGACATATCGGGACTATGTCCACTCCTCGACGCAAGAGTGGGGCATGTCCCGCGTGCCCGCGCCGTCATGCCGTCGGTGCCTCCGCGGGCCGGGAACCGTCCGGCCGCTCCGGCTGCCGGAGCTCCCAGACGTCCGCCGCGGCGCCGTGCGGCAGCTCGAGCTGCCACTCCTCGCCCGGGCCCGGGTAGGCGCGCAGGGTCGCGGGCACCGAGCCGTGGCGGTAGACCTCCACGATCGAGGCGTCGACGAAGATCCGCAGCTCATCGCCGCCGGCCACGGTGTCGGCGAACACGGTCCGACGCCGCCCCGCCGAGACGAGAACCAGCCGGAGCGTGCCCTCTCCCCCGGCCACCCGGACCTCCGACGCCGGCGGAACAGGAATCGTGCCGGCCGCGCCGTGGTGCAGCCGGTCGCCGCGGTAGGCGCGTAGTTCGGGTGCGGGTTCGACGGCGAGGACCCCGCCGTGCACGGACAGCTGGCGCGGGAAGGTCAGGATCCCGGCCCAGCCCGCGTCGTCCGTCTCCGCCTGGCTGCGCCCGGGGCGGTCCTGGGAATCCTCGGCCTCAGCGGACCAGCCCCAGAGCAGCACCCGGTCCGGCAACGCGAGGAGCTGCGGGGCGTAGAACTCCCGCCCCAGGTCCGCTTTTCCGCCCGAAGCCGGCCTGAACACCGGCAGCCCGCTGCCGTTCGCCGCCAGCGAGCCCAGGAGGTAGCCGACGCCGTTGGGGTGGTCGTGGTGGTCCGCCGCGAGCCAGAGCGAGGCCATTAGCACCCACGTTTCGGCGCCGGAGGAGTCCGGGACCCGGACCAGCTGCGGGCACTCCCAGATCTCCGCGGGCAGGTGCCGGGCCGCGAGCGGGTCTTCGGAGCTGAACCAGATCCCCTCGTACCTCCAGTGGCGCACATCCTCCACGCTGTACAGAAGCACGGCGGCCTGGCCGGAGGCGAGCCCGGCGCCCTGCAGGGCGAAGCGGCGGCTCTGGAAGCTGAAGAGGAACGGGTCGCGGACGGCGGTGACCTGCGGGTCCGGGGGCACCTCGGCCGCGACGTGCCCCTCCTGGGTCCAGGTGCGCAGGGCCGCATCGGCCCGGGCCAGGACCACGCGGGAGCGGCCGCCCACGGTGTCGACGCCGGAATAGACGGCGGTGGGGACGCCGCCGTCGTCCATCACCACACCGGACCAGCAGCCCAGCGCGTCCGGCCCGCCGGGCTGGGGCCGGAGCGCCACGGGTTCCTCGTCCCAGTGGACCAGGTCGGGGGAACTCAGGTGCCCCCAGCAGATGCTGTGGTGCCGTGCCGAGTCCGGGTTCTGCTGGAAGAACACGTGGTAGCGGCCGTCCGCGTAGCCCAGGCCGTTGGGATCGCTGATCCAGCCCTGCGCGGGCCGCGGATGGAAGCGGGGGAAGGCTCGGTCCGGATGCTGCGCCGCGGTGTCCATGGCCAAAACACTACCCGCGCCGCGGGCGGAGGGCTGCCCGCCGGGCAGATCAGGGCGAATGCGCTCCCAGCATCCGCCCTGATCTGCCCGGAGGTGGCCCCTCAGAAAGTTCGCAGGGTTCTGTGGGAACCTGAGATCGATGATTTTTCGGCAGGAACACACCAGCATGCAGCCGGCTTCGGAGTACCCGCAGCCGCCGACCCCGCGCGCCGCGGGCCCACGCACCGGCACCCGGGAGGACTCCCGGGAGGACTCCCCTGCAGAGCCCGCCGGCCGCCAGGGCCGGGGCACCGGGTTCCTGTTCCTGCTCGCCACCCTCGCCAGCATGGCCGCGCTGGCCGGGACCTACTACTTCTTTGTCCGCACCACCACGGGCCAGTTCATCGACGAATCGGCACTCGTGGAGGCGGTCGAAATCCACGGCACCGCCGGCAAGGCCGCCAACAAGCTCCTCGACTCGCTGCCCGCACTGTCCCTGCTGATCTCCGCGGTGGTGGTCCTGATCGTCACCGTGCTGAAGCGGCGCTGGACCGCGGCCGGGATCGCCGTGGCCGCCTGCGTGGGCGCCAACGTCGCCACCCAGATCCTCAAGGGCATCTCCCCCGACCGGCCCTACCGCGGGATCGAGACGCTGGAGCTGAACTCGCTGCCCTCCGGCCACACCACCCTCGCGGCGTCGGCCGCGGCGGCGGTGTTCCTGATGGTCTCCCCGCGCTGGCGGCCGCTCGCCGGTTTCCTGGGCGGCAGCTTCGCCGTCGCCACCGGGGTCTCCACGCTGATCAACCAGTGGCACCGGCCCGCCGACGTCGTCGCGGCCTTCCTCGTCGTGGCCGTGTTTATGCTCCCGGCAGGCTGGCTGATCATCCGCCAGGGTCCGCGCTGGAACGTCTGGGACGGCTACGGCCGGCACTGGGCCTCCTCCCGGCTGTGGCTGGCGCTGATGCTGCTGGCCGGGCTCGCCGCGGCCGCTGTGGCCGCCTTTGCGCTGCTCAGTGTCGCCGCCGGCACCGGACTGGCGGGCAGCACCACGCACTACTTCTGGGCCGGGACCGCGCTGATCATCATCGCGGGCTACCTCGCCACGGTCGCCGGCGTCTGGCTGTTCGGGCATGCGGCCCGACGGCGGACCGCGCCGCGCCGCTGACCGGCAGGGCAGCGGGACCCGTCTAGTCAGCCACAGTCGTCGCCCGCGGCACCAGGACCGGCGGGAGCAGCGTTGAGCTCGCCGTTTTGCCGCCGATCCCCTGCAGCAGGGCCTCGACGCTGAGCCGGCCCATGGCCAGCAGGTCCGAACGCACTGACGTGAGTGGAACGGGCAGGTTGTCGGCCAGGATGAGGTCGTTGTAGCCGATGAGCGCAACGTCTTCGCGCAGCCTTTTTCCGGCGGCCCGGATGGCACCCATCGCGCCCAGGGCGGTGAGGTCGTCCACGGCAAAGATCGCCGTGGGCGGCTCGGGCAGCGCCAGCAGCTGCGCTCCGGCCACGCGGCCGGCAGCCGTGCCGAATCCGGTGCTCACCACATACGGGTCCTCCACCGGATAGCCGGCCGCGTCGAACGCTCGCCGGAAGCCCTGGGACCGTTCTCGTCCGGTGCTCGCCAGCAGGTCCCCGGCGATGATGCCGACCCGCCGGTGACCCAATTCCAAAAGGTGCTGCGCGGCCAGCCTGCCGCCAAGCTCGTCATCGGTCGCCACGGACAGATGCCCCTCCAGCCGGCGCATCACGAGCACATAGGGAACGCCGCGGCTCTGCAGCTCGTAGCCGGCTGTGTCGCCGATGTGCGAATCCCCAATGATCACACCGTCCATCCGCCGGGACAGCATGGCATCGAGCCGGGCCCGGCGGTGCTCGGGATCGTCGTAGGTGTTCGCTACTACGGTGCTGTAGCCGGCCGATTCCGCTGTCGCGTCGATGCTCTCGTAGATCGTGGCGAGCGCCAGATCGGTCAGGCGGGGAACCAATACGCCAATCAGTCGTGACGTTCCGGTCCGGAGCCCGGCGGCGCCCAGATTGCGGTGGTAACCGAGCATGGCAGCGAGCTCGCGCACGCGCCGGACGGTCTCGGTGCTGATCCCGGCGGGGTCCTCGCTGAGCGCCCGGGAGGCCGTGGAGACATGCACCTGGGCGTGACGGGCCACCGTGGCCAGCGTGACGGGTTTGGAGCGCCCGGATGCGGGTTGGTCGGCGATGGCGGTGCCCCCTTCTGTTCCAAGAAGTTTAGGGCCATCCGGGGAAAAATTCGACGCAAAGGATTGCGTTGGTCCGCAACGCCCGGATGATCGTCACATCGCAATCGCGATGAAACCTTGACGAAACAACCGGATTCTAGTGTGATGTACGAAACATTCCCACCGCTTTGTACCCGTTACGGGTGCAGCGCAATCGATTGCACTGTCCGTCATCCATTAGGACCGATGCTCGACGAAGGAGCCCGATGCTCGATCTCACCGATCAGAGCCAGGAAGCCGCCGAACGACTCGGCCAAGGCATCCTGGACCTGGCCAGGTACCGGGATGCGACCCGGCCAGGCTGGACCCGGGAAGTGTTCAGCGAGGCGTACCGCGAATCCCGGCAGAGGATTTCCGAACGGATGGCTGCCGCAGGACTGGAGGTCCAGGTGGACACTGCCGGCAATATCGTTGGCCGGCTGGCGGGCACCGACCCCAACGCCCCGGCGCTGGTGACCGGGTCACACACGGACACGGTCGACGGCGGCGGCCGTTTCGACGGCGTCGTGGGAGTGCTCGGCGCGCTGGAGGCCGTGCAGCTGCTGCGGGAATCCGGACAACGGCTCAGCCGCGACCTCCTCGTGGTGGATTTCCTCGGCGAGGAATCCAATGGCTTCGGCCTCAGCTGTCTGGGCAGCAGGGCCATCGCCGGCGAACTCACGCGCGCGGACCTGGACCGGCAGGATTACCGCGGAGTCAGCCTCGGGCAGGCGTACCGGGACTTCGGGCTCGATCCCGGGGCCGTGCTCCAGACACGCTGGGCACGCACCGCGCCGCTGCATGCCTTCATCGAGCTGCACATCGAACAGGGCCCCACGCTGGAACAGCGCCGGCTGCCGCTGGGCATCGTCACCGCGATCACCGGGATCGAGCGCCTCGTCGCAACCTTCACGGGAAGCCCCGACCACGCCGGCACCCGGCCGATGAATGATCGCAAGGACGCCATGGTCGCCGCGGCCGAAGCGGTGCTCTCGGTCCGCCGCGAAGGCTGCGGAGCCCCCAACCACGGGGTCGCCACCACCACCCGGGTCGAATCCGAGTCGCGGTCGCCCAACGTGGTGCCCTCCCTGGTCCGGATGACCAGCGAAGTCCGGAGCGTCGACAACGACTGGCTCAGCGGTGTCCGCGGCCGGCTGGCCGAGGAGATCCTGGCCAACGCCCGGAGCCTGGGGGTCGACGTCGAATTCGACTGGTCCACCGACAACACCGTGGTGCACGCCCACGCCGGCATCCACGACGTCGCGGCCGCGGCCGCCGACGCCATCGGCATTCCATGGATGCCTATCCCCAGCGGGGCCACCCACGACGCCGTTCACATGGCGGCGCTGGCGCCGATGGGCATGATTTTTGTCCCGTCCAGGGCCGGCAAGAGCCACTGCCCGGAGGAATGGACCGACTTCGCGGACATTGCCACCGGTGTCGTCGCGCTCGCGCAGACGCTGACCCGGCTCGACCGCGCCGAGCTGGAACCGCAGCCCTGACCTGAACCGCCTGGACCTGACAACTGAACCGCCCTGACCTCCACTGACCCGGCAGCACGCCACTCCATTTCCGCTCACATCCTCATCCAGTATCGGAGCATCCATGAGTACTGCAGCAAATTCCGGGGCCTCCACGGACATTCTCGCGATCGCCAACATCCCAGTCCTGTGGGTCCTGGCCATCGGCGTCTTCGGGGCCATCATTCTCCAGACCGTCATCTACATGCGCGCGGCCAGGAAGGCGGGGCCCGCCGCTGACATTTCCGAGACCGAGCTGAAACAATCCTTCCGTGCCGGTGCCGTGGCGGCGATCGGCCCGTCCCTCGCCGTCGTGCTGGTCAGCATTGCGCTGATGACACTGTTCGGGACGCCCGCAGTGCTGGTCCGGATCGGCCTGGTGGGCTCTGCAGCCACAGAATCCGCATCGGCGAGCCTTGCCGCCACGACCATGGGGGCAACGCTCGGCGGCCCGGGTTACAACCAGAGCGTCTTTGCGGTGGCCTTCATGGCGATGAGCATGTCCGGTGCCATGTGGATGATTTCCACGTTGATCCTCACCCCGATCCTCCGGCGCGGTGACTCGAAACTGCGCAAGGTCAACCCGGCCCTGATGGCGATCGTTCCCGCGGCCGCCCTGATCGGGGCGTTCGCCAGCCTCGGCATTGCGGAGCTCGGCAAGACCCCGGTGCATATCATCACCGTCATCGTGTCCGCCCTGGTCATGGGCATCTGCCTCGCGCTGGCCAAGAAGTTCGACGCCGCGTGGCTCCGGGAATGGGGACTCGGGATCTCGATCCTGGTTGGCCTGTTCGTCGCCTACGCCGCCCACACGTCCGGCATGGCTGCCTAGGCAGCGAACTCCAGCCATATCCCGTCTCGAAAGGATTGATTTTCATGACCGCTCTCGATACTGATGCCTCCCGCGCCGCGACCCTCCTCCAATTCGACCGCACCACCTCCCGCTGGGGCCAGATCACCATGGGCTCCGCACTCATCCTCTCGGTCGCAGCTCCGCTCTACCTGGTGCTCTTCGGCGACCTGGGCATCACCTCCGGCCAGGTCTGGACGGCCTTCTTCGCCGTCGCGGCCGCGTTCTTCGTGTTGTGGTTCGTCGAGCCCATCACCTACTACCCCGTCCTCGGCCCGGCCGCGATGTACCAGGCCTTCATGATCGGCAACATCGCCAACAAGCTGCTCCCGTCGGCCCTGGTGGCCCAGGCGACCGTCGGCGCCAAGGCCGGCACCAAACGGGGCGAGTTTGCGGCCCTCATGGCCATCTGCGGAGCCGCGATGGTGCACGTGTTCTCGATGCTGCTGTTCGTCGGCGTGCTAGGCACCTGGCTGGTCAGCGTCATCCCGACCGACATCGTCGACGTCGCCCGGCTCTACATCTTCCCCGCCATCATCGGCGCCGTCCTGGTCCAGCTCGTCGTCACGATGAAGCAGCCCCGGGTGACGGTCATCGCCGTCGTCGTCGCCGTCGTGGTCCTCTTCGTCCTGGTCCCCGCCGTGCCGGCGCTCGCCAAGCCGGCCACCGGGATTGTGGTCCTCCTGACGGCGACCCTGGCGTGGTTCCTGCGGCCCCGCAAGGACGCGCCCGCCGCCACCACCTTGGTGAACTAGGCGCATCCGAACCATGCTCACTGAGCTAAGCCGAGTGAGCGCCCGAACCGAACTCCCAACTCCCAACTCCTCCGGAAGGAACCCCATGACCACCAGCACTGCTTTGTTTGAACTCAGCGACACCCGCCAGGCCGAAATGCACGAGCTTTACCGCCACCTCCACGCCAACCCCGAACTCTCCATGCAGGAGACCAACACGGCGGCGTTCATCCAGCAGAAGCTCGACGCCCTGGGCCTGGAAACGTTCGTGTGCGGCGGCACCGGCGTCGTCGGGATCCTGCGCAACGGGACCGGACCCGTGGTGGGCTACCGGGCGGACACCGACGGCCTGCCGATGAAGGAAGAGACCGGCCTGGAGTTCGCCAGCACCGCCACCGGCACGCTCGCGGACGGCACGCCTGTCCCTGTGATGCACGGCTGCGGGCACGACACCCACATGACCGTCGCCCTGACGGCCGTGCAACTGCTGAGCGAAAACCTGGACGCGTGGTCCGGAACCGTGGTCTTCATCTTCCAGCCCGGCGAGGAAACCGGCGCCGGAGCCAAAGCCATGATCGCGGACGGACTCTGGGACAAGGCCCCGAAGCCGGAAATCATCTACGGGCAGCATGTCTGGCCGGGCCTATCCGGGACAGTCAACATCAGCAGCGGCACGGCCATGGCCATGGCCGACTCCTGGAAGGTCACCGTCCACGGCCGCCAGGCGCACGGTTCCCAGCCGGAACAATCCATCGACCCGATCGTCCTCGGCGCCCACATGGTGGTGCGGCTGCAGACAGTCGTCTCCCGCGAGGTCCACCCGATGAAGTCCGCCGTGGTGACCGTGGGCACCTTCCACGCCGGGCTGAAGGAAAACATCATCCCGGCCACGGCCGAGTTCTCCATCAACGTCCGGACGTTCGACGTCGACGTCCGCACCCGGGTGCTCGACTCCCTGCGGCGCATCCTGCACGCCGAAGCGGACGCCTCCGGCGCCCCGGCCCCCGCGATCGAGGAAATCTCCAGCTTCCCGCAGTGCTACAACGACCCCGCCTCCGCCGACGCCCTGATCTGCGAGTTCCAGGCGGCCCTCGGCGAGGACTGCGTGAACGTGGTCCCGCCGGTGATGGGCAGCGAGGACTTCGGGCTCCTGGCCGAGGTGCTGGAGGTGCCGTCCGTGTACTGGATGTTCGGTGCCTACACGCAGGAAAGGCTCGACGCCGAGACTCCCCTTCCCGGGAACCATTCCCCGTACTTCGCGCCGGACGTCGAGCCAACCCTGAGCACGGGCCTCCGCGCCGCCTTGACCTCCCTGCTCTCCCGGGTGGGCCGGTCCGGGGCCGCGCTATGACCGACCCGGCGGCCCGGTCCGGGGCCACCCCGGCCGCACGCCAGGCAGCTTCCGCGGCGGCCGACGGCATCAGCGCGCTGTCCGCCAAGGAGCTGACCGCCGCCATCCGGCGTCGGGACATCTCCGCACGAGAGGCCCTCCATGCGCACTTCGCGCGGATCGACGCCGTGAACGGAGCGCTCAACGCGGTGGTGACCGAGGACCGTGAGGGCGCTGCGGCGCGGGCGACTGCCGCCGACGCGCTCACCGTCTCCGGGGCGGAGCTCCCGCCGCTCCATGGCCTGCCCATGACGCACAAGGACACCAACAACACCAGGGGGCTGCGGACCACGCAGGGCTCGGTGATCTTCAGGGATTTCGTGCCGGACTTTGATGACCTCATCATCGCCAGGTTCAAGGCGGCCGGGGTGGTCACCTCCGGCAAGACCAACGTGCCGGAGTTCGCGGCGGGCTCGCACACCTTCAACGATGTCTTCGGCACCACCGTCAACCCCTATGACACGGCTAAAAGCGCTGGCGGCAGCAGCGGCGGCGCGGCCGCCGCCATCGCGGCCCGCGTCCAGCCGCTTAGCGACGGCAGCGACATGGGCGGCTCGCTGCGCATCCCGGCATCGTTCTGCAATGTCGTGGGGTTTCGGCCGTCTTTGGGCGTGATCCCGGTGGCGCCGACCCGCAACGCGTGGGCCTGGCTCGCCCGGACCGGTCCCATGGCCCGCGACGTGGAAGACATTGCCTTGGCCATGGTGGCCGTGGCCGGGCCGGACCCCGCCGTGCCATTCGTCGCGCCGGTGGCGGCCGGGCGATTCGCCGAGCCGCTGCGGCGGGACCTGACCGGCCTGCGGATTGGCTGGTCGCCGGACTTCGGCCTGGGCGTGCCGGTGGAGAAGGAGGTACTGCGCGTCCTGGAAAGCCAGCTGCGGATCTTCGAGGAGCTCGGCGCCACCGTTGAGGAATCCGCGCCGGACCTGCGGGACGCGGATGAAGTGTTCGGCACCACCCGGGCGTTCGATTTTGCCCTGGGCATGGGTGAGTTGGTGGGCAGGCACTTGGACGTGGTCAAGCCCGAGGTGCGCTGGAACGTGGACCGGGGGCGGGCCCTCAGCGGGCAGGACCTGGTCTCTGCCGCCCTCGCCCGGACCCGGCTGGACACCAGCGTGCGGCGCTTCTTCAGCCGGTACGACGTGTTCGCCAGCCCCACCGCGCAGTTATTGCCCTTCGAGGCGTCCCTGCGGTACCCGATGTCCATCAACGGCGTCGAGTTCGAGACATACCTGGACTGGATGCGCTCCGCCTGCCTGATCTCCGCGACCGGCATCCCTGCCATCTCGGTCCCGGCCGGGTTCAGCGACGGCGGCCTGCCGGTGGGGCTACAGCTGGCCATGAACCACGGGCAGGATTTCGAGCTGCTCCAGGTCGCCTACGGCTACGAACAGGCCACTGGCCACGCTAAGCGGGAGCCAGCCGTGGGGTGACGGGCGGCCGGGGCGCTGACACTGCGGAAACTCCCCGCCCGGTGCCCGAAACCGTTTACATCGGGCCCGCCGGGGGCCAGAATTAGTCCCGCACGGCCACTGGCCCGGCGGCGCGCTGGGCCATCGGCGGATCACGCGGCCACCTCTCGAGGGAGTGTCATGAGCACTGCTTCTCCGGCTTCACCGAACGTTTCACGGCGCGCCGCCACCCTCGCGTCCGTCCCGTCGCAGCAGCGGATCAATACCTTTCTCCGCGACTCCGTCTACGCCCGCCGCCAGCACCTGCTGGGCGTCTGCGACCTGGCCCTGGGCAACCCGCACCAGATGCCGCAGGCCGCCTACGTCGAGGCCCTGGCGGACGCGCTGACGCCCCGGAACGAGCGCTGGTTCGCCTACAAGACCAACGAGCTGGAGGCACAGGCCGCGGCGGCGGCGTCCCTGCAGCGGCTGCTGGGGATGCCGTTCGAGCCGGCGGACATCCACCTCACCACGGGCGGTTTCACCGCGATTCCGCTAGGGCTGAAGGCCGTGGCCGACCCCGGCGACGAGGTCATCTTCACCCTGCCGCCCTGGTTTTTCTACGAGCCGCTGGTGCTCGAGGCCGGACTGGTGCCGGTCAAGATCCGCTGCGAGCCCGGGACGTTCGACGTCGATCTGGCGGCACTGGGTGCGGCCATCACCCCGCGGACCAGGGTGGTGATCGTCAACACGCCCAACAACCCGACCGGCCGGATCTACCCGCCCGCGCTGCTGAAGGACCTGGCGGCCATGCTCGAGGGCGCCTCGCGCAGCAACGGGCGGCGGGTCTACCTGCTCTCGGACGAACCGTACAACCGGATCGTCTACGACGGCGCCCGGTTCCACAGCCCCGCCGAACACTATCCGTATACGCTCCTGGCCTATTCGTACGGCAAGACCCATCTGGCGCCCGGGCAGCGGATCGGCTACCTGGCGCTGCCGCCGACCATGCCGGACCGCGGCCCGCTGCGGGAGGCGATCATTGCCCTGCAGATGGCGCTGGGCTGGATCTACCCCAACGCGCTGCTGCAGTATGCGCTGCCGCGGCTGGAGGAGTTCTCGATCGACGTCGGGCAACTGGAGCGCAAACGCGACCTGATGGTGGAGGCGCTGACCGGCATGGGCTACCAGGTCACGCGGCCGGAGGGGGCGTTCTACCTGTTCGTCCGCACCCCCGCCGACGACGACGAGCAGTTCACCGCCGCCCTCGCGGACCAGGACGTGTTCGTGCTGCCGGGCACCCTGTTCGAGACCCCGGGCTATTTCCGGATCTCGCTCACCGCCTCGGAGGACATGATCCAGCGCGCCCTGCCGGTCTTCGCCGCGGCGATCCAGGACTCGGGCGGGGCACTGCCGCAGCACTGACACGCGCCGTCGTCCGCCCGTTGGGCTTGGTGCGCGACGGCGGCGCGCTTTCCCTACGTCGTGGCCCCGTCGGGGCTGATCGCGCGGATGCTGTTGTTCCGCTTCTCGTGGGTGAGTTCGGCCAGGCCCAGCGCCTCCAGCAGTGGCGGCAGGTACATGCCGAACCTGCCCCGGTAGCCGTTGCGGAGCCCGTACCAGCCGTGGACCGGGTTCGAGGCGTCCCTCCCCCAGGCTTCCACGGTTCCGTCGGCCGCGGGCTTCTTCTCGTCCGCGGCGCCCAGCGGAACCCAGCCGCCCTGTGCCGTGAGCCAGTGATGCAGGTCCTCGACGGCGCGCAGGTGGTACTTAAGCGTGGTGGATCCGATCTGGCACACCAGAGCGGGAGGATCGGCGCCCTCGTCGCGGTACATGCTGTACTCCGATGTACCGGGAGCAGTCAGCAGCTGCCAGGGGTCTTCCTTCGTACCTTGCGCCATGTCGGGCCTTCCTCACACTCGTGGTTCGGTCGTACACAGCATAGTTACCGACTCGGGGAGACGTGCGGAAAAGTGTGCACTAGGCCGGGTCAGCTGTTTATCCTCCGGATCAGGGCCGCCGCATCCTGCACTGCAGGGTGATTGAGGGTCAGCGTTTCCGGAGCGCCGGCCACACTGAGTCCCGCGATGTCCCACAGTCCATAGCTTGCCCAGCGCGGCTCGTAGAAGGACCACCAGGACAGCCCGGCGTAGTCGCCCGTCTCGTACATGGACCGCGCCCACTGCTGTGTGGACCCACGGTCCTTGGAGACAACACTGCTGGGACGCAGCGACCAGTCCTGCAGCACCTGAGGGTCATCAAGGTCCAGGATGGCCGGGTCCCCGGTGTACTTCACAAGGGCTTTTACCGTCCCTGCCGGGGCCCCCGGCGGCGGATCCAGCACTTCAGGCCTCCAGACTGCGAAGTCGCCGAGAGCTTCGGCAACGGCACCCTCCGGTGAATCGCCGACATAGAGCACCAGATAGTCCCGGTCGGGGTCATCGACGCGCCCGGATCCCTGCCTGGGCCAGATGTAGAGCGGATGCCCGTTCGAGGCGGGTTCAGTGGCGGCCGGAAGATAGTTCACTACGCGCCAGAATTCCACTAGGCGAAAGCCCCCTGCTCGTGGGCGCGGATCGCCTCGATCACGGGTGCTGCACCTTCGAGCCGGTAGACGTCTATCGGCCGGGCATCGAGATGGGCGTTGTGCCCCTCCATCCAGAGGATGGCCTGAGCCGGGGTGAATGCACTGTGGAGATGGCCCACCAGAGAGTCGAGGTCGGCCAGTAGGGCACGGTTCTCTTCGTTCGGTGCGTCTTTGCCGGACGCCCACCGGCTAGGGCGATCCTTGTTGACGCCCAAGAGTGCGGCGACTGTGTTGTTCCCGAGGGCATTGACGAGGCGCTGCGTCATGGCGCCCGGTCCGTAGTCAGGAGCGTTCTTTTTAAAGCCGCTCAAGCTGATGGTGCTTGTCTCTGCCGGCGCTTTTGTATGGGCCTTCGAACGTGCCGGCCGGCGCTTCTGCACTTGGGTCAGATCCTTAGGAATTAGACCGGCGCCGTCACGGACCTTAACAGTAAACGCACGGCCGGGGCCTTTCAGGATGACAGTCTGCTCTGGGATTGTCCGCTTCGCCTCCATAGCCCAACACTATCCGTTGGGCAGCTCCGAGAATAGTGCTTGGGCTCTTCTTTGATCCCCGCCCCGAGGGGAGCGCCGAACGGCGTCCGGCCGTGTTTGCCGGTGGGCGACGCGCTGAGTACGCCCAGACCTCGGGCCTGATCGGCGGCGTGGACCGGGACGCTGCCGACGTGGTCAGGTAAATAGCAAGGCGTGCGCCGGAACCCTCAGTAGTTGCGCCGGTGCTTCAGCCGCGGGATGGTGATGGCGAACACCGAAGCGGCCGCGAAGCCAAGCACGCCGGTGGCTGCCACCCCGGCCCCGAGCGATACCACAGCCGTCACGCCTGAGAGCAGCACCGGCCCACCCGTGGCGCCGGCGTCGGCCATGAACCGCCAGATGCCCAGGAACTGGCCGCGGCCGTTGTCGGGTGAGAAGTCGGCGCCGAGCGTCATGTTCAGGCCCGAGCTGATGCCGTTGCCGAAGCCGATCAGCAGCGCCGCGAGCAGCAGCCCCGCGAAGCCCGTGCTGAGCGGGATCAGCAGCATGGCCGTGCCCATGATCAGGGTCGAGGGAATGGCCACCCACTGCCGGCCCTTGCGGTCCATCAGCTTCCCGGCCGGATAGAACACCAGCATGTCGATGGCGCCGGAGAGCCCGTAGATCAGCGAGGCCTGCGTCGCGTCCATCCCCAGGTGTTCGGCCCAGAGCGGGATCACCACCTGCCGGGACGCGCGCAGCGCACTGAGCAGCAGCACCCCCACGCCCACGGACAGGAACACCCCGGCGTGGGAGGCGGCGACGCTGCGCAGCGTCGCCTGCGGGACGGGGACGCCGCCGTCCGGTACGGGCCTGGCCACCAGGTCCGGAATGGTCACCGACAGGGCCGCGGCCGCCGCCATGGCGACGACGCCCACCCAGTACGCGCCGGTGATGCCGGCGGACTGCATCACGGCGGCGCCGATGAAGGGGCCGATGAAGATGCCGATCCGGTTGACGCCGCCGAGTGTGGACAACGCCCGCGCCCGGAGGACCACCGGGACCGCCTCGGTCAGGTACTTCTGCCGGGCCAGGCTGAAGACGCTCGCGGCCATGCCGACGACGAGCATCGCCGCGGCGAGCAGCCAAAGCCCGTCGGGCAGCAGCGGGGCCAGGGCCGCGGCGGCGAGCGCGACGGCGCTGGCCGCCGCGGCACCGACGATTGCCCAGCGTTCGCCGAACTTCAGCGTGATAAGCGAGGCAGGCAGGTTGAAGAACCAGGAGCCGAGACCGATCAGGGTGACCACCAGGGCGGCGACGGCGACCGAGGCGCCGAGGCCGCGGGCGGACAGTGCCACCACTGGCAGGATGGCGCCCTCGCCGATGCTGAACAGCAGGGCCGGGCCGAAGGCGGGGACGGCGATGCTGCGGAGGCTGAACGGCGCGGTCTGTGTGGTGCTCATCCCCTTCATCCTAGGCCGACGGCGAGCCCCAAGCGCCCAGGCGTTGAAGTGCGTAGGCGACGAAGTGTTGAGGCGTCGGCGTGCTCAGGCGTCGAAGTGGGTGCGGACTTCCCCGGCGGTGAGGTTCTTGAGGATCTCGGCTGCGACGACACGAAGTTTTTGGTTCCGGTTGCTGGAGACCCGGGTGAGGATTCCCATGGCTTCCTCCTGGGTACAGCGGTTCTGGGCCATCACCACTCCGCAGGCCAGGTCGATCGAGGTGCGGTGTTCCATGGCGGCCTGGAGGTCCTCCGCCCGGGACTGCGCGGTGCCGATCCGAACGGCCAGGCGCAGGGAGCCGCCGGCGAGGTCAGCGAAGCCTGCCGCCTCGGTGATGATGTTCTCGGTGAAGATCCCGGTACCGGGGGCGAAGAAGTTCAAGGCTGCGGTGGCGCCATCGCCGATTTCCAGGGGCACGCCCAGGGTGCTGAAGCACCCGTGGCTCGCCAGTTCCGCCTGATAGGCCGGCCAGCGCGGATCGGTTCTTACATCGGCCAGCAGGACCACGGACTTGGTCCGCAGCGCCTCGATGCACGGGCCCTCACCGAGGGCCTGCTCGATGCGGTCCAGGGTGACCGCCCGCTGGCTGCTCCCCGCCACGGTCATGGTCTTCTTCCGGCGCTGCAGCGTCACGCCGCATTCAATCTCGGCGCCGGCGGCGTGGCTGAGCGTTGCCGCCGAGAATCCCGCGAGCTGGTCGAGGAAGTCCTCGACGTTCTCGGTTCCCATCAGGAGGTCCTGCAGTTGCAGGGCTGCTTCGTCCCCGGCGTTGTTGGTCATGCCTAAAATGTAGGGCGGTCCCCGGCCCGACACAAATTCAGCCCGGGGGACCAGCCATTAAACGTAGCCGTCCACGATCGCGGCGGCGATCTCTCGGTAGGCGCGTCGGGTTTCCGGGCGGAGCACATCAAGGGTGACCAGATCGCCGTCGGCCACTCCGCGGTCGTGCGGCACAGCGATCAGCTGGCGGCAGATACCGGACAGGTGGTCCTCGATCGCGTCCTTGTCCACCCGCGAGGAGACCTCGTCCTTGTCCGTGATCACGACGATCGCGTTGCGCGCCAGTTCCTCGTAGCCGTGGCCGGCCAGCCAGTGCAGGGTGCTGCGGGCACGCTTTGCGCCGCTGACCGCATAGCCAGCCGCGATGATGAGGTTGTCCGCGGACTGCAGGATGCCGCTCATGGCGTTGTGCGTGACCCCGGTGCCGCAGTCGGTGAGGGCTACGGAGTAGTAGCCGGAGATGAGCTTGCGGATGCGCAGGTATTCCTCGGCGGTCAGCGAGTCCGAGACCTCGGGGTCCTGTTCACCGGCTATCAGGTGAAGCCGGCCGGCGTGGTGCATGTACCGGGCCAGGGCGGTGAGCGAATCGATGGATTCGATGTTCTTGAGCAGGTCCGTGATGGTGCGCGGGCTCTGCTGCTGGTAGATGCCTTCGCCAAGGGCACGCTCAACGAGGTCGCCGGAGTCCGGGTTCGCGTCGATGGCGCATGGCGGGTCGCCGCGGTACTCCGCCAGGGTGAGTCCGACACCGACGGTAGTCGAGGTCTTGCCGATTCCACCCTTGAGGCTCAGGACGGCGGTGTTGTAGCTGCCCTGGAGCTGGCGGGAGATGCGCCGGGCGAGTTCGTCTTCCTCGCGCTGCCGGGGACTTGGGCCGAGATTCAGCCCGCCGCCGGTCATCCTGTAGAGGGCGCCGCGGACACCGCCGACGGGGCGGGGCTTCTGCTCGCGGACAAAGAGCCCGGGCGAGCTGATGAAGTCGGGAGCCGGGGCGGTCAGGGCGGCGGCCCGGCTGGCGGAGCGAGTGGCACGTCCCGGCAGGGCCGGCACGGCGGGGGCACTGTCCGGCGCCGCCGGCACAGCTGAACGGCGGGACGAAGGAACGACCGCTGCGAAGGCCGGCGACTCCGTCTCGAACTCCTCGAACGCCTGCCGGTCAACGTCAGCTGACACGGCGGCGTCCGAGGCAGCCACCGCCGGCGGAGCGGCGGGCAGCTCGGGGGCGGCCGGGACCTGCCGGATCAGGGGGAAAGTCCCGGCGGCGGCATTGCGCTCGTCGGCAGCTTCGGCGGCCTCGGCCCAAGAGCTACGGCGCAGCGGACGCGCCGCCGGGTTGTCGACGGCGTCGGAGTTTGTGATCGGCATGGTTCCTGTCCGGGAATCGGAGTCCTCGCCGCGGCGGCGCTCGCGCCGGCGACGGAGTTCGGGTTGATCTGCCTCAGCGGCAGCGTTGGCTGTCTTGTTGTCCACCGGATCGGGCATATTGGTCCCCCCTGGGACTCACAGCGCAGACCGCTGCGGTGCTCGGTTGTATTGGTTCAACCGCAATTCTAGGCGCTGCCGTGAGTACCCTTGCCATCGGCAGCCTCAAGCCGCGGACTCAGTGGTGTGCCCGGGTCTCCTGCAGGCGCTTAATGAACCATCGGGACTGCTCGGGCCCGTAGGGAAGGATCGGGATGGCCTTGGTGGCGTCGTCCGGGGTCTCCCTTGTCGCCTGGGTGGCCTGCCGGACGGCCGTAGTCATGGTGTTGGCCATGGTCTTGACGAACTGGTCACTGCACGGTTCTCCGTGCCCGGGGATCAGGAATTCGTAGCGGTGGCGGAGTGCCGAGACGTGCCGGAGGACATCTGCCCATTCTTCGGGGTAGGAATCCTCGAAGGACGGGTGGGAGCCCTGCTCCACCAAGTCGCCGGCGTAGAGGGTGGTCGCCGTCCCGACCAGGAGGTCGCCGTCGGTGTGTCCAAGGCCCAGATAAAAGAGCGTGACGGTCTGGCCGCCGAGATCCACCAGGACCGGCTGGTCCTTCACGATCGCATTTGGCACGACGAGTTCGGTGTTGCTGCCCTCGGCTGCTGCCATTTCCGGCTCATCCGCCCCGACGGCGCGGCGCTGAGTGTCGCCAGCCTCGTCGATCTCGGCGGCACAGTTTTCATGCGCCCAGAACTCGGTGACGCCAGCATCGGCGAACACCGCATTACCAAAGAAGTGGTCGTAGTGGGCGTGGGTGTTAACGACGACCAGCGGCAACTGCGTCTTTTCCCGCACGGCGTCAAGAATCTCGCGTCCCTGCCTCGGCCCGCCGCCGGTGTCGATCACAAGGGCGCGTTCGGAGCCGACAACCAAGCCGGTGTTGAGCAGGGAACCTTGGGTGGTCAGGACGTAGTTGTCCGGGCCAACCTCAAGCCATCGTGACATTATGATTCTCCGTATTCCGGCATATTTCCGGCGTCGTTGGTGCGATGTTCTGCCCTCGATTGTACGCACCGGAACTGGTCCCAAGCTGGAAGCCGGCACCGCCAGTTAGGCCCTTCCTCGAGCGCAGCCCGCGGCTGGTTTAGAGGTCCGCGAGCACCGAACCCGGGTTCTCGATCGCGTCGGCCACATAGCGCAGGAAGCCGCCGGCGGTTCCGCCGTCGCAGACGCGGTGGTCGAACGTGAGGGTCAGCTCGGTGACTTTGCGGACGGCAAGTTCGCCGTTGACCACCCAGGGCTTGTCGATGATGCGCCCGACGCCGAGGATCCCGACCTCGGGGTGGTTAATGATCGCGGCGGAGCCATCCACCCCGAACACACCGTAGTTGTTCAAAGTGAAGGTGCCGCTGCCCAGCTCCGCGGGGCTGGCCTTGCCGTCGCGGACGACGCCGGTAAGCCGCCGGATCTCCGCGTCCAGTTCACGGGCGCTGAGTTGGTCGGCGTTGCGCACCGACGGCACCATCAGACCGCGGTCGGTCTGGGCCGCGAAGCCGAGGTTGACCCCGTCGAACGCCACGATCTCCTGGGACGCTCCCCCGGTGGTGTCCTCGGTGGTGACGATCCGCGTGTTCAGCTCCGGGAACTTCTTCAGCCCCGCGGTGACGAAGCGCGCGATGAATGCCAGCAGGCCCGGGGTATGGTGCGGGTCAGCCTTCTTCAGCGCGGCACGCATCTCCACGAGGGCCGTGGCGTCGACATCGACCCACACCGTGGCCTCGGGGATCTCGGAGCGGCTGCGGCTCATGTTCGCCGCAACAGCCTTCCGCACGCCACGGACGGCAGTCCGGCCGGAAATGCCCAGCCCCGTGCGCGCGTCGGTGTCGCCGACGGTCACGACCGGAGCTACCGCCGGAATCTCCACAGCCGCGGGACGTTCAACCGCCGGGGGCTTGATGAGAGCCTCAACGTCACGCCGCATGATGAGACCGCTGTCCCCGGACCCCTGGAGCTCGCCCAGATCGACCCCGTGCTCGCGCGCCATCCGCCGGACCAGCGGGGAAATAACGGCCCCCAGCTTTCCGGGCACCCGGGTCCGCATCAGCAGCAGGTCATCCGCTGCCTTCTCAGCCGCGGGCACCTGGGCCGCCGGCTCGGCCACTGCGGTGCCGGACGAGGATTTCCGGGGCCGACTCCTGCGGGCAATCCCGTGCCCGCCGGGAGTTCCGTAGCCGATCAGGACGTTTCCGGACCCGGCCTTTTCTTCCTCGCGGTAGACCTCCGCGGCAACGTCGGCGGTGTCGGCAGGCTTGGACACCGCAGCAGCGGCAGGCGCCGCCGCCGAGCCGACGGGTGTCACGGAGATCAGCGGCTTTCCGACGTCGAGGGTCTGGCCGGGCTCGCCGTGCAGCACGGCGACGGTGCCGGCGTACGGGGAGGGGACCTCAACCATGGACTTGGCCGTCTCTACCTCGGCGATCGGCTGGTCGACGCTGATCTCGTCGCCCACGGCCACGAGCCAGTTCACGAGTTCGGCTTCGGTGAGGCCCTCGCCGAGGTCCGGGAGGAGGAATACTTTCGGTTCGGTCATGGTCAGTCTTCCCACTGGAGGTCGTCAACGGCGTCGAGGATGCGGTCGACGCCGGGCAGGTAGTAGTGCTCAAGCTTCGGCGCCGGGTACGGGACGTCGAAGCCCGTGACGCGGCGGATCGGCGCGGCCAGGTGGTGGAAACAGCGCTCCTGGACCCGGGCAACGATCTCGGAGGCTACGGAGGCGAAGCCGTGGGCCTCGGCGATAACGACAGCCCGTCCGGTCTTGCGCACGGAGGCGCAGACCGTCTCGTCGTCGAATGGCACGATGGAGCGGACGTCGATGACCTCGAGCGAGCGCCCCTCTTCGGCCGCTGCGGCGGCTGCGGCGAGCGCCGTCGGGACCGAGGGCCCGTAGGCGATCAGGGTCGCGTCCGTGCCCGGGCGGGCGACGGCGGCGCGGCCCTCGGAGGAGGTCCCCCGCTCGGCGTTCTCGGCATGTTCGGCGCGCAGTGCGTCCAGGTCCACCTGGTCCTTGGACCAGTAGAGCTTCTTGGGCTCCATGAACATCACAGGGTCGTCGGAGTCGATGGCCTCGCGGAGCATCCGGTAACCGTCGGCGACGGTGGCCGGGGTGAAGACCTTGAGCCCTGCGGTGTGGGCGTAGTACGCCTCGGAGGAGTCACAGTGGTGCTCCACGCCCCCGATCCCGCCGGCGTAGGGCACCCGAATGACCATGGGCAGTTTCACGGCGCCCTTGGTGCGGTTGTGCATCTTGGCGACGTGACTGACGATCTGTTCGAAAGCCGGGTAGGCGAACGCGTCGAACTGCATCTCGATGACCGGGCGCATGCCGTTCATCGCCATGCCTACGGCCATGCCGACGATGCCGGACTCGGCCAGCGGGGTGTCGAAGCAACGCTCCTTACCGAAGGTCTTAGTCAGCCCGTCGGTGATCCGGAAGACCCCGCCCAGCATGCCGACGTCCTCGCCGAAGACCAAAACGGAGGGGTCCGCGTGCATGGCGTCGGCCATGGCGGTATTCAGCGCCTTGGCCAGGGTGATGGACTGCGGGCCGGTCTCCGCTGCCTTCTGCTCAGCAGCAGTCGCTGCGGTGGCGGCGGCGCGGGCGGTGGCGGCGCTGACGTTGCCGTTCGCCTCGGACGAGGTGGTGATGGTGGGGCTCATTTCGCGGCCTCCGTCTTCGATGCGGCGTCGCGGGCGAGTTCGTCGGCGAGCATGGCGGACTGTTCCTTCAGCTGGGGTGTGGGCGTGGAGAAGACGTATTTGAAGAGGTCCTGCGGTTCCACCGGGACTTCCTCGCTGAGTCCGTCGCGGAGCTGGGTGGCCACGGTTTCGGCCTTCCCGGCGATCGTGGCAGCGTGGTCGTCGTCGAGCAGTCCGCGGTCCGTCAGGTAGGTCTTCATCCGGCTCAGCGGGTCCTTGGCCACCCATTCTGCGACTTCGCTGTCCTGGCGGTACCGGGTGGCGTCGTCGGCGTTGGTGTGGGCCTGCATGCGGTAGGTGTGCGCCTCCACCAGCAGCGGGCCGGAGCCTTCCCGGGCGAGCCTGACGGCGCGGCCCAGCACGGCGAGGAGCGCGACGACGTCGTTGCCGTCCACGCGCTCCCCGGCCATGCCGTAGCCCACGGCCTTGTGGGCGAGCGATGGTGCAACGGACTGGTGCGCGAGCGGCACGGAAATCGCGTATTGGTTGTTCTGGACGAAGAACACGACGGGCAGGTGGAACACTGCGGCGAAGTTCAGCGCCTCGTGGAAGTCGCCCTCGCTGGTGGCGCCGTCACCGCACATGGCCAGGACCACGGTGTCCTCGCCGCGGAGCTTGGCGGCGTGGGCCACGCCGACGCCGTGCAGCAGCTGGGTGGTCAGAGGGGTGCACTGGATGCCGACCTTGTGCTTGGACGGATCGTAGCCGCCGTGCCAGTCACCGCGGAAGAGTGTCATGGTCTGGACCGGATCCACGCCGCGGGCCATTACGGCCACGGAGTCGCGGTACGTGGGGAACATCCAGTCGCCCTCGGACAGGCACAGGGCGGCGGCCACCTGGCAGGCCTCCTGGCCGTGGCTGGACGGGTAGACGGCCATGCGGCCCTGCCGGACCAGCGCAGAGTTCTGGTCGTTGACGCGGCGTCCGACGACGAGCTGCTCGTAGGCGGCCAGCAGTTCCTCGTCGCCGGGGAGGGAGTATTCGTGGCCGGGCTGGGCGCCCTGTTCGGCGTGCGGGTTCAGGGTGCCGTCCGGGCCCACCATCTGGATCTGGTGCCGCGCAGGCAGCATATAGTCCTCCACGGTGATGCCGAACTTGCGCACCGCCTCGGTGGCGGCGTCTTCCGGCGCAGGGCCCGGTGTTGCAACGCCAGGCGTCTGGTCCCCGGGCGCCGGGTGCTGCGCAGTGTGGTCTGCGGAGATCGTCATTGGTCCGTCCTTCTGTAGCCACTATTCGTTCCCAGTATGGCGCGGGGCGATGTTTCGTATCCAGCTCCGGCTGAAATCTTGGAGAAGTCCAGCGAACAGGACTACTCTGGAAGACGAATCGTAAGTGTGAGCTGGATTACCGGCGGGGGTTGTGGACGAATGGCAGATGCCGAGGCGGACCAGACGGCGGTACCGCTGGATGATGTGGACCGGAACATCATTGCGGAGCTGACCCGGGACGGCCGGATGTCCGTCACCCAGGTCGCGGAAAACGTCCATATCTCGCGTGCTCACGCGTACACGCGGATCGCCCGGCTGACCGGCGAAGGGGTCCTGACCAAGTTCACTGCGCTGGTGGACCCAATCAAGGCCGGCCTGAAGTCCTCGGCCTACGTGACTCTGAAGGTGCGGCAGCATTCCTGGCGCGAGCTGCGGGAACTGCTGCGCGCTATCCCGGAGGTGCACCATATAGCCCTGGTGGGCGGGGACTTCGACGTCATCCTGCTCGTACGCGCGGTGGACAACATAGACCTGCGCCGGGTGATCTTCGACCAGCTGCAGTCCATGCCCGGGGTTCTGGACACCCAGACCTTCCTGGTGTTCGAGGACGTGGACACCCGCTAGCGGCTCCACCGCCGCCCGGCTGTGATAGCTATGGGAACCGTGGGGAGCCATTGGCACGAAAATCAACGCCTGCAATGGCTGGTCCGTGCCGGCGACATCGCCGCCCTCGCCACCGCCTGTGAGCAGAATGACCTGGACCCCAGATGACCTGTCAGCAGGGCCGGTTGTTGTGGGTATGGCTCTGGTTGCCGCGGCATCTGGTGGCAGACAGCGGCCTTGGGCGCGACCGACACGGCAGGCACCCTGCTCGGAATTCTCCTGGCCCAGGAATCCCGGGGCCGAGGAAAGGACGCGGAAGCTAGGGGCTAGCTGACGAACGCCTTCATCCAGCTCTTGAGCTCTTCGCCGAATTCCACCCGTTCCGAGGCGATCGAGATGACGGCCTTGAGGTAACTCAGCTTGTCGCCGGTGTCGTAGCGGCGGCCTTTGAAGACCACCCCATACACGCCGCCGCCTTCACACTCCGAAAGGGCCAGAGTCTGCAAGGCATCCGTGAGCTGGATTTCGCCGCCGCGGCCGGGCTCCGTTTCCTCGAGGACGTCGAAGACCGCCGGGTGGAGCACGTACCGTCCGATGACGGCCATGTTGGAGGGGGCATCGCCGATCGAGGGTTTTTCCACCAGTCGGTTTACGCGCACATGGTTTTCGCCGTCGACGGCTGAAATATCGGCGCAGCCGTAGGCGCTGATCTCAACGGGGTCCACTTCGATCAGTGCGATGACGGAGCCTCCCGTTCGGGCCTGCACCTCGATCATGGTGCTCAGGAGCTCGTCGCGCTCGTCGATCAGGTCATCGCCCAGAAGAACGGCGAAGGGCTCGTCCCCCACGTGCTGGCGCGCGCAGAGCACGGCGTGCCCCAGGCCCCTGGGGTCGCCCTGACGGACGTAGAAGAGGGGTCCCAGACTGGAGGCGTGCTGGACGGCTTCCAGTTTCTCCAGATCACCCTTGAGTTCCAGTGCGCGTTCCAGGCTGGGCTCACGGTCAAAGTGGTCCTCGAGGGCGCGCTTTTGACGGCCGGTAATCATCAACAAATCGGTCAGGCCAGCGCGAACTGCTTCCTCGACAACGTACTGGATCGCCGGCTGGTCGACCACCGGCAGCATTTCCTTCGGCATGGCTTTGGTGGCGGGCAGGAAGCGTGTCCCGAGTCCCGCGGCCGGAATGACAGCCTTAATTACTGGTTTCCCCGCAGTCATAGACGAACCCTACAAGCGCCCCATCAAAATGAGAACGGCTTCAACACAAGACAAGTACCAGAGACAACTTGGTTCCGCGTAGTTCGTATTTCGGGGCTGCCAGCCCTTGAATACAGGTTTGCGCTTTTCTGGAACGCCGGGAACCCTTTCCGAGTAATTCCCTTTCTGGCGGAGGCGGGCCTGCTCGGCGTTCTCCTCTTCCGTGGACGCCCGGAGGCCCAGCCGCTGGTCCGGATGTGTGCCACGAGGTCCGTGCTGGCGGTGAAAGCGCCGGTGGCGCCGGTGTACCCGTGCCGCCCGAATCGAGGGTGGCCCGAATCGAGGGTGGCCCCAGGTTCGCGAAGGGGGAACCGAACTTGGCGTTCTCCGCCACGTGGACCACGCCCGTGGCCAGCGATGCCCCCGCCCGCACAGAACGCGCGGCCCTCTCCCCGAAGCAGCAGCGCCAGTACCTCACCGCGGGAGGCGGCGGCAGCGGCGTCGTCGTACGCCCGTGACAGGTCCCTGAGCGCCTGCCCGCCCAGGGAGTTGCGCTTATGCGGGGCGTTCAGGACGATCTCGGCGAAGTCGACGGTGACTTCCGATGTCGTGGGGCGGGACTGGCAGGTGAGCAGGTGGCCCTTGTCCAGCTCGTCCTGTTCCAGCACGTAGTTCTCGTCCATGGTGACGGCACCGGTGACCACCTTGGCGCGGCCGGTGCCGCAGACGCCGCCGGCACAAGCGAACGGCACGTCGGGGCGGACCCGCAGGGCTGCGTTCAGGATGGATTCCCGGGCATGCGTGGGGCCGGCCACCTCACCTTGGAGGCCGTCCAGTTTCAAAATGACGCCTCATGGGCACCTCTGCCCATCGCAGGGCCCGGATTTGTCAGACATACTACTGGTTGCAGTTTTTTCCAATATTGGGGGATGTCTTGAATAACGACCAGCAGCCCGGCGTACCGCAGCAGCCGGAGAACAACGGGTGGCAGCAGCCCGGCCAGCAGAACCAGCAGGGTCAGCCGGGCCAGCCGGGCCAGCAGGGTCAGTACCAGCCCACCCCTGGGCAGCCGCCCTATCCCCCGCGCGCAGACCAGGACAACGCTGGGCAGCCGCCCTATCCCCCGCGCGCAGACCAGGACAACGCTGGGCAGCCGCCCTATCCCCCGCGCGCAGACCAGGACAACGCTGGGCAGCCGCCCTATCCCCCGCGCGCAGACCAGTACAACGCTGGTCAGCCGCCCTACGGCGATCCCAACCAGGGACCGTACGGCCAGCCGGGACCGGGACAGTTCGGCCAGGCCCCGCCCAAGGGCGGGATTCCCGTTTGGGGCTGGGTTGCCGGCGGCGTGGGTGTAACTGCGGTCCTGGCAGTTACAGGGGTCATGGTCCTGGGAGGCCTCGCTTCGGGCAAGGGGCCCGAAGCGACGCCGACGCCGGCGCCCACCGAAAGCACCCGAAGCTCGGAGTCCCCGAACGCCACCGACGGGGCTACTCCGGACAATTCCCCGGCCGCAGCCTCCGGCGGCGAAAGCGTGTATCTCTTCCACGACGCGGACTTCACCTCACCGCCTGTCTGGTCCACCAAGATCCCCGACGGCTGGAAAATGTCGGACGTCAAGGGCGGCACCGTCACGTACCGCAGCAGTGACAACCCCTGTATCTTCACCACCCACCAGGCCATCCTGCCGCCCAGGGACGCCACAGTTGACGAAGAAGCAACCGCGGCCACAATGCAGATCGAGATCGAGGGCGTCAAGTCCTTTGCTGGATCGCCGGTGACAGTGGTGAGCGATTCTGGTTCGACTTACACCAAGCTGCGGAATGCAGGCGGCAATGTGATTGAACTTCAGGAGGCCGAACTGCGGTTCACGAACAAGGGCAACACGGACCTGGTGTACCGGATTGCGGTGCGTTCCATGCCCGCCGGAAACGGCCTGATGGAACTCAACCTCGCCTGCCCGGCCAACCTGCCCACGGAGTCAGAGCTCTGGTCCGAACTGAGGGACAGCGTAGTTATGGTGGACGATCCGGCGGCCTGATTTCACCTGCCCTTGAACTGCGGGGTCCGCTTCTCCTGGAAGGCCCGGAATCCTTCCGCATAATCCCCGGTCTTGCAGAGGCGGGCCTGCTCGGCGTTCTCCTCTTCCATGGACTCCCAGAGGCCCAGCCGCTGGTCCCGGATATGCGCCACGAGGTCCTTGCTGGCGGTAAACGCGCCGGTGGCGCCGGCGGCGGCCTTGGCGACGATGGCGCGGGTGTTCTCCAGAAGGTCAGCTGCGGGCATGGCCCGGCTGAACATCCCCTGCGCCACGGCGTCCGCGCCGCTCATGAGGTCGGCGGTGTAGATCAGGTCCAGGGTCCGGTGCATGCCGAGGCGTTCGGTGAAGTACCAGTGCCCGCCCGAATCGAGGGTGGCGCCCAGGTTCGCGAAGGGGGACCCGAACTTGGCGTTCTCCGCCACGTAGACCACGTCGGTGGCCAGCAGCAGGCCCAGCCCCACGCCCAGGCAGGCCCCCTGCGCCGCTGCGAAGGTGGGCGCCGGGAACTCTGACATCTTCTTCAACAAGGGCTGCAGCAGCCCGCCCAGATATCCCTGGACGTCGTCGGTCTCCGGTGTGACGCCGGCGATGTCCCGGCCTGCACAGAAGGCCCGGCCCTCTCCCCGGAGCAGCAGCGCCCGCACCTCACCGCGGGCGGCGGCGGCAGCGGCGTCGTCGTACGCCTGCGACAGATCCCTGAGTGCCTGCCCGTCCAGGGAGTTGAGCTTATGCGGGGCGTTCAGGACGATCTCGGCGACGCCGTCGGCGATGGAAAGGGAAATCACGGTGCTCCTGGGGTCGGGGCGGGAAGTGGGACTGGATGCTTAGACGTCGAAGTCGACGGTGACTTCCGGCGTCGTGGGGTGGGACTGGCAGGTGAGCACGTAGCCCTTGTCCAGCTCGTCCTGTTCCAGCGCGTAGTTCTCGTCCATGGTGACGGCACCGGTGACCACCTTGGCGCGGCAGGTCCCACAGACGCCGCCGGCACAGGCGAACGGCACGTCGGGGCGGACCCGCAAGGCCGCGTTCAAGATGGACTCGCGGGCGTGCGTGGGGCTGGCCACCTCGCCCTGGAGGCCGTCCAGCTTGAAGGTGATCTTGTGCGTCGCCTGCGACTCGTCCACAATCACCGGACGCCCGGCATTGCCCTCAGGCCGGTCCGGCTTGCCGGTGGTGAACAGTTCGAAGCGGACGTGCTCCGGGTTGACGCCGCGCTCGGCCAGGGTGTCCCGGCAGAGCTGGACGAGTTCGAACGGGCCGCACAGGAACCACTCGTCGACGTCGTCGGCGTGGATGGCGGTCCCCAGCAGGGCCTGCAGTTTCTCCGCGTCAATCCGGCCGCTGAGCAGCGGGGCGATCCGCTGTTCGCGGGAGAGCACATGGTGCAGGGCGAGCCGGGCCGGGTACTTGTCCTTCAGGTCGGCGAGTTCCTCGAGGAACATCACGTCCATGGCGGCCTTGTTGGCGTAGACCAGGTCGAAGCGGGTTTCCGGGTGTGCCGCGAGCAGCGTGCGGGCGATCGCGATGACCGGGGTAATCCCGGATCCGGCGGCGATCGCGACGAAGGAGCCGGGCTCCCCCGCGAGTTCGGTGGCCATGGCCTCCGGGTGGTTCATCGAGTTCATCAGGTTCTGCTCTTTGCCATCCCGGCCGTGCCTGGACACGAACGCGCCCATCGGGCTCATCACGTCCAGGACGTCGCCGGCCTTGAGCTCGGCGTTCGCCCAGGTGGAGAACAGCCCGCCCAGGTCCTTCTTGATGGCGACCCGAATCTCGCTGCTGCCGTCCGCAAAGCTCCGCGGTTCGGCGCAGATCGAGTAGCTGCGCCGGATCTCCTTCGGCTCGCCGTTCTCATCCGGCAGGGTGGTGCGCAGCGCGACGTACTGGCCCGGGAGGTAGTCGAACTGCCCGGCGAGCTCAGCCGGAACGCCGAAGTTCACCTCGATCGCGTCGTCGGTGAGCCGGCGGACCTCGTCCACCGTCAGCGGGTGGAAGGACGCACGACGGCGCCCGGTGGCGGCGGCCGTTTCAGCGGCGGTCTGGCGGACAACAGGCATGGGTGCTTCCTTACAGGACTTTGAAGTAGTCGAACGGTTCCTTGCAGTCCTGGCAGACATACAGCGCCTTGCAGGAGGTGGAACCGAAGCGGGTGAGTTCCTTGGTGTTCAACGATGAACACTGCGGGCATTTGACGGCAAGGGACAGGCGGACCGGCCCGGCGTGCCGCACGGCGGCCGAGTGTCCGGAGGGCGGCGCGATGCCGTATTCCTGCAGCTTCGCTTTGCCGGACTCGCTCATCCAGTCGGTGGTCCACGCCGGGGAGAGGACCATTTCCACGGTGACGCTGGGGTAGCCCTCGCGGCTGAAGGCCGCCTTCAGGTCGTCACGGATGGCGTCCATGGCCGGGCAGCCGGAGTACGTCGGCGTGATGGTGACCTGCACCGCGGGGACCATGCCACCGTCGTCGTAGAGCTGGACGTTGCGCAGGATCCCCAGGTCCTCGATGGTGAGGACCGGGATTTCCGGGTCGCAAACGGTGGCAGCGAGGTCCCAGGCCTTCTGCTCCGGCGTCTTCTGCTCCGCCGGGCGGCCGTCCGCGGCGGTGGGGTGGCTGACGTACATGTCCATGGTGGTTACCAGCTGGCGCCTGGGTACTCGCGGGCGAGCACCTGCATTTCGGCGAGGAGGTAGCCGAGGTGTTCGGAGTGCAGGCCCTGGCGTCCGCCGCCGGGGGCGGGCTTGACCGCGGGGACGTCCAGTCCGGCGGCGGCGAGGACCTCGCCGGTGAGGCGGTCGAAGTCCGCGCGCAGGCTGGAAGGCTCGACGGCGGCGCCGGCCGCGCTGAGGCGGGCGGTGAGTTCGTCATCGCGGAACAGCTCGTCCACGTAGGGCCAGATGACCTTGAAGCCGTGGATCATCTTCTCGCGGGACTCGTCCGTGCCCTGGGCCAGCCGCAGCACCCACTGGGCGCTGTGGTCGCGGTGGTAGTCCACTTCCTTGACGGCCTTGGCGGCGATGCCGGCCAGGGTGGCGTCGGTGGACTGGGTCAGCCGGCGGTAGAGCTCGAACTGGTAGTAGCTGACGACGAACTGCCGGGCGATGGTGACGGCAAAGTCGCCGTTCGGGAGTTCGAAGATCTCCACCGAACGGAACTCGGGTTCGCGGCGGAAGTACGCGAGGTCATCCTCGCTCCGGCCGTCAAGTCCGCCGGCGTAGCTGAGGAAGGACCTGGCGTGGCCCAGCTGATCCAGGGCGATGTTGCCGAGGGCGATGTCTTCCTCGAGCTCCGGGGCACGGGAGATCCAGTGGCCGAGGCGCTGGGCGAGGACCAGGGCGTCATCGCCCAGGCGCAGGGCGAGCTCCGCGACGTCCTGGCCCGGCTTGGCGGTGCCGCGGCTGACGGCAAGGGCGATGTCCTCGGGACGGAGGGCGTTGCCGGGGGTGATGCGGGTGGCGCTGGCCGTGGCCTCGCCGCTGTTGCCGGAGCCCTTGACGCCGACGGAGATGTCGCCGTGGCCGCCGGTTTCTTCTGCGGGGGCCACTGCCGCGGCTGCCGTGGTTTCGGGTGAGGTGCTCACAGGTGCTTCACGCCCTCGCTCTTGGTGTAATACGTCGCGTGCCGGTAATCCTTGCCCTGGGGCGACTCGAAGAACGAGCCCTTGGCGTCCGGATCGCTCGAGGCGATGGCGTCCGCCGGGACAACCCAGATGGACACGCCCTCGTTGCGGCGGGTGTAGAGGTCACGGGCGTTGCGCAGCGCCATGGCGGCGTCCGGCGCGTGCAGGGAGCCGGCGTGGACGTGGGAAAGCCCGCGGCTGGAGCGGACGAAGACTTCCCAGATGGGCCAGACGTTACCTGCGTGCGGTTCGGGGGTGGTCATGCTGCGGATTCCTTCTCTGCTTGCTTACGGCTTTGCTTGTCCGCGTAGGCGGCGGCGGCTTCGCGGACCCAGGTGCCCTCATTGTGGGCTTCGCGGCGCCGTTCCAGGCGCTGGGCGTTGCAGGGGCCGCGGCCGGCGAGGACTTCGTGGAATTCATCCCAGTCCAGCGGGCCGTGCTCCCATTTCTTGGTCTCCTCGTTGAAGCGGATGTCCTTGTCCGGGAGGGTGAGCTCCAGGACCTTGACCTGCTCCATCATCATGCCGACGAAGCGGTTGCGCAGCTCGTCGTTGCTGAATCGCTTGATGTTCCAGGCCATGGACTGCTTGGAGTTCGGCGAGTCGTCATCCGGCGGGCCGAACATCATCAGGGCCGGGGCGTACCAGCGGTTCACCGCGTCCTGGGCCATCTGCTTCTGCTCGGGTGTGCCGTGGGAGAGTTCCAGCAGGATCTCGAAGCCCTGGCGCTGGTGGAAGGATTCTTCCTTGCAGACGCGGACCATGGCGCGGCCGTAGGGGCCGAAGGAGGCGCGGCAGAGCGGCACCTGGTTGGCAATGGCGGCGCCGTCGACCATCCAGCCGATGGCGCCCATGTCCGCCCAGGTGCGGGCGGGGTAGTTGAAGATGGAGGAGTACTTGGCCTTGCCGTCCATCAGGTCCTGCATCATCTGATCGCGCGGCTGGCCGAGAGTCTCGGCGGCGGAGTACAGGTACAGGCCGTGGCCCGCCTCGTCCTGGACCTTGGCCATCAGGATGGCCTTGCGCTTGAGGCTGGGGGCGCGGGAGATCCAATTGGCTTCCGGCTGCATGCCGATAATCTCCGAGTGCGCGTGCTGGGAGATCTGGCGCAGCAGGGTCTTGCGGTATGCCGGGGGCATCCAGTCGCGGGGTTCGATCCGCGAGTCTTCCGCCATGACTTTGTCGAAGTATGCCTGGCCTTCAGCCTCACGCCGGGCCACATCTTCAAGGCTCTGTTCGTGCCGTGCCGCTGATGGCTCTCCGGGCACTGACTGCAGGGTCTGCGATGCCATGGTTGCTCCTATGCATTTCCGATAAATAATTACCGACCGTTCGTTCAGGATATGCGGAAGGCGGGAGATGCGTCAAGCACCGGGGCGCTCCGTTGGGGGTGCTCGCCGGTATTGGCCACCCTCGTCATGTTGAGCTGGAACTCCCGGTTCGCACCGACCTGCCATCCACCCCGGAATGAGCCTCCCGCGAAACGCCCCACTCCGTTCGTATCCTGACCGTGTGCACCGGCAACATCTGCCGCTCCCCCGTAGCGGCCCGGCTGCAGATACCAAAAATGCTCCAGGAGTCCGCCCACGTGCTGGCCCCGGAGGCCTCCGACAACGACGTGGTGACCCCTACCGGCGCGACCAGGAACTGTACCCCCAGACGGAGGACGAACTCGCCCCGGCCATCCTGACCATCCTGCGGTTTCGCCCGCCAGCACGGCTGAACTAGCAACCTCCGCGCCACCGGCATCATTTGAGGGATGGCGGTGGTAATGTCCGGCCATGGGAACGTCGCCGGAACCAGAAGAAGCAGCCGCAGGCTCAACCGCGGCCCCGGGCGGAACGAACCGCCGCCGCACCATTGCCATCGCCGTCATCGCCGGACTGGTGGTTCTTGCCGTCGCCGCCGCCGCGTTCCTGCTGAATCGGCCGCGCACCGAGACCGCCGCCCCGGTGCAGACCTCCGCGCCGTCACCGGAGACCACACCGGCCCCCACCCCGGACCCATCGCCGACCCCGACCCCGGATCCGCCGCCGACCGCGCTCAACATCCTGCTGGTGGGCAGCGACAGCAGGGTGAATGCCCGGGCCGTCGCAGCATCGGGTGCCACCTCGGACCAGCGCGGGGACGCCCTGGTCCTCCTCCATCTCCCGGCCGACCGGCAGAGCATCTACGGCATCTCGATCATGCGCGACGTCTGGGTGGATGTCCCCGGCTACGGCGCGGCCAAGGTCAATGCCGGGCTGGAGCTCGGCGGCCTGCCGCTCATGACGCGGACGGTGGAGGCCCTGCTCGGGCAGCCCATCAACCACACCGTGATGCTGGACTTCGAGGGCTTCGCCGCCATGACAGACGCGCTCGGCGGGGTGGACGTCAATATCCCGCAAGCCTTTCAGGGGACCGTCGACGACTTCGTGTACTTCCCGGCGGGGGTGAATCGGCTCAACGGGCTGCAGGCGCTGGCCTTTGTCCGCGAGCGCCACGCCTTCTCCGACGGCGACTACCAGCGGGTCCGAAACCAGCAGACCTTCCTCAAGGCCGTGATGGCCAAGATGGCCGCCGAGGGCGGGCTGTCGGACCGGAACACGGTGAAGCAGCTGGTCTCCACCGTCCTTCCCCACGCCACTGTCTCCCCGGGACTCACGGTGGGGTCGCTGGAACAGCTCGCGTTCAGCCTCCGCAGCACGCCCCCAGGCAACGCCCGGTTCTTCACCCTCCCCACCGCTGGCCCGGGATTCAGCCGGGACGGCCAGTCCATCATCCTGCAGAATCCCGCGGCCACCGCCGCCGTGTCCGCCGCGCTGGCCTCCGGGACCCTGGCCGAGTACATCGCCGCGAACGGGCTGCAGAACGGCAACTGAGGCACCGTTTGCGGGGCGGCGGCGGGACGGGCCCGGCTGGTGGCGGACTCCCGATGCCCGGGCGGTAGATTAGGGAAATGACCCAGACTCCCGTGCAGCCCTCCCCGCAGCCCCCCGTTGCCAAGAAGATCCCCGCCCTCCGCACGCACCACGGTGATGCCTTCGAGGACAACTACGAGTGGCTGCGGGACAAGGAATCCGCGGAGGTCGTGGAGCTGCTCAAGGCCGAGAACGCCTACCAGGAGGCCGTGACCGCCCACCAGGAGCCGCTGCGCGGGGCAATCTTCGGCGAGATCAAGGGCCGCACCCAGGAGACGGACCTCTCCGTGCCCAACCGCAAGGATGGCTGGTGGTACTACACCCGCTCGGTGGAGGGCAAGGAATACGGCATCCAATGCCGCGTCCGCGCCCAGGACACCGGGGACCGCGTCGCCGACTGGACGCCGCCCGCCGTCGAGGTCGGCGTCGAGGTTCCGGGCGAGGAAATCCTGCTGGACTGCAACGTCGAGGCCGAGGGCAAGCCGTTCTTCGCCATCGGCGGCGCCGCCGTGACCATCGACGGGAACCTTTACGCCTACGCCGTGGACAACGCCGGCGACGAGCGGTTCACGCTGCGGATTAAGGACCTGAGGACCGGGGAACTCCTGCCCGACGTGATCGAGAACGTCTTCTACGGCATCTCCTTCTCCCCCGACGGCACCCGGCTCTTCTACACCGTGGTGGACGACGCCTGGCGGCCCTACCAGGTGAAGTCCCACGTGCTCGGCACGCCCGTCGCCGGGGACGAGGTCATCTACCAGGAGGACGACGTCGCCATGTGGCTGGGCTTCGAGCTCTCCGCCGACCGGCGCCACCTCGTGCTGGGCATCGGCTGCTCCGAGTTCAGCGAAACCCGGCTGCTGCGCTTCGACGCGCTCGACGCCGGGCTCCGCACCGTGATCTCCCGGGACGAACGCATCCTCTACGAGGCTGAGCCCTTCCTGCTCACCGACGCCTCTGGGACACCGGCCGAGGCCATCGTCCTGACGCACAATAAGGACGCCATCAACTCCATGGTCTCCCTGGTGGACCCGGCCGAACTCGTCAAGCCGCTCGCCGAGCAGCACTGGACCACCGTCGTCGAACACTCCGACCAGGTGCGCGTCAACGGCGCCGGCGTCACCTCCACCCACCTGGTGGTCTCGGTCCGCAAGGACACGATCGAGCGCGTGCAGGTCCTGCCGCTGGCCGGGCTGGGCACGGCGGAGCAGGGCGCCCCGGTGGAGCCGGCCTTCGAGGAGGAGCTCTACACCGCCGGGGTGGCAGGGTCTGACTACGAGGCCCCGGTGATCCGGATGGGCTACACCTCCTACTTCACCCCGTCCCGGGTCTACGACTTTGTGCTGCCCACCGCGGAACTGCCCGCCGGTGAGCTGTTGCTGCGCAAGGAAAGCCCGGTGCTCGGCGGCTACTCCGCCACGGACTACGTCGCCACCCGCGAGTGGGCCGAGGCCTCCGACGGGACCCGCATCCCGCTGTCCGTGCTGCGGCACGCCTCGGTTGTCCGCGATTCGACGGCGGCCGGCCTGGTCTACGGCTACGGCTCCTACGAGCTGAGCATGGATCCCGGCTTCGGCATCCCGCGGCTCTCCCTGCTGGACCGCGGCATCGTGTTTGTGATCGCCCACATCCGCGGCGGCGGGGAACTGGGCCGGCACTGGTACGACACCGGCAAAAAGCTGCAGAAGAAGAACACCTTCACGGACTTCATCGCGGCCACCGACTGGCTGGCGCAGTCCGGCTGGGTGGACCCGGCCCGGATCGCGGCCATGGGCGGCTCGGCCGGCGGCCTGCTGATGGGCGCCGTCGCGAACCAGGCACCCGAGAAGTACGCGGCGATCGTGGCCGCCGTCCCGTTCGTGGACGCCCTGACCACCATCCTGGATCCCGAACTGCCGCTTTCGGCGCTGGAGTGGGAGGAATGGGGCAACCCGATCACCGACCGCGCCGTGTACGAGTACATGAAGTCCTACACGCCGTACGAAAACGTCCGCGCGGTGGCGTACCCCAAGATCGCGGCGGTCACCTCGTTCAATGACACCCGGGTGCTCTACGTGGAGCCCGCCAAGTGGGTGCAGCGGCTGCGCGAACTCAACACCGGCAGCGAGCCGATCGTGATGAAGATCGAGATGGAGGGCGGCCACGGCGGCGCCTCGGGCCGCTACGTGCAGTGGAAGGAACGGGCCTGGGACTACGCCTTCGTCGCCGACTCCCTGGGCGCGACGGAGCTGCTGCCGGGGGCCGGACTTAAGTAGCGTCCCGCCCTCTTTGCCGTCGATTGCTCCGTAAGGGCCCTTTTGAGCCCCCATAAGGGCCCTTACGGAGCAGCCGATGGTCCGGCGGGCTCGTCCCCGCCGGGCGTTCGCCCCACCAGTGATCCTGCCCCTCCAGCCACAGGTATTGCGGGATCGTAAGCATGCTGAAAAACTCATTGTTACCGCCGCTGACTCGCGACGGTCCCACCGAAAGGAAGTACAGCCATGGGCATTCTCGGATTTCTTCTGCTGGGGCTGATCGCAGGGGCGATCGCTAAAGCCATCCTTCCCGGCCGCCAGGGCGGCGGATGGGTAATCACCCTGGTTCTGGGCGTCGTGGGAGCAATCCTGGGCGGCTGGATTGGTTCGTTGATCTTCGGCGGAGGTCTCGCTGACTTCTTTGATCTGCGGACCTGGCTCCTCGCCATCCTCGGCGCCGTCATCGTGCTGCTGGTCTACGGAGCCGTCGCGGGACGCCGCAGCAGGGTGTGAGGCTGGCGGCTGCCGCGCTTGTCCTGCCGGTGAGCTCGTATTGAGCAACGTACCGCGGTCGGGGCCGACCTGTCACAGCACGATCCGGACCGTTGGCTTTTTCGGCTACCCGCGCATCCAGTGAGCGGCAGCACCCGGAGGGGCCGCAGTGCGCTCAACCGGAAGATTCCCTGCAGATAACGGCGCGGCGCAGCGAGCCAAGCCGTTATCTGCAGGGCTACGGCTGCGAACTGCGCTGCGGGCAAATTTCGAAGTCCCCCCGTAGCACGACTACGGGGGCGGACGTATGCAGGGGACGGATTATCGATCCCAGCCCGATGTCCGGCATCTTCTTGCCACCGGAAGTTTGACTCTGTTCAGCGATACTAGGCGAGGCTGCGGTGGCGGAGTTCTGCCCAGGCTGCATTCCGGAAGTGAAAACGGGCCGACCGACATCTGATGTCCCTTATTCCCGTTCCAGTTGGCAACAGGCTGACGCATCCGGGCGGCGGCCCAGTCCGGATCCTCCGTGGCCGATCCAGGACCGATGCGCCGATCCTGCACCCGGGCGTCAGGTCGGTAAGGCATCACCGAATTCGCCGCCACCCGGTACCTCTGCATCGCCGGCCACTCCGCTGACCGACCGCAACGGACGACGGCGGAATTTTCGGGAGTCGTCTACCGAATAAATGCTCATCATGCTTACTATTGACTCGCATCAGGCACGTCGGTCTGGAAACTGCTCACTGGGGGCAGCAGAAACCGCGCCGGAACTGTAGTCTTCGTGAGCACCCAACAGGACATGACCCCGCTGAGTGACGATGAGCTGATGGCGGAGGCGGGCACCGCGCTTCCGGACAAGGAAGTGGCCTCCATCCTGGACCTCAATGCTGACCTGGACCTCGGCCTCAACGCTGCTGCCCCGATCGACCTCGCCGTCGCGGCCAACGCCAACGTGGCCGCCCCGATCGACGCCGCAGCCTCGGCGAACATCCTCTCCTACGGCTCGGACGCCCAAGCGCTCTCCGACCAGGGCGTCATCATCAACCAGGGCATTGCGGCCGACACCACCGCCGAGTCCACTCAGGACAGCACGATCGAGCAGGAAGCCGGCAGCACCGACGGCACGATGTGTCCTCGCATGCCCTGGCCCCAGACGGCCAGCTGAACATGTCCCTGCAGGTCAACTCCCGCGGCTTTCAACCGTCCCTAACCGTAGAGGACCTCGTCGCCGAAGGCGTTTCCTGGGGCCTCGCCGAACGGCATGCCAGGGCGGCGGTCGCCGGCACGCTAGAAGAATTGGCCGCCGCCCTCAAAAGCACGGATGCAACCGCCGTCGGGGAGAAGATGGCCCGGTACATTGGCCACGGCACCCGCAACCTGCTGGACGGCAAGGCCGCCGGCGTCGGCGGCGCCCACCCGTCACGGGTCGCTCTGGGTCCCGTCCCGGACGCACCTCGCGGCTGAGCCCCCGGGAAAGCCGCCAGAGTCCGGACAGACGGCCACTTTCCGGCTCTTGTCCCGCCGTCGTCGGCTCCAGCACTACCTGCCCGGCGACACTGGGGCTGCAGAGACCTTCGACGCCGTGTTCCGGCCATAGTCCGCTACGGATCCGGGCTGGCGACGCGGACCGTGCCCAGCGCGACGATATACCCGTAGCGCAGAGCCGTCCGCGCAGCACGGCACATTTTGCGCAGCGGAAACGGAAGTTAGGGACGTTCTTTCGCCCCAGGCTTGGCGGGGATTTCGGTCCGAAAGCCGATTAGCTTGTGGGTGCCGTCGCAGAAGGGTTTGATCGCGGAGGCGCCGCAGCGGCACAGGGCCACGGTTTTGCGCTGCCGGGGCACCTGCTCTCCGGACGGCGTGACGATCTCGAAGTCGCCGCGCACCAGGATCGGTCCGTCGGGGCACACGACGATGGAGTTCTCGCTGGCGGATTCATTCAGGTTCATCGGTGCTCACTGTCTGGCGTTTGAAGGGCCGGGATGGGGTCAAACCGCGGCGGGCACGGACGCCCGAAGCGAGGACTCGCCCTTCTCCCAAGCCCCCATGATGTGCAAGGTGAGGCGGGCATCGATGGCCATCACCGCCGTCGCGCCGAACAGGACGTCCGAGAAGAGGCCAGGTTCCGACTCCACCAGCCCGCCGGCGAGATCCCTGCCGGCGATTTGCTCATGGACGGCATCCGCCTCGACGTGCTCGTCGAAGTACCCGGTCACGTCGGCCCCGAATCCGAGGCGCCGGAATCCGTTGCCGTACAGCTGGTTCGGCCGTGACGACGTCATCTCGTAAATCGCCAGGTGACCGGCGACGGCTCCGCGGAGTCGGCGGTTCAGCCCGAAGAGGGACATCATGTTGACCGAGGCGATCGAGACGGGCGGTACGGCGTCCGCGTAGGCGCCGTAGCGGTCATCCAGCCCCAGCCCGCGCATGGTCCGGGCGAAGAGAGTGCTGTGCATGCGGTCCGGGCGGCCACCGCCGTATTCGTCGGCCTGGATCTCCACCAGCGCAGCCTTGGCCCGGCCGTGCAGGCGCGGGATCGCCCACGTGTGCGGGTCGGCTTCCTTGAGCTGGTAGATCGACTTGTGGATCAGGAATTCACGGAGCTGCTCAAGGGTCGCCTTCTTGGCCACATGGCGGGACATCCCCGGTCCGCCGTCCTGGGCCGCGATCGCGAAAAGGATGTCCGCCACTGCGTCGCTGTCCAGGCCCGCGGCAGAAACGGGCTGGTCAGGGCCGGCGGACAGGAGGGCCGCTTCGCGCAGCGCGTGCTCGAAAGGCCCCTCAATCAGCTGCCGGATTGCGATCAGGCCGGGGTTCCACTCCCAGCGGTCACCCACCCCGTCGAGGCCTCCGTAATGCAGCTCGTACAGGCAGAAGAGCGTCAGCTGCACATCGCCGTCGTCGACGATGTCATCGGTGAGGGACAACTGTGCCTCGACGAGATCATGCAGGGCGCCGATCGCCGCGGCGTCGCCTCCCGGGCTGCCGGCGAGAAGCCGGAAAAGCCCGGCGCTGATGGGTCCGCGCGCGGCAGGGATTGTCATGTTTTGAGAAGTTGCCATGGCTGAGTCGCTTCCTTGCAGTGCATTTGTGCCGCCGCGGGGCTACAGCAGCTAGGCCTCAATGCCGTGCACGCGGCGTTGACGCAGGATCCCGGGTTGCCTGAGACACCGCAGACCGGGGAAAGGCGTTGCTGGGCTGGTTGTCCGGGTGCCGCGGAAGCCCGCCCAAGCGACTTGCCTACAACGTAGACTTTAGGCGCAGATTAAATGATAAGCAAACTGTCTATTGTGCCGATGCCCGTCGCCTCAGGCCTGGTTCTGACGGCGGGCCTTCGTCGACGTGAGGGTGACAATCCGGGGTCACGCGCAGTCGCCTCGGCTACGCCAGGCGCGGCCGCGCCTCGTCCAGGGTCGCCGACCGTAAGGTGGGGGCCATGGCAAGGTCACAGATTACGGTACGCAGCGGCAAGGGCTCACGCAGCCGCCGGTTCAAAAAGCTTCCAGTTCCCGTCTTAAGCCTCCGCTGGGCGCTGGGGCGCAGGCTGATCTTCGCCGTCCCCGTCGGCTTGTTTTTCGGCGGGAAGCTAATGGATGCCTTCAATGCGGATGAGTCCGACTCGGGGACCATGGCCGCAGTGGCCGCCGGCATGGGACTGTCCTTCGTCCTTTTCCTCGGCATCATCTGGCTCCTTGGTCGCAGTCGTCGGGCCGCATTCGCGGCATCGGGAGGCGACCCGGCCGCCGCTGGCGTGCTGCTGTTCGGCGCCATGGCCCCTCGCACTGTGAACAAGCGATCCGGCGGATCCCACGGCGATGGAGGCGGCTTCGCTTCTGGCGGGGACGGCGGGTGCGGCGACGGAGGCGGCGGCGACGGAGGCGGCGGCGACGGAGGCGGCGGCTGCGACTAAGTCCGCTAGGCTCCGGGTAGGCCCTCCACCTGGACCGACCTGATCTCACGTCACGCGCTAGCAGCCAGCTATTCGCTGATCTTTGGCGCCGTGAACCTGATCCGTCGGACTAAGGGCGGCAGGCTCCATCGCATCGTGGGCAGAATCTGGGCCGCCGCGATGTTTGCCGTCATACTGATGTCTTTTGGTATCCGGACCATTGACGGAGGGTTCATCTGGCTGCACGGACTATCGGTGCTGACATTCTGCACGCTCACCGCAGGGCTGTTCGCCGCATACAAAAGGAATATCCGGGCACACCGCAGTTTCATGACCGGGAGCTACTTCGGACTCATCGGCGCGTTCGTGGGGGTCCTTGCCAGACGAACCCGGATCAAGCACTGCGCATCCGTCGTAGCTCTTAGTCGATTGCTCCGCGCCGATCCGCCACCACCTCGGGGCTTCCCTTCAAAGCGTTGTGGCGTCCCCCGGGGCCCCGGGAGTCCGTTACCCAGTCAAGAAGGACACCCGACGAGAAAAGTCTTTTCCAGGCAACCGAGTTCGGGCTCTCCCATCCGGAGCGTCACGCTGTTCGCCATGGTTCCGTCTGCCAATCGCCGCCGAGGGCCTGGTGACTCTGATCTGAACTTTGATACCTCATATCTGGCGCGGTTCCGTCCTGCGGCCCCGCTGCCAGTTGCTGCCAGTCGCTGCCAGTCGCTGCCGATGCGCTTGGGCTGAGGTCCCGGAGCATGACTAGCTCACGCCGACCACCCGGTAACAGATCGCCGGGTTCGTTGGACACGGTAAAGCCGTTCCTTTCATAGGTGCGTCGCGCTGCGAAATTGTCCGGCATCACGGACAGAATGAGCGTCGCTGCACCAGTGTCTGCCGCCCAACGCGCGATCGCTGTGATGAGCACAGTGGCGACGCCACGACCGCGAACGGCAGGGTCGACCCACATCGAAATCAGCTCGGCGCGGCTGCCTCGACCCCCACCCGGGGTGCCAGTGGCTATGCCGACGGGAGCGGTCCCGTTGGCATCGTAGGCCAGCAGATCGATCGCTCCCGGGATAGACAGACGCTCACGCCAGCGATCCTCCGGCGCGTCTGCCCAATCCCGAAAACGTGAGCCGAAGGCACCCGGCGAGTCAGTCAACGCCGCGAGCCTCACCGACCGCCAAACACTCCAGTCGTCGGCGGACATGGTGCGCAGCTCGATAGTCATGCCGCCACCCTACCGACTTGCGCGACGTACCCCTGGAAACTTCAGCGCCGGATACACAACAGCGGCGTCCCCGCGGCTTCACCAGACGAGACAGCATCATGGACCCTGTAAAGATCCTCGTTGAAAGTGGTCCCACCATACTTATCGAAAAGCCTTTGGCGAACTGGCTGCGCTTCTGCTGCTCAAATGACCGCGTCGGAGCCTGGGACATGGCCGTGGACCGTCTGGCGAACTTCTCAAACATTCACTAGTTCGAGCAGGTGCCGCTGGAGGGCCTGCCAGTGCCCTTTAGCCGGTCACCCCAAACCAAGTGTCCAGAGCCGGCTGCACAACCCCCATACGTCCGCGGATGCCCTTGCAGACGACTTCGAAATGACAGGCGCTTCTCATTCAGGCTGGAGAGGACAGAACCTCTCAGCGCTGATCTTCGAGCTCCTGGACAGTTCGGGACAACAGGCAGAACTCGTTGCCCTCGGGATCGCCCAGGACCACCCAGCTGACGTCCGGGCCCTGGCCCACGTCCATGCGCCGCGCGCCGAGGGCGAGGAGGCGCTCGAGCTCCTCGGCGGTGGACACGCCGTCAGCCCGCAGGTCGAAATGCAGCCGGTTCTTGACAGTTTTGCCCTCGGGCACCGCGATCACATCGATGGAAGGCCAGCTGTTTTCCCGCGGCGCGATGCTTATGATGTCGCTGTCTTCTTCGACAATTTTCCAGCCGAGGACGGCGCACCAGAAGTCGGCCACCACCCGTGGCCGGATCGCGTCGATGGCAATAACAGCTAATTTGCTAGACATGGCAACACGATAACCCAGGTTCCGGAATGGCGACGCGCAGACGGCTCAGGCGCCACAGGGATCCCCCTACCGCTGGACCGGCCGCGCGTCATGGGACGTTTGCCGCAACGGAAGTGGCCGCGGTGAGGACCGAGCCGGGGTTTTCGTGGGCTGGTTTCGCCCCAGGTTCCGGACCGAGCCGCGCTCCAGCCCAGTTACTCAGTGCCGCACCCTGCCTCCCGCCCCACAGAACTGCGGGATTCCGTGGCTGCGTGGCGGTGCGGCAGGCAGTAACTGGGCGGGAGCGCCGCCGTTCGACCGCCCGGCGGCCGGATTGGTGCTTAGCCCGCGTGGTCCTGGAGTTCGGCGCGTTTGCCGGCCTGCAGGAGGGGTGCGAAGAACGCGCCGACTTCCGCCGTCGCCGTCAGGGGCAGGACGTTGGCCACGTACTGGTCCGGGCGCACCACCACCACAACGCCGCCGCGGTCGAGGCCGCGCAGCCCGAAGATGTCCGCCGAGGGATCGGTGGCGTAGACCTTCTCGTAGTCCGTGAGCTGGAACGGACCCACGGAGGGCTTGAACACGGCCGGCACGGCGCCGATGTCGATGCTCGTGTGGTCCTGCTGGTAGATCACCTTTACATCGAACCACGCGTCGCGGTCGGCCCCCTCGGGGGTTGCGGCGAGCGGGGAGTCCGGCGCGTTCGCGATCCAGTCGGCGAAGTCGGCGACCGGCGATCCCGCACCCGGCTGCCCCGTGACGGGCGTGACGGGCGTCGCGGCGTCGGCGAAGACATAGATTCGCCACCGCCCGTCCGCCGTGGCGTGGTGGCCGAGGTGCATCGGGTTGGTGTCGCAGACCCGCACCACGGGGGCGGACTTGAAGCGTTTGCCGACGGGGAACCCGGTGGCCAGATCCTGGTGCGTGGCCTCGCCGATGAGCATCGAGGGGGTGTACTGGGTCATGAATCCGGCGGGGAACTCGGCGGTGCTCACGTAGAAGTCCTCCAGCTCCGAGGGGCTCTTGAACTCCTCGGGCTTCTTCGCCATCAGCGTCGACCACTCCTTGTCGAAGTCGATGAGGTTCTTCGCGATGACCTGGCGCTCGGCCGAATACGTGGACAGCAGGCTCTCCGGGCTGCGGCCCTCCAGCACGTGCCCGAGCTTCCAGCCCAGGTTCAGGCCGTCCTGCATGGACACGTTCATGCCCTGGCCGGCCTTGGCGCTGTGCGTGTGGCACGCGTCGCCGGTAATGAACACGCGCGGCGTGCGGGTGCCCTGCTGCTCCGGCAGGACGTCGTCGAACCGGTCGGTGAGGCGGTGCGCGACCTCGTACACGCTGTGCCAGGCAACATTGCGGACCTCGAGCGTGTAGGGGTGCAGGATCTCGTTCGCCTGGGCGATGATCTGCTCGATAGTGGTGCTGCGCACGGCGCCCTTGTCCTCCTTGTCGACCTCGCCGAGATCGACGTACATCCTGAAGAGGTGGCCGCCCTCGCGCGGGATCAGCAGGATGCTGCCACCGGTACCGGACTGGATGGCGCACTTGGTGCGGATGTCCGGGAAGTCGGTGACGGCGAGGACGTCCATGACGCCCCAGGCGTGGTTGGCCTGGTCGCCCGCGAGGGTGCAGCCGATCGAGTCCCGGACTTTGCTTTTGGCGCCGTCCGCGCCGACCACGTACTTCGCCCGCACGGTGCGCTCCCGGCCGGCGTCGGGTCCGGCGGTGTGCAGGAGGGTGACGGTGACAGGGTACTCCGCGCCGTCGTCGACCTCCAGGCTCCGGAACTCCAAGCCGTAGTCCGGTTCCATGCGGGTGGGCGCGTTGGCCATGAACTCCGCGAAGTAATCCAGAACGCGGGCCTGGTTGACGATGAGGTGCGGGAACTCGCTGATTCCTGTGGTGTCGTCCTTGGCGCGGGCGGCGCGGACGATTTTGGACGGGTCGGCGGGGTCCGGCTTCCAGAAGGCCATCTCGGTGATGCGGTACGCCTCGGCGATGATCCGCTCGGCGAAGCCGAAGGCCTGGAAGGTCTCGACGCTCCGGGCCTGGATGCCGTCGGCCTGGCCGATGGGCAGGCGACCGCCGCGGCGCTCCACGATTCGGGTGGTGATGCCCGGGAACTGGGACAGCTGCGCGGCGGTGACGATGCCCGCGGGGCCGGTGCCGACAATGAGCACGTCGACATCGTCGGGAAGGTTTGTGGGCCGGTCGATACCGACGCCGGCGGCGGGCTGGACTCGCGGGTCACCGGATACGTAACCGTGGTGGTGGAACTGCACGGGCTTTCCTCACTTCGTTGTGGGCACTGCGCGGGGTGGCACTTCGCCGGGAGGCGGGCCGGCACCGACGCTGCGTGTTCGATAATAGAACATGACGTTCAATAATAGAATTTCTGTCTGCCCAAAACTGTACGCAGATATGACGTGGGTTACAAGCGGCCGTCGAGTCCGCCGGAACCGAAGGGTTGACGATCCGCGGTTCCTGGGCAATAGTTTTCGTATACGATTTCGTACTCGATGAGGAGTCATTCTTGGAACAGGTCACCGACCACACCCTGGCAGCGGCCCGCAAGGTCATCGCGGTGCACATCAACTACCCCAGCCGGGCGGCCCAGCGCGGCCGCACCCCCGAGCAGCCGTCGTACTTCCTGAAGCCCTCCTCGTCGCTTGCCCTCAGCGGCTCGACCGTGGAGCGCCCGGCCGGCTGCGAGCTCCTCGGCTACGAAGGCGAAATCGCGCTGATCATCGGCAAGCCCGCCCGCCGCGTAGGCATCGAGGACGCCTGGAGCCACGTCGAGTGGGTCACGGCCAGCAACGACCTCGGCGTCTACGACCTGCGCTGGGCCGACAAGGGCTCCAACCTCCGGTCCAAGGGCGGTGACGGCTTCACCCCCGTGGGCCCGGGACTGATCGCCGCGGACGGCGTGGACCCCGCCGGCCTGCGGATCCGCACCTGGCACAACGGCGAACTGGTCCAGGACGACGCCACCGGGGACCTGTTCTTCCCCTTCGCCCGCCTGGTCGCCGACCTGTCCCAGCTGCTCACCCTCGAGGAGGGCGACATCATCCTGACCGGCACCCCCGCCGGCGCGTCGGTGGCCAAGCCGGGCGACGTCGTCGAGGTTGAGGTCAGCACTGTCGTCGGCGCTGAGACTACGACGGCGGGTGGCCCCACTACCGGCGGCCCCACTACCGGCGGCCTAACCACCGGCGGCCCCACCACCGGCGGCCCCACCACCGGCGGCCCCACAACGGGCCGGCTGGTCACCCTGGTGGCAGACGGTACGACGGCGTTCGGTGAGTTCGGAGCGCAGCCCAGGACCGATGACCTGCAGCGCGAGGAGGCCTACGGTTCCCGCACGGCGGCCGGGCTTCCAGCGGCTGAGCATGCCCCCTCGGCGGAGGCGCCGGCCGCCGCCGTCGCGCCTGTCCTGACCCCGGAGCTTAAGACCAAGCTGGAAAGCGTCTGCACGGCCACCCTGTCCTCCCAGCTGCGCAAGCGCGGGCTGAACAACGTCAGCATCGACGGCCTCACCTCCACCCGTCCGGAGAAGCGGATCGTGGGCCTGGCCCGGACCCTTCGCTATGTCCCCAACCGCGAGGACCTCTTCAAGACCCACGGCGGCGGCTTCAACGCCCAGAAGAAGGCCATCGATTCGGTCAACGAGGGCGAGATCCTGGTGATGGAGGCGCGCGGCGAAAAGGGCACGGGCACCATCGGCGACATCCTGGCCCTCCGCGCCCAGGTCCGCGGCGCCGCGGCCATCATCACCGACGGCGGTGTCCGTGACTTCTCCGCCGTGGCCGCGATGGACATCCCCACCTATTACGCCAACCCGCACCCCGCCGTGCTGGGCCGCCGGCACATCCCCTGGGACACAGATATCACGATCGCCTGCGGCGGCACCACCGTGCAGCCCGGAGACATCATTGTTGCCGACGCGGACGGCATCCTGGTGATCCCGCCGGCGCTGGCCGCGGAACTCGCGGACGATTCCATCGCCCAGGAACGCGAGGAGGCCTTCATCACCGAGATGGTGCAGCAGGGCCACAGCGTGGACGGCCTCTACCCCTTGAACGCTGACTGGCGTGCCCGGTACGTGAACTGGGAAGCCGGCAAAGCCAATGAATGACACCGTCAGCGCCGCGGGCACCCACCTCCGCACGCACACCGCCAGCAAGTCCGAGCAGGCCTACACGGCCGTCAAGGCCCGGATCGTGGACGGGAACTACTCCCCCGGCTACCGGCTGGTGCTGGCCAAGATCGCCGAGGACCTGGGCGTCAGTGTGGTGCCGGTCCGCGAAGCCATCCGCCGGCTCGAGGCCGAGGGCCTGGTGAAGTTCGAGCGGAATGTCGGAGCCACCGTCGCCGGGATCGATCCCACCGAGTACCTCTACACGATGCAGACCCTCAGCATCGTCGAGGGCGCCGCCACGGCCCTGTCAGCTCCCCTGATCGGGCCGGCCGACGTCGCCCGGGCCCGGGCCCTGAACGCCGAGATGCGCGAATGCCTGGAGCACTTCGACCCCGTGCGGTTCACCCGGCTGAATCAGGATTTCCACAGCATCCTGTTCGAACACTGCCCCAACCCGCACATCCTGGACCTGGTCCACCGGGGCTGGAACCGGCTGGCGTCGCTGCGGTCCTCCACGTTCCGCTTTGTCCCCCGCCGCGCCCACGAATCGGTGGACGAACACGAGGCCCTGCTCCGGCTCATCGAGTCGGCCGCCGACGCCGACCTGATCGAAAAAGCCGCCCGCCTGCACCGCTCCGCCACCCTGGACGCCTACCTCGCCCAAAGCAACGCGGGGTCAGTTAGCGCCCACTAAAGACCCCCGCATGGGCCGTAAGTGACCCCGCGTTGCAGTAATTAGCGCTGCACCAGTTGGAGTGATCAGCGCTGCACTATCAGTTCAGTAAGGAAAACAATGACGTTCACAGCCCCTGAGACCGCCACCCACTACGTCCCGCAGGACCTGACCACCCACATCCAGCACTACATCGACGGCGAATTCGTTGATTCCGTCAGCGGCAGGACCTTCGATGTCCTGGACCCGGTGTCCAACACCAATTACGCCACGGCCGCCGCGGGCCAGAAAGAGGACATCGACCTCGCCGTCGCCGCTGCCCGCAAGGCCTTCACCACCGGCCCGTGGCCGAAGATGAAACCGCGGGAACGCGCCCGGATCCTGAACAAGATCGCCGATGCCGTCGAGGCGCAGGAGTCGCGCCTCGCCGAGCTGGAGACTTTCGACACCGGCCTGCCGATCACCCAGGCCAAGGGCCAGGCCCTCCGGGCGGCGGAGAACTTCCGGTTCTTCGCGGACCTGATTGTGGCGCAGTTCGACGACGCCATGAAGGTCCCCGGCGCGCAGATCAACTACGTGAACCGCAAGCCGATCGGCGTCGCCGGCCTCATCACGCCGTGGAACACCCCGTTCATGCTGGAGTCCTGGAAGCTGGCGCCCGCGCTGGCCACCGGCAACACCGTGGTCCTCAAACCGGCCGAGTTCACGCCGCTCTCGGCCTCGCTCTGGGCGCAGATCTTCAAGGACGCCGGCCTGCCCGACGGGGTGTTCAACCTGGTCAACGGCCTGGGCGAGGAAGCAGGCGACGCCCTGGTCAAACACCCGGACGTGCCGCTGATCTCCTTCACCGGCGAAACGACCACCGGGCAGACGATCTTCCGCAACGCCGCGGAGAACCTCAAGGGCCTGTCCATGGAGCTCGGCGGCAAGTCACCGTGCGTCGTGTTCGCCGACGCCGACCTCGACGCCGCGATCGACTCGGCCCTGTTCGGGGTCTTCTCGCTCAACGGCGAGCGCTGCACCGCCGGGTCCCGGATCCTGGTGGAGCGCGCCGTCTACGAGGAGTTCTGCGAGAAGTACGCCGCCCGGGCGAAGAACATCGTGGTCGGTGACCCGCATGACCCGAAGACCGAGGTGGGCGCCCTGGTCCACCCGGAACACTATGCCAAGGTGGCCCGCTACGTGGAGATCGGCAAGTCCGAGGGCCGGCTGCTGGCCGGCGGCGGCCGCCCGGAGCACCTCCCGGAGGGCAACTACATCGCGCCGACCGTCTTCGCCGACGTCGCCCCGGATGCGCGGATCTTCCAGGAGGAGATCTTCGGTCCCGTCGTCGCGATCACCCCGTTCGACAGCGACGAAGAAGCCCTCGCCCTGGCGAACAACACGAAGTACGGGCTCGCCGCGTACATCTGGACCCAGAACCTCACCCGGGCGCACAACTTCTCGCAAAATGTCGAGGCCGGGATGGTCTGGCTGAACAGCCACAACGTCCGGGACCTCCGCACCCCCTTCGGCGGGGTCAAGTCCTCCGGGCTCGGCCACGAGGGCGGATACCGTTCCATCGACTTCTACACCGACCAGCAGGCCGTCCACATCACCCTCGGCACCGTGCACACCCCTAAATTCGGCGACACCCCCAAGTCCGGCGCCTAGGCGACGCAGCCGCCCAAGCCGGCCCGCCGTCGTCGTGCATCAACCACCGCCCCTCAACGAAGAGAGAACACCATGAGCAACGTCATCCCCAAGCCCTCGGTCCCCGCGCCGGACATCGTCCGCTGCGCCTACATGGAGATCGTGGTCACCGACCTCGCCAAGTCCCGCGAGTTCTACGTTGACCTCCTTGGCCTGCACGTCACCGAGGAGGACGAGAACAACATCTACCTGCGCTCCCTGGAGGAGTTCATCCACCACAACCTGGTGCTGCGCAAGGGACCGATTGCGGCGGTTGCCGCCTTCGCCTACCGGGTGAAGTCCCCTGCCGAGGTGGACGCCGCCGAGGCCTATTACAAGGAACTCGGCTGCCGCACCGAACGCCGCAAGGACGGTTTCACCAAGGGCATCGGCGACTCCGTCCGCGTGGAGGACCCGCTGGGCTTCCCCTACGAGTTCTTCTACGACGTGGAGCACGTCGAACGCCTCACCCAGCGCTACGACCTCTACTCCGCCGGCGAACTGGTCCGGCTGGACCACTTCAACCAGGTCACCCCGGACGTGCCGCGCGGCCGGAAATACCTGGAGGACCTCGGCTTCCGGGTCTCGGAGGACATCCAGGATTCCGACGGCGTCAGCTACGCGGTCTGGATGCACCGCAAGCAGACCGTGCACGACACCGCCCTGACCGGCGGCAATGGCCCGCGGATGCACCACGTCGCGTTCGCCACCCATGAGAAGCACAACATCATCCAGATCTGCGACAAGATGGGCGCGCTGCGCATTTCGGACCGGATCGAACGCGGCCCCGGCCGGCATGGCGTGTCCAACGCCTTCTACCTCTACATCCTGGATCCGGACGGCCACCGCGTGGAGATCTACACCCAGGACTACTACACCGGCGACCCGGACAACCCCACCATCACCTGGGACGTCCACGACAACCAGCGCCGCGACTGGTGGGGCAACCCCGTGGTCCCGTCCTGGTACACCGAAGCCTCCCTGGTCCTGGACCTCGACGGCAACCCGCAGCCCGTCGTCGTCCGCACCGACGCCTCCGAGCTGGCCGTGACCGTCGGCGCCGACGGGTTCTCCTACACCCGCAAGGACGCCGAAAGCGCAGCCGAGGGCTTCAAGCTCGGGACGCAGCTCTAGCCATGCTGGATGCCATGACGATTGAGGCCATCGCCGATGAGCTGCTGGAGGCCGGCCGGAGCCGGACTCCGGTCCCGCTGCTGACCGCCCGCTATCCGGGGATGACAGTCGAGGACTCCTATGCCGTCCAGCAGCTGTGGCGGCGCCGCAACGAGGACGCCGGGCGGAAGCTGGTGGGCCGCAAGATCGGCCTCACCTCCAAGGCGATGCAGGCCGCCACTGGCATCACCGAGCCGGACTACGGCGCCATCTTCGATGACATGGTGCTGGAGACGGGCTGCTCGGTGGCGTGGGACCAGTACAGCCATCCCCGAGTGGAGGTGGAGCTGGCGTTCGTGCTGAAGAAGGACCTGTCCGGTCCGGGCTGCACCATCTTCGATGTCCTGAACGCCACGGACTACGTCATTCCGGCCCTGGAAATCCTGGACTCCCGCATCGAAATGGAGGGCCGGACCATCGTGGACACCATCTCGGACAATGCCGCGATGGGGGCCATGGTGATCGGCGGGAACCCGGTCCGCCCGGATGCCGTGGACCTGCGCTGGGTCTCGGCCATCCTCTACAAGAACCAGACCGTGGAGGAAACCGGCGTCGCCGCCGGCGTCCTGGACCACCCCGCCAACGGGGTGCACTGGCTGGCCAACAAGATCGCCGCCCACGGGGACGGCATGAAGGCCGGCGACATCATCCTCGCCGGCTCCTTCACCCGGCCCCTCTGGGTGTACAAGGGCGATACCGTCCACGCCGACTACGGACCCTTGGGAGTTGTCACATGCCGCTTCGAGTAGAACCTTCTTTCCGGGGCGCACTGCGCAACCAAACCGGCGATGCCGGCCGCCCGCTGGTTGGGATGTGGGTCTGTTCCGGCAGCCCCCTGGTGGCCGAGCTCTGCGCCGGCTCCGGCCTGGACTGGCTGCTGGTGGACGCCGAACACAGCCCCAACGGACTCGAGTCCATCCTCGCCCAGCTGCAGGCGATCCACGGCTACCCGGTCCATGTTTTGGTGCGGCCGCCGGTGAACGACACCGTGGTGATCAAGCAGTACCTGGACCTGGGGGTGCAGAACCTGCTGATCCCCATGGTGAATTCGGTGGCCGAGGCGGAGGCCGCCGTGGGCGCCACCCGTTACCCTCCGCACGGCGTGCGCGGCGTCGGTTCCGCCCTGGCGCGCGCCGCACGCTGGAACCGGGTCCCGGACTACCTTGCCACGGCCTCCGAGACCATCAGCGTCACAGTCCAGATCGAGTCCACGGCCGCTGTCGACGCGGTGGACGGGATCCTCGCCGTCGACGGCGTGGACGGCATCTTCCTCGGGCCCTCCGACCTCGCGGCCTCCATGGGGCTGCTGGGCCAGCAGGAACATCCCCGGGTGCGCGCCGCCGTCGAGCACTGCCTGGCCGTTGCGAGGGCGGCCGGCAAACCCGCCGGAGTGAACGCCTTCAACCCCGCCACCGCGCACCGCTACCTGGCCTCCGGCGCCTCGTTTGTGCTGGTGGGCGCCGATGTGGCGTTGCTGGCCCGCGGCTCCGAGGCACTCGCCGCGGCGTTCATCCGGCCGGACGACGGCGACAGCGACGGCGGCGACACCCCCGCCAGCTACTGACGCGTTCCTGCACCCGCTCGACGCAAATGGCCGCTATGGGACCTCACATAGCGGCCATTTGCGTCAACTGGGTGAGCCCTCAGCGCGGTTGTCGGACGCGGGGTGCCGGGCCTTCCATTCGTGCTCGAGCATGGCGTAGAGCACTTCCGTGGCCCACTGACCCTTGTAGTGCCACTTGTCCACCTGGGTGGATTCCAGCCGCATGCCTAGGCGTTCGCACAGCGCCGCCGATGCCGTGTTCAGCGCATCGAGCTTGGCGTCGATCCGGTGGAAGTGGAGTTCCTCGAAGCCCAGACTCAGCAGGGCTTCGGCGGCTTCCGTCGCGATGCCCTTGCCGCGGGCTTCCGGGGCGAGGCTCCAGCCGATCTCGGCCTGACCGCAACCCGGCAGCCACTTCAGCACCACCTCGCCGAGCAGGCCGGGCGAATCCGCGGCCTCGATGGCCAGGCAGATCCAATCCCCCTCTTTTTCGAAGACGAAGTTGGCGTACTTGACCACGGACTCCATGGACTTGGTGTAGCTCTTCGCCTCCCCAGGGAGGAACCGGGCGGTCTCGGGCAGCGAATGGCACGCGTAATACGCGTCCAGGTCCCCGGCCACGAAGCGCCGAAGCACCAGCCGTCCGGTCCGGAGCGGCAGCGGGAGGGGCTTGGGTTCCGTCATGCCCCCAACGCTACCCATCGACTGCTCCATAAGCGCCCTTTTGAGCCCCCAAAAGGGCAGTTACGGAGCAACCGATGCGTGTGATGGCTATTCCGTTCGGGTCCGGCGGCCTGACCAACCGGGAAGGCGCCGGCACGGCCATATCCCGGATCGCTGTTCCTACGGCGCAAGCTGCATTAGTTGGGGCTTCAGGACGCCTCTGGCGACATGAATTTCAATTTGTGGAAATCCGGCCAAAATGCCAATAGAAGCATACTTACTGCTGTTAGGGTTGCGACAGATTGAGCGTCCGCTCGTCGATAAGGGCAAACCGGGTGCGAACCCGGGACGCAAAGCTACGGGACCCTCGCGGTTGGCCGGGCCGCCGAGCAGCAAGGATTCCACGATGCTTTCGATCTCCCCTGGGCACAGCCACATTCAGATCCAATCCGGTAGCGGATCCCGAGCGCGAGGCCATCGAGCAGGACCCCGGGTTGCAACGGGGGCCGCCCTGGGAACAACGGTCCTGCTGACGTGGGCAGCCGTGGGGTTGTCTCCGGCCTACGCCGCTGACGCCCCGGTGGGGCTGGGGACGGCTGCTTCCTACTCCGTCCTGGGCGGAACAACGGTCACCAACACCGGGCCGACAACGTTGGCCGGAGACCTCGGGGTGAACCCCGGAAGCGCGATCACGGGCTTTGAGCCGGGTCTCGTCGCCGGAGCCACCCACGCGGCCGACGCGCACGCCCTCCAAGCCCAGTCCGACCTGACCACCGCTTACGACGACGCAGCAGGCCGGGCCATGACCGCCAGTGTCGCCGGTGACCTGGTCGGGAAAACCCTGACCCCGGGCGTCTACAAATCCTCCGGCCCGCTCTCCGTCAGCGGCGCGCTGACCCTGAACGGACAGGGAAACCCGAACTCGGTGTTCATCTTCCAGGTCGCCTCAACCCTGACGACCGCCACGGCAAGCAGCATCGTCCTGACCAACAGCGCCCAGGCCTGCAATATCTACTGGCAGGTCGGCAGCTCCGCCACCCTGGGCACGGCGTCAACGTTCAACGGCAACATACTGGCCCTGACCTCGATCACGGCGACCACCGGCACAACGGTCCAGGGCAGGGCACTGGCCCGGAACGGGCAGGTGTCGCTGGATACAAACGTCTTCACGGCCCCGGGCTGCGCCACAGCGTCGCCCTCGGCCTCAACAACCCCCTCAGCATCAGCATCGTCGTCCCCGGCTGTGACAGCATCGCCGACCCCTTCCACAACTCCCACAGCATCGCCGTCGCCCACCGGAAACGCAGGCCCGGGTTCGGGCACAGGGACCGGCGCAGGCCCGGCTTCGGGCACCGGGACCCGAACCGGCACTGCCACCGGCACCGGCACCGGCACCAGCACGGGCACCGGCACGGGGACCAGCACGGGCACCGGCACGGGGACCAGCACGGGCACGGGGACCAGCACGGGCACCGGCACGGGCACCGGCACCGGCACGGACACAGGCACGGGCACCGGCACGGGCACCGGCGCGGGCACGGGGACGGGCACGGACTTAGGCACCGGCACGGACACAGGCACCGGCGCGGGCACCAATACTGATACAGACACAGATGCGGACACGGAAGCTGATCGTGGTGTGAATATTGACACTGCGGTGGAAGCCACGTCCGCAAACGCGGGGACGGTTCTCGGCGCAGCGGCTGCGGCGACCGGCCTGATCGGGGTCTGGATGTTGGCTGGTGGAAGGCGCCTGTTCGGACGGAACCGGTAACCCCGGGTCGGCGACAACTGTTTGGGGCACCCAAGTCGGCGGCAGGCGCATCTTCCGGTGAAGGACGAGACAGTCACCGAAGGTGCGCCCGCCCCAGCTTCCGCCCGCTGCCGGCCACGCACCGGAATAATATCCGGGTTGGCCCTGCTAGCGGCCGCGGTGGCCGCCGCGGTCGTCCTCACGGCAGGGCCGGCCTCGCCGCTTCCTGCAGCGGAACCCGGCATCGTGACGACAGCTCTTGCACCTGCCGAGTCTCCGCCGAGCGCCAAACCTTCGCAAGGATCCCCGCCGCTGCACATCACCTATCCGGTCATCGGCATGGACCAGGACGTGCTCCCCCTGACACCCCAGGACCTGGGACCGCAGGCGACAATCGTTCCCCCGCTGACCACGGACGCGTACTGGCTCACGCCCTACGGCAGCCCCGGTTCCACGGACACGACGTACCTCATCGGCCACAGCTGGGAGGGCCGCGACTCAGCCTTTAACCATCTCAGCAGCCAGGCACAGCCGGGGGATCAGCTCACCGTCACTACAGCGGCCGGACCGGCAACCTACACCGTCAAGACGGTGACCACAGAAAACAAATACACGCTCCGGGACAGTCCCATCTGGATCAGGGTCCCCGGCCGGCTGATCCTGGTCAGCTGCTACACCGCCGACCTCCAGGGAACCAACATTGTCGTCACGGCGGACTTGAAACCCGTCCCCTGACGGTACCGACGCGGGTTGCGGAGACATCTCGACGGCGGCCGGAGTGCCGACTGACTACGGCAGGTTTAAGTTCACCTCGCACCGTCCTTCGGTGAATTCGGTGTCTGGTTGCAAGCGCACAGACCGAGAGGCCCTGGACCCGGCGTCCCCTTGATGACCCCCCCCCACAGGGCAGTTACGGAGCAACCGATGAGGGGGCTACCATCGACTGCTCCACAAATGCCGTTATGAGCCCCAACACGGCCGTTACGGAGCAACCGATGGGTGGGCAGACCATCGACTGCTCCACAAATGCCGTTATGAGCCCCCAAAAGGGCCGTTACGGAGCAACCGATGCTGGGTGGGTGACGACGGCGGCCGTGGCCTCGGCGATTGCGCGCTCCTCGTCGGTGGGGACCACGAGCACCGGGATGGCCGAGGACGCCGTGGAGATCACGCGGGGCTCCTTGGAGCGCTGACGGTTCAGGCCGTCGTCGAGCAGCACGCCCAGGGCGCCCAGCCGCTCCGCCACGAGGGCGCGGAACTGGTGCGAGTTCTCCCCGATCCCGGCGGTGAAGACCAGGGCCTTCGCGCCTCCGACGGCCACGTGATAGCCGCCGATGTACTTCGCGAGCCGGTAGGAGGCGACGGCGAGCGCCATGGCGGCCCGGGCGTCGCCGGCCTCCGCGGCTTCCACCACGGAGCGCATGTCGTTGTTGCCGGCCAGGGCCTTGAGTCCGGACTGGCGGTTAAGCAGGGCGTCGAGGTCCTCCGGGGACCAGCCGGCCCGGCCGAGGAAGACGAGGATGGACGGGTCGAGGTCCCCGGAACGGGTGCCCATCACGAGGCCCTCCAGCGGGGTGAAGCCCATCGAGGTGTCCACGGACGCACCGCCGCGGATCGCCGTGACCGAGGCCCCGTTACCCAGGTGGGCGATGACGGCGTCGAACTCCTCCAGCGGGACATCCAGCAGCGCCGCCGCCCGGTGCGCGACGTATTCATGCGAGGTGCCGTGGAAGCCGTAACGGCGGATACCGTGGTTGGCGTAGAGCTCCTCCGGCACCGCGTAGCGCCAGGCGTGCTCTGGCAGGGTGCGGTGGAAGGCGGTGTCGAACACGGCGACCTGCGGCATCTCCGGCCACTTCTTGGAGATCGCGCGGATGCCGAGCACGTTCGCCGGGTTGTGCAGCGGCGCCAGCGGGTTGAGCCGCTCGATGGCGCGGGTGATCTCGTTGTTGACCAGGACCGGTTCGGAGAAGCGCTCCCCGCCGTGCACCACCCGGTGCCCGACGGCGTCGAGCACCCGGCCACCCAGGGCCGCGTGGATCTCGGCGTCCACCTGTTCGAGTGCCTCGGCGTGGTCGCGCGGGCCCTCGATCTCGCCGTCACCCTCGCCGCCGGCGCCCATGCCGATCTTCTCGACCAGCCCCTCGGCCAGCACACTGCCGGCTTCGACGTCGCGGACCTGGTACTTGAGCGAGGACGAGCCTGAGTTGATAACGAGCACGAGCATGGGGCCTCCTACGCCTTGGCTTCTGCGCTGACCACGAAGGGCGCGCCGGGACGGGCAACACGGATGAACCTGGCGGAGCGCTCCGTGGGACCCACTATAAATTGCCGGACTATTTTTTGCCGGAGTGGCGGGGGCGCCGATTCGTTGCGTAAGCCGCGGCGGGCGCCTAGAGTCGGCGGAGCAACTGGACCACTCACGAAGGGATTTCCATGACTAACGAGACCACGCAGCCAGAGACCACGCCGGAGGGCACCGGGCCGGAGGGCGCGGAGCCGACCAGCGGGTCCGGCAAGGCGGATCCGACCGGCGTCGAGGGCGCGAACCCGGCCCTGGACGACACCGGGGACCTCAAAGCCGCCGAGACCGGAGAAGCCCCCGAGGCCCCGGAAAACCTGGAGGACCTGGATCTCACGCCGTCGGGACTGGCCGACGAGCCCGCGGAGCAGGAAGATCCCGACAGCCCGGTGGAGCCGGCGAACAGCTGACCGGAGAACAGCTGACAGAAACAGCCGACCGGAACAGCTGACCCGTGGAACAGCTGACCCGGATCCCGCCGACCGAAGTACCGCCGGCTAGGCATGGGCGGCCGCGGGGGCCGGATCGGCGGCGGCCTCCGCGGACTGCGCCTGGATGGCGGTGATGGCCACCGTGTTGACGATGTCCTCCACGGTGCAGCCGCGCGAAAGGTCGTTGACCGGCTTGCGCAGGCCCTGCAGCACCGGCCCGACGGCGACCGCCCCGGAGGACTGCTGGACCGCCTTGTAGGTGTTGTTGCCGGTGTTGAGGTCCGGAAAGATGAAGACCGTCGCCTGCCCGGCCACGGACGACCCCGGCATCTTCGACTCGGCGATGGCGGCGTCGACGGCGGCGTCGTACTGGATGGGCCCTTCCACGGCGAGGTCCGGGCGGCGTGACCGCACGAGCTCGGTGGCCTGGCGGACCGCGTCCACGGCTTCCCCGGCGCCCGAGCCGCCGGTGGAGTAGGACAGCATGGCCACCCGCGGATCCACACCGAACTGGGCCGCGGTTTCCGCCGAGGCCACCGCGATGTCCGCGAGCTGCTGCACGTTGGGCTCCGGGTTCACGGCGCAGTCGCCGTAGACCAGAACCCGGTCCGGCATCAGCATCAGGAACACGGACGAGACAATCTTGACGCCGTCGCGTGTCTTGACGAACTCCAGCGCCGGCCGGATGGTGTGCGCGGTGGTGTGGGCGGCGCCCGAGACCATCCCGTCCACCACTCCCAGCTGGACCATCATGGTGCCGAAGTAGCTCCCATCCAGCATGACCTCGAGGGCCTTGGCAAGGTCCACGCCCTTGTGCGCCCGCAGCTCCGCGTATTTCTCCGCGAACCCCTGGCGCAGCTCCGAGGTGGCCGGGTCGATGATGTGGATGCCGGACAGGTCGATGCCCTGGGTGGAGGCGAGCTCGCGGACCTCGGATTCGCGGCCCAGCAGGGTCAATTCGCAGACGTCGCGGCGGTGCAGGATTTCCGCGGCACGCAGGATGCGGACATCCGTGCCCTCCGGCAGCACGATGTGGCGGCGCTCGGAACGGGCCCGCTCGATCAGGTCGTGCAGGAAGCGCAGCGGCGTCATCCGCTCCAGCCGCGGCAGGTGCAGCCGCTCCAGCAGCTCCGCCTCGTCGACCCGCCGGGCCCACAGACCCAGGGCGGAGGCGACCTTGCGGCGGTGCCCGGACCAGATCTCACTGCGGACCTCGGAGACCCGTTTGGCGGTCACGTAGGTGTCGTCGGGGGCGGCGAAGATCGGGAACGGGGCCTGCGCCAGCAGGGAGTAGATGGTGGCGTCCGGGGCCAGGCCGCCGGTGAGGATCAGGGCTGAGGGCACCGGGAACTCCGGCGAGAACGAGGACGCCAGGCAGGCGACGAGCACGTCGGCGCGGTCACCGGGCACGATTACCAGCGCGCCGTCGTCGAGCACGTGCAGGAAGTTGGCGACGCTCATGGCCGCCACCTTCACCGAGCGGACGTCGCGTTCCAGGTCCGCGAGGCCGGCCACCTGGCCGATCCCCATGGCGGCCGCGACCTCGCCGGTGGTGGGCCGGGCGATCTCCTCGAGCTCGGGCAGGACGTAAACCGGACGGCCGGAGGTGCCCGGACGGACCGCGGCGGCGATGGCCTCGAGGTCCTCCGGGTCGGCGCGGTTGACCATGATGGCCAGCAGCGTGCACCGCTCGGCGACGAGTTCCTTGCGGGCCACCTCGACGGCGTCGACGGTCTCGGCGACGGTGCGGCCCTTGGCGCCGACGACGGCGACGACCGGGGCGGCGAGGTTGTTGGCCAGCCGGGCATTGAGGTCGAACTCGACGGCGGCATCCTGGCCGGTCAGATCGGTCCCCTCCACGATCACGACGTCGCAGTGCCGGGCCATCTCGGCGAAAATCTCCACGCAGCGGGTGTCGATCTCCTCGCGCTTGCCCTCCGCGAGCAGGCTGCGGACCTCGGGGAAGGTCAGGCCGCCGCGGCAGCGTGCGTCGTCGAGGTTGAACCGGGACTTCATCAGCGCCACCATAGGGTCCGACGCGGCGTCGTGGCCGTTGACCACAGGTTTGAAGAAGCCGATGCGGTCCGCGTGCCGGTGCAGGGTGTCCGCCAGCCCGAGGGCTATGAGCGACTTCCCGGAGCCCGGCGTGGTCGCGCTGACGTAGATTCCTTTGGCCATGGTTCGCCCTTAGGTTGTGCCGTGGTGGTGCTCGGTCCCTCCATACTTTCACTTGTTGCTGCCGTTTCTCCATGCGGCGCCCGCAGGCTGACCGCGGGACTTTGGCCGCTTACCCCCTCTGCTGCCCGCCAGCCGGTGTGGGGGGACCCAGTGATTGGGTGGTCAGAGCGGAGGAACTCGTGGAAACGCTGCGCATTGAGCTCCGGGACGTCGGCGGCACAGCCTGGTGGGCCCGCATTCGAACGGGACTGACCGCGCCTTCCGGCTCAGCCTGAGCGGCTGCCGGACCGCGTGCCGGACCGCGTGCCGGGCCGGTTGCCGGACCGCGTGCCGGACCGCGTGCCGGGCCGCGTGCCGGACCGCGTGCCGGACCGCCTACCTTGTAGTTCGCAGCTGGTTTTCCGGGCGCTTCCGGGCGTCTTCCGCACGCCTCGCCGGGTCCGCCTTGAGCTTCATGCGCCCGCCCGCTCTTGACAGCGGGCGCCATAATGGGATTACCTAATGAACATTCGGTAAATAAAGCTGGAGGCAATGACGCATGGCTGGATTGACGGTTTCCGGTGACACCCATCCCATCCTTAAAGACGACTACGCCTCGGAGTGGATGGGCATCGAAGTTGTGGCGCTGGACGACGGACATGCGACGATCCGCATGCCGCTCCGGCAGGAAATGCTGAACGGCTTCGGTATGGCCCACGGCGGAATGATCTTCGCCTTCGGCGACACCGCCTTCGCACTGGCCTGCAACCCGGCCAGCCCGGACCCGGCCGAGGAAGGCAACATCACGGTGGCGTCCGGCGTTGATATCAACTTCCTCAAGCCCGCGTTCCGCGGCCAGGTGCTGACCGCCGTCGCCAACCGCCGCGCCAGCACCGGACGCAGCGGCCTCTACGACATCCAGATCTACGCCGCCGATCCGGTCGCGGGCACCGCACCGGTCACAGCGTCCTCACCAGCCGTCACGGTCCCGGCCACCACGGTCCCGGGCGAACTCCCCACCGACATCCTCCCGGGCGAACTCGTCGCCGAGTTCCGCGGCCGCAGCCGCACCATCTCCAAGAAATAGAAGCAGGAACCCCAGATGACCCAAGAAACCGTCGCACCCACCAGTGATGCAGTCCTGGACCGCGAAGAAACCATCTCCCGCGACGAGCTTGAGGCCTTGCAGCTCAGCCGGCTCCAGCACACCGTGGCCTACGCCTACGACCGTGTTCCCCTGTACAAGCGCAAGTTCGACGAAGCCGGCGTCCACCCCACGGACCTCCACGAGCTCTCCGACCTGGGCAAGTTCCCCTTCACCACCAAGGAAGACCTCCGCTTGGAGTACCCCTTCGGCATGTTCGCCGTCCCGCAGCACGAGGTGGCCCGCATCCACGCGAGCTCCGGCACCACCGGCCGCGCCACCGTCGTCGGCTACACCAAGAAGGACCTTGCCGACTGGGCCAAGCTCGTGGCACGGTCGCTGCGCGCGTCCGGCGTCCGCCCCGGAATGAAGGTCCACAACGCCTACGGCTACGGCCTGTTCACCGGCGGCATGGGCGCCCACGCCGGCGCCGAGGCCCTCGGCTGCACGGTCATCCCGATCTCGGGCGGCCAGACCGAACGCCAGATCACGCTCATCCAGGACTTCAAGCCCGACGCGATCCTGGCCACCCCGACCTACCTGCTGACCATCGCCGACGCCATGATGAAACAGGGCATCGACCCGGCCTCCACCTCGCTCAAGTACGCCGTGCTGGGTGCCGAGCCGTGGACCGAGGAAATGCGCCACGAGCTCGAAGTGACCATGAACATCAAGGCCTGCGACATCTACGGGCTCTCCGAGGTCATGGGCCCGGGCGTTGCCGGCGAGGCCGTGGAAACCCAGGACGGCAGCCACATCTGGGAGGACCACTTCCGCCCCGAAATCATCGACGCCTTCGACCCCTCCGTGGTCCTGGGCGACGGCGAACACGGCGAGCTGGTCTTCACCTCCCTCACGAAGGAAGCGCTGCCGATCATCCGGTACCGCACCAAGGACCTCACCCGGCTGCTGCCCGGCACCGCGCGCCCCGCGCACCGCCGCATGGGCCGCATCACCGGCCGCAGCGACGACATGATCATCCTGCGCGGCGTGAACCTGTTCCCCTCACAGATTGAGGAGATCGCACTGCGGATCCCCGAGCTCAGCCCGCACTTCCAGCTGGAACTCACCCGGCCCGAGGGCCATCGGATGGACCAGATGACCGTCAAGATTGAACGCCGCGACACCGTCACGGTCGAGGGCGGCGCGGCCGCGGCCAAGGTCCTGATGCAGCAGATCAAGATCCACGTCGGCTCCTCCTGCGCCGTCGACGTCGTCGAGCCCGGCTCCCTGGAGCGGTCCAACGGCAAGCTCCGCCGGATCTACGACATGCGTCCCAAGGCCTGACCATATGACGTTCAGCCCGCCGGCCGGCCCACCCGGGCCTCCCGGCGGGCTGACTGATCTCCTGATCGTGAGAAACTAGCGACTATGCCCACAACAGCAACCACCACCAAACGCGGCCGCCCCGGTTATGACCAGCAGTCGGTCCTGGTGATCGCTGTGGACGTCTTCAACCGCCACGGCTACGACGCCACGTCCATGGGTATCCTCGCTGAAAACCTGGGCATCTCGAAGTCCGCCATCTACCACCACGTGCCGTCCAAGGGCGACCTCCTGAAGCTCGCGCTGGACCACGCCCTGGGCGGCCTCGAGGCCATCCTGGACCAGCCGCAGGCCCGGACCGGCACCGCCGAGGCCCGGCTGGAGTTCGTCCTCCGCGAGACCATCTCGGTGCTGGTGGAGCGGCTTCCGTTCGTCACCCTGCTGCTGCGCCTGCGCGGCAACACCGAGATCGAACGCGACGCGATGGAACGCCGTCGCGCCTTCGACCACAAGGTCGCTGCCCTGATTTCCGCCGCCCGCGACGAGGGCTCGCTCCGCCAGGACATCGACCCCCGCACCGTGACCCGGCTGCTCTTCGGCACGATCAACTCCATCGTCGAGTGGTACAAACCCGGAGGCTCCCTCTCCCCCGAAAAACTGGCCGACGACGTCATCACCATGGCCTTCCACGGCCTCCACGTCCCGCAGTAGGCCCGGGCGGCCTCATGACGCCCGCCCCTCCTCGCCACCTCGCGACGCCCCGGGTCCGGCGGCATGTGCGGTCCGGGGGCTCGTAGAGGGCCTCCGCATGTGGGTCCGGGGGCTCGTAGAGGGCATCGGCACGGGTTTCGCCCTCGTACACCGGAGTGTCCGTGTCACAGTGCCCCCGTGCGGCCGACCATCCGGCGACGGCTCCGCCCGCGTCACGGCAACCAACCTGGTCGGGTCCGCCCCCATTGACGGCGCATGACCTCCGGGCCACGCTGGGGGCATGGCCACGAGACTTTCCACGGTGCTCATCGGCGCCTTCCCCCAGTTGCGGTACGAACCCACGGCCAAAAGGGTCCGCGCTAGCCTCGACGGGGCCGCCGTCGTCGACACGCATCGGGCCTATCTGATCTGGGAACCGCGGCGAATAACCCCCATCTATGCGGTACCGGAGCGAGAACTGTTGGCCGAGCTCACATCACCGGCACTGCCGGCGGCCTCGGTCGAGGAGCACCCCTTCGCCCTGCGGCACGGCGCGGCCCCGACGTCGCTGGACCCCTCAACGTCGTTTGGGAATCACACTGCCGCCGGCGGGGAGCTCGACGTCGTGACGGCAGCGGCGACGGCTCCCCGGGCCGCCTTCCGTCCCGAGGACCCCGACCTGGCCGGGTATGTGATCTTGGATTTCGCGGCGTTCGACTGGCTTGAGGACGACGAGGAGATCATCGGCCACCCCCGTGATCCGTTCCACCGCGTCGATATCCGCGCGTCGTCCGTGGACGTGCAGGTGGCGCTCGACGGCGTGGCGCTGGCCAGCACAAACGGCGCACAGCTGCTCTACGAGACACTGCTCCCGGTGCGGTACTACATCCCGCCGGCGGATGTGCGGCTGGACCTGCTGGAGGAGAGCCCGAAGCGGACGGTCTGCCCATACAAGGGCCTGGCCAGCTACTGGAGCTACCCGGATTCCGGGCAGGGCAGGAACCTCGCGTGGAGCTACGACCGGAGGTACCGCGACGCCGCCCAGATCCACGGGCTCATCAGCTTCTTCAACGAGCGGGTGGACCTGACGGTCGACGGCGTGCTCCAGCCGCGGCCGGTGACGCCGTGGTCCCGCCCCAGCGGCCGGGGGCTCTTTGACGGCTGCAGGCCACTTTCTTGTCTGCGTGAGGCGTCCGGTGTCCGCTTTCCAGGGCGGGGTGGCCATGGTTAGGGGCGAGTCGTGGTCAGGCTCCGGTCGGCCGGGGCAACTTTGAAGGCCGCGGGGCGGATTCCGGCCAAGAAGCCCGGCGTGTCCGTGTCAATGCGCCCCCGGACGACGGACGGCTCGGTGCTGTCCGTCCATGGCGCCCCCAGGGACCCCCAGCAGCACGCCCAGGTGCACCCAGGAACCTACGCCAGCCCAGCAGCCTCCCTGCTCACCGGGTTCGCCGGAAAGCTGCCCAGTCGCCGTAGCCGGACGGCGACTGGGCAGCTCTTGGGCGACCCCGGAGGTTTCGCCCTCCGGAGCCCCGCCATCGCAGCTCTGGGCGACGCCGGCGCCGGGTGCGTCCTGCCGAAACCGCTGGCGTCCCCGGCCCCTGGGCGACCCCGGCGGTTTCGCCCCCAGGGGAGCTGCGACTCAGCCCCTGCGGTCCAGCAGCAGGTTGGTGATCCGCAGCGTGCAGAGCCGTTCGCCGGCGGCGTTGCTGATCAGCACCTCGTGGGTGGTGACTGTGCCGCCGAGGTGGATCGGGGTCGCGGTGATCGTGATGAGCCCCTCGCGGGCGGATTTGTGGTGGGTGGCGGAGACGTCCACGCCGACGGCGGTCTTGCCCAGGGTGCTGGCGTGGATGACCGCGGCCCAGGAGCCCACGGCTTCCCCGACCGCCAGCGAGGCTCCGCCGTGCAGCAGCCCGAAAGACTGCCGGTTTCCCTCCACCGGCATGGTGGCGACGACCCGTTCGACTGATTCCTCAACGATCTTCACGCCCATTTTCTCGTCGAGTTCGCCGAGGGTGATCTTCCAGAGCTCGGTACTGCGGGGCTCGGGCGTCATAACGTCTCCTCTGTGGCCGGAAATCCAGGGGTCCCGGCGGGGTCAGTGCCGCCGCAGCTAGTGTGCGGCAGGCCTCATTCATGTACTGTAGACATATTACCGAACGGACGGTCAGTAATGCTGGCCGTGTTGATCTTGCCCCTGTTGGAAGGACCCGTCAACGATGACCACCACTGCAACTGCTCCGGAACCCACAGTAGACACTGTCGAGATCGTTCCCAGCTTCATCCGGGATTCCTGGTGGACCCCCGACGCCGGCGCCGCAGCCGGTGCCGCGTCCGTCCTTGATGCCAGCACGGGCGAACTCCTCGCCAGGGTGAGCACCGCGGGACTCGACCTCGCCGCCGTCGTGGACTACGGACGCACCACCGGCCAGGCGGAACTCGGCAAACTGACCTTCCACCAGCGCGCGCTCAAGCTCAAGGAGCTTGCGCAGTACCTGAACGGCCGCCGCGAGGAGTTCTACGCGCTCTCCGCGCAGACCGGCGCCACCAAGATCGACTCGATGGTCGACATCGACGGCGGCATCGGCGTGCTCTTCACCTTCGGCTCCAAGGGCCGGCGCGAACTCCCCAACGCCCAGGTGATCGTGGACGGGCCCATGGAGGTGCTGTCCAAGGACGGTTCCTTCGCCGGCGAGCACATCTACACCCGTATTCCCGGCGTCGCCGTGCAGATCAACGCCTTCAACTTCCCCGTGTGGGGCATGCTCGAGAAGCTGGCACCCGCGTTCATCGCCGGCGTGCCCACGATCGTCAAGCCGGCCACCCCCACCGGCTACGTCACCGCCGCCGTGGTCAGGGCGATCATCGAATCCGGCATCCTGCCCAAGGGGTCGCTGCAGCTGATTTCCGGTTCGGTCCGCACCATGTTGGACCACCTCGACTACCGCGATATCGTGGCCTTCACCGGCTCCGCGACCACCGCCAACACGCTCAAGTCCCACGTCAATGTGGTCAAGGGCGGGGTCCGCTTCACCTCGGAAACCGATTCCCTGAACGCCTCGATCCTGGGTCCGGACGCCGTCAAGGGCACCCCGGAATTCGACGCCTTCATCAAGTCCCTCGTCACCGAGATGACCGCCAAGGCCGGCCAGAAGTGCACCTCCATCCGCCGGGCCATCGTGCCGCAGGAGCTGGTGCAGAACGTCATCACCGCCGTCGGGGAGCGGATCCAGCAGCGCATCGTCCTTGGTGACCCGCGCGCCGAGGGCGTCAACATGGGCGCCCTGGCGTCCCTGGAGCAGCTCGCCGATGTGCGCGCCGCCGTCCAGTCCATGCTCGACGCCGGCGGCGAACTCGCCTACGGCACGCTCGATTCGCCGAAGGTCACCAGCGCAGACGGAACGGTCGGCGTCGTCGACGACGGTGCCTTCATGTCCCCGGTGCTGCTGAGCTGGGCGGATCCGGAAGCCGACGAGGTCCACTCGCTGGAGGCCTTCGGCCCGGTCTCCTCGGTGATCGGCTACACGGACCTGGCCGACGCCGTCCGCCTCGCCGCCCGCGGTGGCGGCTCGCTCGTCGCCTCGGTCTGCACCAACGACCCCGACGTCGCCCGTGAACTCGTCACCGGCATCGCCGCGCACCACGGCCGCGTGCATATGCTCAACCGCGAGGACGCCCGCAGCTCCACCGGCCACGGCTCACCGGTCCCGCACCTGGTCCACGGCGGCCCGGGCCGCGCCGGCGGCGGCGAGGAACTCGGCGGCATCCGCTCCGTCCTGCACCACATGCAGCGCACCGCCATCCAGGGCTCACCGAACATGCTGACCGCCGTCACCGGCGTCTGGCACACCGGGGCCGACCGCAACTTCACGCTCGAGACCGAGGGCCAGCACCCGTTCCGGAAGCACCTGAGCACGCTGCACATCGGGGACGCGATCCGCTCCGGGCTGCGCGAAGTGACCCTGGACGAGATCACGAAGTTCGCCAACACCACCGGCGACACCTTCTATGCCCACACCAACCAGGAGGCCGCGGAGGCCAATCCGTTCTTCCCGGGCATCGTCGCGCACGGCTACCTGCTGCTGGCCTGGGGCGCCGGGCTGTTCGTGGAGCCCGCACCGGGCCCCGTTCTGGCGAACTACGGCCTGGAGAGCCTGCGCTTCGTCACTCCGGTGGCCGCGGGCGATTCCATCCGGGTTACCCTGACCGCCAAGAAGATCACCCCGCGCGAGACCGACGAGTACGGAGAGGTGGCCTGGGACGCCGTCCTGACCAACCAGAACGACGAGATCGTGGCCACCTACGACGTCCTCACCCTCGTGGAGAAATAGCCGCAACCTCTTCCGGCGTCGCTGCTGCACTGACGGCTCTTCCGCCGTTGCCGCAAAGGTAAGATTTCGCGCCCATTGTCCCGTTGGATATGGGCGCGAAATCTCACCTCGGCGTCGATTGGCAGGCTCTTTCTGCCGCGACCCGGCGTAGAATTTCGTACGTAGGAGGTGGCGACATGACCCTCGTATTGAATAAAGCCACAACAGTCCTGCCGGTCGATGACGTCGAGCGCGCCCACCGCTTCTATGCAGAAGCCCTGGGTCTCCCTCACCGTGGAGTGGCAGACGACGGAAGCGACCTATTCGGCACCGACGGCGGCCCCATGCTGCAGCTGATGCCCGTCAGGGATGGTAAGCATTCCGAGCACACCACCCTGAGTTTTGAAGTCTCGGAGATCGAGCGGACCGTCCAGGAGATGGAGTCTAAAGGCGTCCAGTTCCAGGACTACGACCTGCCGGATCTGAAGACCGAGAACCACATTTGTACAACGGATTCCGAGAAGTGCGCCTGGTTCATGGACACCGAGCACAACATCCTCTGCGTCCACGAGACCATCGCCACGCCGGTGGATTACCAGCTCTAGCCGGCGCACCCTGGGAGTCGAACCCTGCAAATCAACGCCCGGATCCGGGCAGCCTCACGAGGAGTTTGAAATGCGCAAAACTGTTTATGCCGCCGGGGCCCTGTCGATGCTGGCGGCGCTCACTTTCGCTGCCCCCGCCCAGGCCGGCGGGAATCACGACGGCGGCAGGCACTATAGCGACTATGCCCTCCTGTCCGTCCTGCATGGCGTCCCTGACCTCACCGTGGATGTCTGGGTGAACGGCAAGCTCGCCCTGGACGACTTTGAGCCTGGCGACCTCGCGGGACCGCTGAAGCTCGACAACGGCAGGTACAAGATCGCCATCACGGCCGCCGACGCCACCAGCGCCGACGACCCCGTGATCGGCCCGGTCAAGGTCGATCTCAAGGAGGGCCGGAACTACACCGCCGTGGCGCATCTGGATGCCTCCGGGGAGCCCACTGCGACCCTGTTCAAGAACGACACCTCGGCCAGCCCCAAGGGCGAGGGCAAGCTGACCGTCCGGCACGTGGCGGCGGCGCCGGCCGTCGACGTCCTCGCCGGCGACACCGCGGTGATTGAGGGGCTCGAGAATCCTGAGCAGAAGGTGCTGACGCTGAAGGCCGGGACGGTTTCCGCCTCGGTTGCGGCCGCCGGCACCACCGAGCCCCTGATCGGCCCGGCAGACATTCAGGTCAAGAAGGGCAAGAACACCATCGTTTACGCCTGGGGCAGCCTGGAAGACGACTCCCTGGGCGTGGCCGTCCAGGTCGTCGATTCCGACAAGTGGCGCGGAGACGACGACTGAGCTCCGGCTGCGGCCAACAGCGCACCTCTTACCAGGGGTGCGCTGCTGGTTTCGGCGACGCCGGCCTGTCCGGCTCCCCACGGCAGGTGATGCTGCTGCACGCTGATAGCAGCGAGTCGTCCTTCCCGCTCCGGGGGCAGGTCCGGGAGGATCTGGCCGCCCTGCCGGACGTGACGCTGAAGACGTGGTTCCTGAACACCCCGTCGGTGGAACGGGCTCCGGGTCCGAGTTCTCCGGCGGGTGGCTGGGCGCCGCCCGGCGGCGCGCGGCTGTAGTTGGCGGACCGTTCGGCGGCTGTTAGGATCCGACGGCCTTAGCTTGCGGACTACGCGGTACCGCGGTGGTTAGCGGACCGCCCGGCGCCGTGTGGCGGCCAAGAGGACGCCACCCAGCAGAATCGCACCGCCGGCAAGACCCGCCGTCGGGAGCAGCGGACCGGCGCCGGTATCCGGCAACTGACCGGAGACGGCCGGAAGGACCGGGCTAAGACGCTCCGCGGGGGCCGCCGGCGCCGCCGGTGGGACAACGATCCCTGCCGGGGCAACCGGCACAACGGGCTCGACCGGGGCTTCAACGGTGAAGGTCCGGGTGACGGAGGGGCTGTCCACCTTGCCGGCGGAAGTCTGGACAGCCCGGATCGTAAAACCGCCCGGTGCGGCTGGGTCGACGGGGATCGTCCACTGGCCGTCGGGTGCGACGACTGCTGAGCCGGTGATGTCGCCCGTGAGTTTCACCGTGAGCCCTGGGGTTCCGGTCCCGTCGATGCTGGTGACGGTGTTCAGCGCCGCACCCTCGGCCGGGGTGGTGATCGCCGGGGCGTCGAGGTCCGTGACCATGACCGTCAGCGAGACTGCGCCGGAACGGCTGAATCCGTTCACCGTCTCGGCCGTGAACGTCAGCTTGCCGTTGCTCTCGGGTGCGGGGAAGGCCCAGTTCCCGGCGGCGTCGACCGGCACGTCCACCGTTTGCTCGTTAGTTTGGTTGTCCAGGGTGACGCGGACCCGTGAGTTGGCGGCGACGGCCGACGCCGGGGCCGCGGGGACCCGGCCCGTGATGGGCTGGCCCGCCAGAACGCTCAGGTCTTCCGGGGCCGCGAGTTCGGGCTTGTTCAGGAACAGCTGGAGCTGCACGGGGGTCGGGAACTTGGTGAGGGCGTCCTCTAGGGTCGTGGCGATGGCGAAGTTGTCTCCGGAAGTCTCGCCGGCCGAATGGGTGCCCACGGCGAAGTTGCCGCTGATCCATGGACCGCCGGAGTCTCCCCCGCTGGACTGGACGTTCGTGGACAGGAACCCGCGGAAGGCCCGGAGATCCGCGGCTGCGGTGGTTCGTCCGCCCACCACGTAGATGCCGGTTTCCTCCACCTGACCGCAGGACCAGCCCGCGGTCCGCCCGGAGCGGCACACCTCCTGGCCCTGGAACGGGGCAACCACCCCGATGATCTTCACGGCGGTGGCGCCGGGGTTCGCGGGATCGGCCCAGGTGGTTGCGGCCGGCTGGAGGTTGATTCCGTTGTCGAGTGCCTCGATGACGGCGATGTCGGTACCCACGTTGCCGGGGGAGTCTTCGGTGCCGGTCATCCAGGAGTTCAGCGGCCCGCCGAACTGGCTGAAGCCGAAGCTGCCCAGCAGGGCGAGCATGCCGGACCGGGGCGCTGCCCCGCCGGCCGTGGCGGAGGTCGGCGGTTCAAGCTCTGCGATCCGTGCCGTGCCGTCCCCGGCGCAGTGCCCCGCAGTCAGAACGACCGGAAGTCCCGCCGCGTTGAACGCGCCAAATCCGGTCGAGCAGATGGTCTGCCGGTCAATGGCGATTCCCTCACCGCCGAAAACGTCCGCTTCGGTGGTGACCGGGGCGCCCTGCTCCAGTTGGACGTTGGCGTAGCGGGCCACGAAGTCGGCCGGGGAAATCTTCCTGGGCGTCGTGGCTGTGGCCGCGGGCCCGGGCGTCGTGGCCGATTGCTGCTCCGGCGCGGCTTGCTGGTCCGGGAGCAGGGTGGGGTCGGCTTCGGCCTGGTTCGTCCCGCCGGTGCGGATAATGAACTTCCCCCCTGAGTAGGCCACGGCCTGCAGTCCGGCCGGCCCGACCTCGCGGACATAGGCTTGGAACAGCTGCTCGGTGCTGGACGCCACCAGCTCGGCCGACGAGGGGGCAACGGTAGGAGCCTCCGTCGGAGGGGTCGAGGGAGTAGTCGAGCGCTCAGCTGCCGGAGCCACGAGCACGAACACGGCCGAGGTTCCCGTCCCGTTCAGTTCGGTCACCCGGGCCTGCAGCTCGGGGCCGCTGCCTTCGATGAGGATTTTGCCGCCCAGCAGGCTGATCCCCAGGTAGCCGGGCAGCCCCCGCAGCGAGGGAACGGCGTCGGCGGCGGTCCTGGCCAGCTGGCCGGCGGCGTTGAATTCCTCGAGCGTCATGCCCAGGTCCCGCCGGACGGCTTCCGCGAGTCCGGCGTCGCCGATTTCCGGCGCCACTACCGGCGCCGGCCCGACGGCGGCCGGAGCGCCAGCCGCCGTCGCCGTATCAACCGGCTCAACCGGCGCGGCCGGGATGGCGGTCGCCATCGGCGGGGAGGTCGGCGAGGCTGACGGCGAAGCTGACGGCGAAGCTGTCGAAACGGGTTCCGGTCCCCCGGCTTCGGCCAGCGCGGGAACCGCGTGGAACGAGCCCGCGAGCGCAAGGGCGGCGGCCGCTACTGCCCGCACTGTCAGCTGATATTTCGGAGTCTTCACCCGGTTACTCTAGCGCCCCAACCTAGCCAGAATGGCCGTCACCTCCGGCTCCGTCACCCCGTTGCGGCGCAGGAACTCCCCGGTTTTGACGTGTCGCACATACCGCAGCAGGCTTTCCCTGCGCGTTTCGAGCAGCGGCGCGAGAACCTCCTCGGGCAGGTACCGCTCATGCGGATGCGGGACCGCCGACACCCGGTGGTGTTCGTTGATGCCCCGCACGGCCCGCTCGTAGCCCTCGGCAATGGCCTCTTCACCCGCGCCGGCGAGGTCCTGGAGCATGGCCGCGATCATCCCGCTGCGGTCCCGGCCCGCCGAGCAGTGGATCACGACGCCGCCGCGTGCCTCCGCCACCGCTTTGAAGACCCCGGCGAGCTTCTCGGGGAAGATCCGCGCATTGTCCGCGTACGACGCCGGATCATTCAGGTAGGGGACGCAGAGCGCCCGGAATTCGCTGTTGCCCGGGTCCTCGGTGGGGGCGTGCACGACGTCGAACGCCGCCAGGATCTCGGCGCTGACCCGGGGATCCGTCTCGCGGCGGCTGATCTCGTCCGGGTTGCGGAGGTCAATCACCGTCCGGATGCCGCCGTCGTACGCCTGCTGCCAGCCGGCGTCGGTGAGCCACTCGCGGCGTCCCATCCGGAACACACTGCCGGCGACGTGCCAGGCGTTGACCGCCCCATCCCATTCCATACGCTTCAAGAACTCATCCACCCTGCCAGCTAAGCACGTAGTCCGGGTAGTCGGCAGCAGGAAAGCAACGTAGCCCGTTCTCCTGCCCACACCCGGAAACGGGTAGCCCCTACCGTGTCCGGCCATGAGGCGGCGGGGTACCGTGGCCCCATGGCTGCCCGGAGCGGAGGGCTGATGCTCCCACAGCCTGTCCCGCCAGCAGGGTGTTCGGGAGGCCCCGCTGGCCGCCACCGACCGGTGCGCCGGCAGCCCCCTCCCGGCCGTGCCGACTCACAAGGGGACTCATCATGAACAATGTGCCAATCGGGCGCTGGTCCGGACGACTGGCGGCGGCGGTCGCCGCCATCGCGCTGGTAGCCGGTTTCACCGCCGCGCCTGCCACCGCCGCACGCCCGGATCCCGTCTACATCGCCCTGGGCGACTCCTACGCGGCCGGCACCGGCGGCGGCGGATACACCGCTTCCCCGGCCGGACTTCCCGAGACCTGCCTGCAGACTGCGGCGTCCTATCCGGCAGTTCGCGACGCTACGCTCAACCTGGGCTGCTTCGGCGCCACGACGGCAGATGTCTCCGCCGTCGCCACCCTCTACGCACCCGCCCTTGCGAACGCCACGGTGGTCACGGTGACGGTTGGCGGAAACGACATCGACACGGGCCAGGTGGCCGTTGCCTGCACCGCCTCGGCGAGCTCCGCGGCCTGCAAGGCGGCCCTGTACAACTCTCTGGTGGTGAAGCTCCGCACGCTGCCGGGCAAGATCAAGGAGATGCTGACGATCGTCAAGAGCAAGGCCCCGAACGCCAGGGTCGTACTCACCGGCTATCCCCGGCTCTTCACCGTGAGTGCCGGGCTGACCGCGGAACAGACCCAGGCGGCACGGTCGATGAACTCGGCGGCGGACCTGCTCAACGCCACGATCGCATTCTCGGCCCTGGTGAACAGGGCCGGGTACGTCAGCGTCGCCGATAAGTTCGCCAGCCACGGAATTGGTTCCGCGAGTCCGTGGATCGTGGCGCCGACGGGTCTCTGCAGCCTGACGATCAACTGCAGCGCGAGCCCGTTTGACGCCTTCCACCCCACCGCAGCCGGTTATCGGGACGGTTACGCCGCGGCCCTGGCGGCGGCACGGGTTCCCTAGCTCCGCCTGGCCCGCAACAGGGAAGGCCAGGCAGCGGCTACCGCGGCCTGGCCAGCCTGGACTGGAGGGCGTTGCGGACCATAGGCCACTCGTGTTCCAGGATGGAAAACACCACGGTGTCCCGCAGCGCGCCGTCACTGCTGCGGGTATGGCTGCGAAGCACGCCGTCCTGTTTGGCACCCAGCCGCGCGATCGCCTCGCGGGACTGGTGGTTGAGCCAGTGGGTCCGGAACTCGACGGCGGGGCAGCCCAGCGTTTCGAAGGCGTGCCGCAGCAACAGCAGCTTCGAGTCCGGGTTGCTGCCGCTCCCGTGCACCGACTCCGCGTTCCAGGTGGAGCCGATCTCCACTCGGGGCGTGGCGGCGTCGATGTTCATATAGGTGGTCATGCCGATCACCCGGCCCGGTCCGCCGGTGGCGGGGTCAATCAGGCGCGTAGTGAAGGGCAGCATGGAGCCGCTGTCCTGCAGCGCCAGCCGCCGCTCAATCTCGGCGGCCATCTGCTCCGGGGCGGGCACACTGGTGTACCAAAGGTTCCACAGGTCGCCGTCGCGGGCCGCTTCGACGAGGCCATCGTGGTGGTCCGGGTTCAGCGGCTCAAGGACGACGACTTTGCCGGTCAGGGTGATGGGGGCGATCGCGGGCCGGTCGAGGGAAGTCACCGCACCATCCTAGGGCGGAAGCGATCGCGGGGGGGTTCTGCGATACCCGGGACCCCGGACCGGTGTGCCGTTGCGGGCGTGCTGGTTAGGCTGGGTCCATGATCACAGTAACCGGCACCGCCCACTCCGCCCTTGACCCCGCCAGGGCCTTCGACTACCTGTCAGCGTTCGAGCACACCCCCGAATGGGATCCCGGGACCCCCGTGGTGAATAAGCTCTCCGAGGGACCGGTGGCCCTCGGGCACCGGTACCACGCAGAGGCCGAATTCCGGGGCAAGCGCCAGGCGCTGACCTACGAGGTGATCGAACTGACGGCAAGCCGGATCACGCTGCGGGGAGAGAACAAGTCGGTCATCTCCGTGGACACCATCCAGGTGTCTGCGTCCGGTACGGGCTCCAAAGTGGACTACACGGCGGAGTTCCAGCTCAGGGGTTTGCTCAAGGTCGCCGAGCCGTTTGTCCGGCCGGCGTTCAACTCCCTCGCCGGCCCCGCCATGGACGGAATGAAAAAGGCCCTCGACTCCCAGGCATCGCTGTAGCAGCGCTGTGGAACAGGAGAAAAACATGACATCCCAAAATCCGGATCCCCTTGAGAACAAGCTCACCGGGCTCGAACCGGGCGGCGGCGTGCCGCCCGGTGAAACACCACCGGCGGAGGGCACCTCGGTGGGACCGCAGGGGCCGCGGATCCCTGAGGACCGGGGCTTCGCCCAGTACATATGGATCATCATGATCGCCGTGGTGGTGCTTTTAGTGATGCTCTTCTTTGTCGGCTACATCGTCGGGATCATCAACTAACTACTCGCCTCAGGCCGTCCAGTCGAAGAAGCCCTTGCCGGTCTTGCGCCCGAGTTCGCCGCGCGCCACCTTGTCGCGCAGGATCTGTGGCGGTGCGAAGCGCTCGCCCAGGGTGGAGGCAAGGTATTCGGCGATGCCGAGGCGGACATCCAGCCCCACGATGTCTGTGGTCCGAAGCGGTCCGGTGGGGTGTTTGTAGCCCAGGACCATGGCGTTGTCGATGTCCTCCGCGGACGCCACGCCCTCTTCCACCATGCGCATCGCCTCGAGGGCAATCGCGACGCCCAGCCGTGAGGACGCGAAGCCGGGGGCGTCGTTGACGACGACGGCGGTCTTGCCCAGCGCCTCGACCCAGCCGCGGGCCGCCTGGGCCAGCGGCTCCGAGGTGTGCTCGCCGAGGACGACCTCGATCAGGGTGGACGCCGGCACCGGGTTGAAGAAGTGCAGGCCCAGGAAGTTCTGCGGGCGCTGCAGCTCACGGGCCAGCGCGTCGACCGAGATGGAGGAGGTGTTGGAGGCGAGGTAGGCGCCGTCGTCGAGCCGTTCCTCGATCCCCCGCAGCGAAGCGACCTTCAGGTCCCAGTCCTCGGGGACGGCCTCGACGACCAGCTGGCGGTCCTTGAAGTCGTCGTAGTCGACCGTGACCGAGAGCCGCGAGACCATCTCATCCAGGTTGCCGTCGGTGGCGCCGCGCTCGATGCTCTTGGCCGCCGCGGATTCCACCCGCTCGCGGGCCGCCTCGGCCGATTCCTCGTCGCGCTCGACGACGAGGACGTTGGCGCCGTTGATCAGGAAGGCATGGGCGATGCCGGCGCCCATCCGGCCGCCGCCCAGGACCCCGACGGTGGCGGGGAGGTTCGCGGGAAGTACGGAGTTGCTCATCTTCAGTTCTTCTTCCGGTCTGAATCCTGCTCGGACTTTTTGGCTGACTTTTTTTCGGACTTTCGATCGAGGAAAGCCTGCATGCGGTCGAATTTGGCCTGGGATTCGAAGAGGATGCCCTGGGCGAGCTGGTCGATCAGCGGGTGCGCCTCGGCGGGGGCGTGGAACACCGACTTGGTGATCCGGACCGCGAGGGGATCCTGCCCGGCAATCCTGTCGGCCAGGGCGTGGGCCGCCGCCATCAGTTCGGGGGCCTCGTGGATCTCGGTGATGAGGTTGACGGCGAGGGCCCGCTCGGCGCGCAAAACGGTGCCGGCCAGCAGGATTTCCTTGGCCACCGGCTCCCCCACAAGCTCCTTCAGCCGCCAGCTCGCACCGGCGGCGGCGAGGATGCCCAGGCCGGTCTCCGGGTTGCCGATCCGCACCGATGGTGTGCCGATCCGGAAGTCCGCGGCGTACGCCAGCTCGGCGCCGCCGCCCAGGCAGAACCCGTCCAGGGCCGCGATGACAGGCATGGGAAGCTTCGCGATGCGCACAAAAATGGTGGAGTTGATGCCCTGCAGTGCATCATCGCGGCGGCGTTCGCGCAGCTGCCCGATGTCCGCCCCGGAAGCGAAGACCCCCTCGGTGCCGGCGATAATGAGCATCTTCGGGGTCTGCTCCAGCGCGGCGCACACGGCGTGCAGCTCATCGACCATCTGCTGGTCGATGGCGTTGCGGACCTCGGGCCGGTTGAGGAGAACCACCAGCCGGTCCTCGCGCTCGTCGATCAGCAGGGTGCGGAACTCCTGCGGGTCCAGGCCCGTCACGGCGGCCGCCACTACACCCGCTCCAGCAGCATCGCGGTGCCCTGGCCGACGCCGATGCACATGGTGGCGAGGCCGATCCGGGCGTCCTCGCGCTCCATCCGGCCCAGCAGAGTGATCGCGAGCCGGGAGCCGGACGAGCCCAGCGGGTGCCCCAGGGAGATCGCGCCGCCGTCGCGGTTTACGATCTCGGGGTCCAGGCCGAGCCTGCGCATGGTCGCGAGCGACTGGGTGGCGAAGGCTTCGTTGAGTTCGACGGCGCCGAGGTCGCCGACGCTGAGGCCGGTCCGCGCGAGCACCTTCCGGGTGGCCGGGACGGGGCCGATGCCCATGATTTCGGGTTCGCAGCCGGCGGAGGCGCCGTCGATGATCCGGGCGCGCGGGGTAAGGCCGAGCCGCTCGATGGCGGCCTCGGAGGCGACGATGATGGCGGAGGCGCCGTCGTTGAGGGTGGAGGAGTTGCCGGCCGTGACCACCGAGCCGCCCGCGACGACGGGGCGCAGCGCCGCGAGGACGTCCATCGTGGTGCCGGCGCGCGGGCCCTCGTCGGTGTCGACGACGGTTTCGCCCTTGCGGGTCCTGACCGTGACCGGGACGATCTCGTCGGCGAAGCGGCCGGCAGCGATGGCCGCGAGGGAGCGTTCGTGGGAGCGGACGGCAAACGCGTCGGCGTCCTCGCGGGTGATGCCGTCCACGCGGGCGACTTCCTCGGCCGTTTCCGGCATGGAGTAGGTCATCTTCCCGCCGCGGGAGTGTTCGCCTTTTTGGAACAGCGGGTTCACGAAGCGCCAGCCGATGGAGGTGTCGAAGATTTCGCCGGGCTTGGCGAAGGCAGTCCGGGGCTTCTCCTGCACCCAGGGGGCGCGGCTCATGGATTCCACGCCGCCGGCGATCACGATGTCCGCGGCTCCCGACTTGATCATGTGGCTGGCCATGATGATGGCGCTCAGGCCGGAGGAGCAGAGCCGGTTCACGGTGATGCCGGGGATGTGCAGCGGCAGGCCGGCCAGGATGGTGGCCATCCGGGCGACGTTGCGATTTTCCTCGCCGGCGCCGTTGGCGTTGCCGAGGATGACCTCGTCGATACTGTCGGGGTCCAGTCCGGCCCGGGCCACAGCCTCGCGGACCACCAGGGCGGCCAGGTCATCGGGACGGACCGCGGAGAGTGCCCCGCCGTAACGGCCCACCGCAGTGCGGGCACCGCCTACGAGAAATGCCTGTGGTCCTGCTACTGCTGATGCCATGGGTACACCCTTCACGCGATAAACGTCTCTGTTATCGAATCTGTCATCGAAAGTACTCCCGGCGGCGGCGTCCGCGTTCGACCGCGGCCGCGCCAATTTACTGACCGTTCGTTCTATAAAGATTACACGGCGCGGCAAGGGGGTCAATCAAAGCCCCGCCGGATTACGCGACGACGACGCCGAGGTGGCTCGCCATTAGCGGGGCGAGCAGGCCGAGCTGGTACTCGTCGATCACGAGGCCGGCGAGGCTTTCCAGCCCGCTGATGGTGCGGATGTCCGTGCCGCGGATGTCGAAGTCCTTGAGCCTGGCCCCGGCGACGTCGAGGGTGCCGATGGTGCAGTTCTTCAGCGCCACCCGGGTCGCCGTGCAGGAACCCAGGTCCAGTTCAGCGATGATGCAGTCGCTGATCTGCACGTCGGTGAGCTTGGAACCGCGGAGGTTCACGTAGTCAAGCTTCCCGCCGTCAATCCGCACGGACTGCCAGCCGCTTTCGTAGAGTTCCGCGGAACCCCAGCGGGGGTTGCCGAACTCGACGTCGCGCAGCGTGCTCCGGGCCGCCATGAACACGGGGGCGTATACCTCCGCCAGGACGCAGTCACGGAAGGTGGCGCCGCGCAGCTGGGTCTCGTTGAAGGACACACCCTGGAAGTCGCACTCGGCGAAGTCGGTGCCGGCGAGTTCCCGCCCGTCGGCCGAAGCCCTGCTGTACCGGACGCCGTCGTACCTCTCCCCGGACTGGAAATCCGGGGACGGGTCGTCCCGAAGCTCCGCCAGTCGGACCGGGCTGAGCCGCGGCGCGGTGACCTTCGGCGCCTTGGACGGGGTGCCCCGGACCACTAGAGCGACTCGGCCTTGGCCGCGATCTCTGCCAGATCCTTGGCGAGTGCCTTGCCGGTGATGCGCATGCCCAATTTTCCGAAGACCGCCATCGCCAGCTTGTGCATCCGGGAGGGATTGACCATGTCTGCGCCGAACGTCAGGGTCAGGTCCGTGCCGCCGTCGCGATCGGCGAGCGTCATGCGCGTCGTGTAGTCCGCCCCGCCCTGCAGCGCCTTCACCGTGGTGCTACGGGGCGGATCGGCCTGGGACACCCACATCTCCACGGTTTCCGACTTGCCCATCATGGAGCGGGTCTCCTTCCAGCGCGTCCCCTCGCCATAGGGGCCGTCGCTGAGCATCTGGATCGATTCGATGCCGGAGAGGGTTGCGGCCGAACCGGGAATGTCGGAAATGACCGCCCAGACCTTGGCCACCGGGGCGTTGACATGCTGGGTCAGGCTGATTTTGTGGTCCATGGCATCGAGCCTAGCCCGGCTCCGGTTCGGATTTCATCCCTGCGGCACCGGATGCGCCCTTGATTTGGACGCCCCCGTGGAGACCCTTGATTTAGTAAGCATGCTTCGTGTTATGGTGGGGGGACGTTGAATTAACCGGAAACGAAAGGTGTTTGCACCATGGGTATCGGAGACAAGATTCAGAACGAAGCAGAGCACCTCGGCGGCAAGGCCAAGGAAGCCACTGGCAACGCCACGAACAACGACCAGTTGCGCGCCGAGGGCCAGAAGGACCAGGTCGTCGCAGACGCCAAGAAGGTCGGCGAGAACACCAAGGACGCCTTTAAGAAGGATTAGTCCTAACGAAACGCGGCGGCGGTCATTCCTTTGGGGGATGCCCGCCGCCGCTTTCTTTGTGCCCGGGGCTTGGTGCTTTGGGACAGCGGGGTTATTGGCGGCGCGGCACGACTCCACCCATTCGCCACGAATGGCCGCTAAACCACCCCCGTTGGCGGCCTTCCTCGTCATATGGGCGCAGAGTTGGCGAGGCCAAGGCCCAGACGGGACCTCCCCGGCCGCCCATTCGCCACGAAGGGGCGGCCGGGTCGGGGAACGCCGCCGACGCACGGCTCTGCACGCTGCGGATCACCAACCTGCTGCTGGACCGCAAGGGCTGAGCGGGGCGCAGGCGGCTGGAGGCGCAGGCGGCTGGGCGCCTCCGCCGGGGTCACCCAAGAGCTGCGCAGTCGCCGTAAGGTTACGGCGACTGCGCAGCTTTCCGGCGAACCCGGCGAGCGAGGGCCGGTGCGGGGGCCATCCCGGCGAAGACAAATGTCCCGCCGGTTGCATCCCCCGACCCAGCCGCCCCTTCGCCGCGGATGGCCGCTAAACCACCCGGGCGGCGGCAAGGCGCCACCGATTCGCCGCGAATGGCCGCGAAACCAACCCCGTTGGCGGCCATCCTCGTCAGATGGGCGCAGGGTCAGATAGGCGCAGGGTCAGATGGGCGCAGGGTCAGATAGGCGCAGGGTCAGATAGGCGCAGGGTCAGATGGGCGCAGGGTCAGATGGGCGCAGGGTCAGATAGGCGCAGGGTCAGATGGGCGCTGCGTTGGCGCAGGTCAGATGGGCGCTGCGTTGGCGCAGGTCAGATGGGCGCTGCGTTGGCGCAGGTCAGATGGGCGCTGCGTTGTCTAGCGACACCGCGGCCTCGCGCGGACCCCCTTAAACCAACAGCGGCGGGCCCCGCACTGGAGGCCCGCCGTTGTCGTCCGCTTGGGATATTGCCCGCAGCGGTTAGTTGAAGAGTACGTTCTTCGGTTCGTTGTGCTTGACCTTCTGCCAGCCGAGCCAGAGCAGGAGCGAGAAGAACGGGATGGTCGCCAGGGTCCAGAGGCCGAGGTGGAAGACCTCTCCGGTCTTGCTGGTCATGGTGTCGAAGCCGATCAGCACCGTGATCAGCAGCAGGGCAATCAGGCCGGCCCAGCTGGCCCGGGTGCCGCCCGGCGCGGGCAGGGATGAGACCTTGCCCTTGGTCTTGCGCAGCGCGATCTGGCTGGCGAAGATGGCGCCCCAGGTGAAGATCACGCCGATCGACGCCGAGTTCAGCGCCAGGTCGAAGGCGTGCGAGCCGCCGAGCCAGATGTTGAGGAGGATGCCGACGAGGTAGACGCCGCCGATGGCCAGGATGGCGGCGTACGGCACGTGGCTCTTGGACATCTTCGTCAGCCACTGCGGGGCATGCCCATTGTTGGCCATGGTGCGGAAGACCCGGCCGATCGAGTACAGGCCCGAGTTGCAGGAGGACAGTGCGGCGGTGATGACGATCATGTTCATGACATCGCCCATCCAGCCGAGGCCCATCTGGCCGAACACGGTGACGAACGGCGAGGTGCCGGCGACATACTGGTCCGAGGGCAGCAGCATGGCCAGAAGGGTCACGGAGCCGACGTAGAACACGACGATGCGGAAGACGACGGCGCGGATGGCCTTGGGCACTTCCTTGGCCGGGTCCTGCATTTCGCCGGCGGTGATGCCGACGAGCTCAATGCCGTTGTAGGCGAAGATCACGGCATTCAGGACCAGGATCATGACGAGCGCACCCTTGGGGAACATTCCCCCTTCGGCGGCGAACAGGTTATTGACCGAGGCGTTGCCGTCGCCGACCTCTGCGTTGGTGATCACCATGAAGGTGCCCACGGCCAGGAAGATGAGAATGGCGCCGACCTTGAGGACGGAGGCCCAGAACTCGAACTCGCCGAACGCCTTGACGCTCATGAGGTTCACGCCCACGAGCAGCAGCAGCGCCGCGATGGCGGACAGCTCGACCGGGACGTTGGGGAAGAAGAACTGGAAGTACAGACCGATCGCGATGAGCTCGGCGATGCCGGTCATCGCCCAGTTGATGAAGTACATCCAGCCGGACACATACGCGCCCTTCTTGCCGAACATTTCGCCGGCGTAGCTGACGAAGGAGCCCGAGGTCTGGCGGTACATGATGAGTTCGCCCAGTGCGCGCATCAGCAGGTAGGCGATGACGCCGGCAATGGCGTAGGAGAAGATGAGCGCGGGGCCGGTGGAGGCCAGGCGCCCGCCGGCACCCATGAAGAGGCCGACGCCGATGGCGCCGCCCATTGCGATCATGGTGACCTGGCGGCCGCTCAGGGATTTCGCATAGCCCTCGGCGCTGAGGGTCGAGTCGACGACGGCGGGTTGCGCCGTGCTGCTCTTAAGTTCTGTGGGGGTAGGTGATGGCACAGCTGTTCCTTGTTGGTCGGGGTATGGCCGGGGAGTAACCGTGGATTCAGGTACACAAAATTCGGACTAGAGCCCTTTGTGGGCGCCCAAACGTGTACCGAACCTCACAAGTGTCGAAGCTCGCGCGGCTCATCCATCGTACTAGCATTTGCGGCCTTGTCGTGACGCGGGCAACACCCCGCGGGCACTATTGCTAATTTATGATGCAATTCAGGCCAGAACGCCGAATGATGTTCGATTTCGGTCCGGCAGGTCCCGGCCTACCCGCCAGTTACGACGTTGCCAGTTTTCCCGCCGCCAATTTGGGCCGCCGTCAGGCCTGGCCGCCGTCAGGCCTGCGCGCCGTCAGGCCTGGGCGCCGTCCGCCCTGGGCCACCGTCAGGCCAGCGCGCCGTCCCGCATCGCGTAGCGGAGCCAGGTCCCGGCGCCGTGCCCGGTGCGGTTCCCGGTGCTGATTTCGCGGGCGCACGTGTCGAACCATTCCCCCAGCGCGCGGTCGTGGCTGACCATGACCAGCGTCCCGGCGAAGTCCGAGAGGGCCGATTCCAGCTGTTCCACCAGGACGGGCGCCAGGTGGTTGGTGGGCTCATCGACGAGCATCGTCCCGTAGCCGCCCAGCAGGAGCCGGGCCAGCGCCAGGCGGCGCTGCTGCCCTGCGGACAGGCCTCCCACCGGGACGTGGAATTCGCTGGTCCGGAAGAGTCCCAGGCGCAGCAGCGCCTCGGCGTGCTCATCGATGTTGCCGCCCAGGCCCGCGGCGAAAGCCGGCAGGAGACGCAGCCCCGGGCGCTGCGGGAGCTCCAGTTCCTGCTGCAGGTAGCCGATCCGGCCGTGCCTCAGCACGGTGCCCTGGGCCGGTTCCAGCGTGCCCGCGAGGACGGAGAGCAGCGTGGACTTGCCGGCACCGTTGGGGCCGGTGATGAGGATTTTCTGGCCCGCCTCCACCCGGATGTCCGTCGGTTCCAGGCGGCCGGGCACCGACACGCCCCGGGCTTCCAGGGCCGGTCCCGCCGCAACGTCCGCGCGCAGGTCCGTCTCCAGCTTCAGCGGCACCGGCGGACGGTCGATGGGGTTTTCCTCCAGCCTGCGGAGACGCTCCTGGGCATTGCGGACCTTGCTGGAGGCGGCCTTCTGCCAGGTGCCGGCCTTGAAGTCGAAGCCCATTTTGTCGTTGTCGCGCTGGCGGGCGTAGCCCATCTTCCCCGCGACCGTGTCCGCCTGGAGCCGTTCGGCCGCCATCGCGTCCAGCCACCCGCTGTACTGCTGCGCCCAGCGCTGGCGCTCGGCCGCCTTCTCCCGCAGGTAGCCTTCGTAGCCGTTGCCGTAGCGGTTGACCGTCCGGCGTTCGGCGTCGACTTCGATCACGGTGGAAGCGACTTTGCGCAGCAGGACACGGTCGTGGGAGACCACCACCACGGTGCCGCGGTGCGCCGCCAGCCGCGCTTCCAGCCAGGCCGTCCCGCTGGCATCAAGGTGGTTGGTGGGTTCGTCCAGGAGGAGGATGTCCGCGGGATCGGCCATCACGCAGGCCAAGGCCACGCGTTCCTGTTCCCCGCCGGAGAGCGAGCCCAGTGTCCTCGTCCGGTTCAGCCCGCTCAGGCCCAGCCGGTCCAGCGCCGCCTCCACGCGGGATTCCGCGGCGTATCCTTCCCTGAGCTGGTACTGCGTCTGCAAGCTGCCGTAGCGCTCCAGTTCGTCCGATTCGGCGTCGGCGAGCCCGTCCTCCAGACGGTCCAGCTCGGCCTCCAGTTCGCGGAGGGATCCCAGCGCGGCGTCGATCGCGTTGCTCACGGTGAACGCGTCTGGCAGGCCCAGGGTCTGGGCAAGATAGCCGACGCGGCCCCGGCGGACGGCGGTGCCCTCGTCCGGGGTCTCGAGCCCGGCCAGAATCCGGAGCAGCGTAGATTTGCCCGCGCCGTTTTCGCCGACGATTGCCACGTGTTCCCCGGCGGTGATGGCCAGTTCGACGTCGGAAAACAGCTGGCGGTCCCCGTAGCCGTGGGATACGCCGGTAAGGCGGAGATGTTCGGTCAAGGAGTCCTCGCAGAGGTAGATGGCGAGCCTGCCCGGCGGCGGGTTGCGTCGTCAAGTATGACACCGCAGGCCCAGACTGACCCGGCTGCCGCCGTCGGGGGGCCAGACTGACGCGGCTGCCGCCGTAGGGCAGTAGCTCGAGCAGCCGCTCGGGCGGGCGGGGGCGCGGCGTTTAGCGCCGCCCAGGCGGGCAACGTCAGGCGGCGAGCGCAGCAGCTTTCCGGCGCCGGGCCATCGCCAGCCGGGTGCCGATGAGCCCCTGCCGCGGGCTGAACAGGTAGACGACGGCGAACGCGGCCGCCTGCGTCAGGACCACCATGGCGCCGGAGGCGGTGTCGAGGTAGTAGCTGAAGTAGATGCCGGCGATGGAGCACACCGCGGAAATGACGGGGGCGATGACGAGCATGCGGGAGAACCGGTCCGTCAGCAGGTACGCCGTGGCCCCGGGAATGATGAGCATGGCCACCACCAGCACCACGCCCACGGTTTGCAGCGCCACCACGGACGTCAGCGCCAGCAGGCCCAGCAGCAGGGCCCCGAGGCGCTTCGGGGACAGCCCGATCGCATGGGCGTGCGTGGGGTCGAAGGCGTAGAGGGTCAGGTCGCGGCGCTTGAGGACCAGGATGGCGAAGGTGACGACACCCAGCACGAGGACCTGGATGAGGTCCGGGATGCTGACGCCGAGGAGGTTGCCGAAGATGATGTGGTTGAGGTCCGTCTGGCTGGGCGTGACGGAGATGAGCACCAGGCCCAGGGCGAACAAGGAGGTGAACACGATGCCTATTGCCGCGTCCTCCTTCACCCGGCTGGTGTTGCGGACCACCCCGATCAGGGTCACCGCGATCAGCGCGAACACCAGGGCGCCCAGCGCGAAGGGGGCACCGACGATGTAGGCGAGCACCACCCCGGGCAGCACGGCGTGGGAAACGGCGTCGCCCATCAGTGACCAGCCGATCAGCACCAGCCAGCAGCTCAGCACGGCGCAGACGATGGCCGCGAGCGCCGTGGTGACGATGGCACGGACCATGAAGTCATAGCTCAGCGGTTCCAGCAGGAGGTCGACGAGATCCATGGCTCAGTTCCTGCCCGGATGTTTGGCAACCCCGGGGGCGGCTAGGCCGGGGTCCGGAATCACCGGAAGGTCGTGCAGCCCGGAAGCGTCGGGAAGGTCCGGACCGCCGGTAACGTCCCGGTTGAGGACGTCGAGGCCGAAGGCCATGGCCAGGTGCTCCGGCTGCAGCACCACCTCGGGCGGGCCGTGCATCAGGACCTTGCGCATCAGGAGCACCGCCTCGTCGCAGAGCCGGGGCAGGGCATGCAGGTCATGGGTTGAGACGAGAATGGTGCAGCCGTCCGCGGCGAGTTCCTTCAGCAGGCGCGTCATCGTCGCCTCGGAGCGCTTGTCCACCCCGGCGAAGGGCTCGTCCAGGAGCATGATGGTGGCACCCTGGGCGATTCCGCGGGCCACGAAGGCACGCTTCTTCTGGCCGCCGGAGAGCTGGCCGATCTGCCGGTTGGCGAACTCGGAGAGTTCCACCCGGTCCAGGGCAAGGTCGACGGCCTCGCGGTCCGCCCTGGACGGGCGGCGGGTGAAGCCCTGATGCCCGTAGCGGCCCATCATCACCACGTCGCGCACGGACAGCGGGAACTGCCAGTCCACGTCCTCGCTCTGCGGGACGTAGCCGATGCCGCCCTTTTTGCGCGCCTTGGCCGGTGATTCGCCGTTGATCAGGACGCGGCCGGCGTCGGGCTTGACCATGCCCATGATCGCCTTGAACAGCGTGGACTTGCCGGAGCCGTTCATTCCCACCAGCCCGCAGATCCGGGCCGCCTCAACGGTGAGTGAGGCGGCGTCGAGCGCCATGACCTCCCCGTAATGGACGGTGACGTTTTCCACCAGAATGGCCGGATTGCTCATGATGCCGCTCCCGTCAGGCCTTCAGTGATGAGCTTGGAATCGTGCCGGATCAGGTCCAGGTACGTGGGCACGGGGCCGTCCGTTTCGGAGAGCGAGTCCACGTACAGCACCCCGCCGAACGTGGCGCCGGTTGCCCCGACCACCTGGCGCATCGGGGCGTCCGAGACCGTGGATTCGCAGAAGACGGCCGGGACCTTGTTGGCTTTGACGAATTCGATGGCCTTGGTGATCTGCTGCGGGGTGGCCTGCTGTTCGGCGTTGACGGCCCAGATGTAGACCTCGCGGAGGCCGGCGTCGCGCGCCAGGTACGAGAAGGCGCCCTCACACGTCACCAGCGCCCGCTGCGGCGCGGGGACGGCGGCGATCTTCTGCACCATTTCATCCTGCACGGACTGCAGCTGGGCCTTGTACGCCGCGCCGTTCGCCTCGAAGGCCGCCGCGTTCTCCGGATCCAGCTTCGAGAACGCCTTCACCATGTTGTCCACGTAGATCTGCACGTTGACCGGGGACATCCAGGCGTGCGGGTTCGGTTTGCCCTGGTAGGAGTCCTCACCGATGGAGAGCACCTCCACGCCTTCGCTCACGACGGCGTGCGGAACGTCCAGGCCCTCGACGAACTGGGCGAACCAGGCTTCCAGGTTCAGTCCGTTGTCCAGGATCAGGTCGGCTTTGGACGCCTTGCGGATGTCCCCGGGCGTGGGCTCGTAGCCGTGGATTTCGGCGCCGGCCTTGGTGATGGATTCGACCTGCAGCTTGTCCCCCGCCACGTTCTGCGCGACGTCGGCCAGCACGGTGAAAGTGGTCAGCACGACGGGCTTGTCGTCCGCGGACCCCGGTCCCTGCCCCGGGACGGCAGCCCCGCATGCGGCCAGGGACAGTCCGAGCAGAACGGCGGCGACGGCGGCTCCGGCAGCTCGGCGGCGACGTGTTCGGCCGACAACTTTGGCGGGCCGAAACAAAATTTTAGGCATACCGAATATTATACGGGACCCGGCAGTCCGGCCGCGGCGCTAGGCTGGTGGCATGGGCACTGTTCTCCGCACACCACCGGCACCGCGGCCGGAACTCTACCGGTTCTCGGGGCTCGATTTCATCACGGCGGGCCTGTACGTGGCCGTGGCCGCGTTCTTCGCCGTGGCCGGGGGTCTGTTGGTCCCGCTGCTGCTTGAGCTGTCCCCGAACCCGGCGGTGGCGTCCTACACCGTCAACCTGGCCTTCTACGGCGTCATCGGCATCCTGGCCCTGGCCGCCGTCCGGCGCGTCGCCGCCAGGGACCTCAGGGTGCTTGCCACCAGGCCCTGGTTCACCGTGCTGATGGTCCCCCTGGCCGTCGTGGCCATGATGGTCCTCACCGCGATCCTGGTCTCCATCACCGGGGCGCCGCAGACGTCCGCCAACCAGGCCGGCCTGCAGGCGCTCATGCAGCAGGTCCCGGCCTGGCTGATGGTGCCGCTGCTGGTGATCGTGGGCCCTTTCGTGGAGGAGTACATCTTCCGGCACCTGCTGATCGGCAAGCTCAGCCGGCGCGTCAACATCTGGGTGTGCTGCTCGCTGTCCGTGGTGCTGTTCGCTGCCCTGCACATCGTGGGCCAGGAGGACCTGAGCCTGCCGGTGCTGATGCCCTACCTCGCGATGGGCGCCGTGCTGGTGTTCGTCTACGTCTGGACCGGCAAGAACGTCATGTTCGTCTACTTCGTCCACGCCTCCAAGAACCTGCTGGCGGTCATCTTCATCTACGCCATCCCGCCGGAACTGATGGAGCAGCTCCAGCAGATGCAGGGCTGACCCAAAAGCAACGCGGGGTCAGCTACGGCCCATTCGGGGGCCATTTATGGGCGCTAGGTGACCCCGCGTTGGCTGGGGGCCTACCGCTGGCCGCGCCGACGTCGTAGTTTCTTTCCATGACACTGAACATCCAGATCGCCGTCGACTGCCGGGACCCGCATGCCCTCGCCGACTGGTGGGCGGAAACCCTCGAGTGGGCCGTGGAGCCGCAGGACGAGTCCTTCATCCGCTCCATGATCGCGCAGGGCTTCGCCACTGAGGCGGAAACCACGACGCACCACGGCCGGCTCGTGTGGGGTGCCGGGGCCGCCATCCGCCCGCCCGAGGAACTCGACGCCAAGCCGCCCGCCCGCCGCATCCTCTTCCAGACGGTCCCGGAGGAAAAGACCATCAAGAACCGGATCCACTGGGACGTCAACCTGGCCGGCGCGGACAAGGACCAGGCGCGCGCCGCCCTAGAGGCCCGCGGCGCCACCTTCCTCTGGACCGCCCGCCAGGGACCGCATTCCTGGCACACCATGGCGGACCCGGAAGGCAATGAGTTCTGCATCAGCTGAGGCGATTACTAGACTCGGACTGTGAGCAACGAAATCCCCGCCAAGGTATCCGACGTCTTTGACCCCACCCGCTGGCGCACAGTGAACGGCTTCGACGACTTCCAGGACATGACTTACCACCGGCAGGTGGAGCGGTCCGGCGACGGCGGCGTGGGCCGGGACCTGCCGACCGTCCGCATCGCCTTCAACCGGCCCGAGGTGCGGAACGCTTTCCGCCCCGGCACCGTGGACGAGCTCTACCGCGCCATGGACCACGCCCGGATGAGCCCGGACGTGGCCACCGTGCTGCTCACCGGCAACGGCCCCTCCGCCAAGGACGGCGGCCACTCGTTCTGCTCCGGCGGGGACCAGCGGATCCGCGGCCGCGACGGCTACAGGTATGTAGTACAAGACACTGCGGGTGAGACGAAGGAAATTATCGACCCCGCGCGCGCCGGCCGGCTCCACATCCTTGAGGTCCAGCGGCTCATGCGCACGATGCCCAAGGTGGTTATCGCCGTCGTGAACGGCTGGGCCGCCGGCGGCGGGCACTCGCTGCACGTCGTCGCGGACCTGACCATCGCCTCCCGCCAGCACGGCAAGTTCAAGCAGACCGACGCCACGGTGGGCAGTTTCGACGCCGGCTACGGCTCCGCGCTGCTGGCCCGCCAGATCGGCCAGAAGGCTGCCCGCGAGATCTTCTTCCTGGCCCGCGAATATTCCGCCGAGGACATGGTCCGGATGGGGGCCGTGAACGAGGCCGTGGACCATGAGCGGCTCGAGGACGTGGCGCTGGAATACGCCGCCGACATCGCCCGGCAGTCCCCGCAGGCCCTGCGGATGCTCAAGTTCGCCTTCAACCTCGCCGACGACGGCCTGGCCGGCCAGCAGGTCTTCGCCGGCGAAGCCACCCGGCTGGCGTACATGACGGATGAGGCCGTGGAGGGCAAGGATGCCTTCCTGGAGAAGCGCGATCCGGACTGGTCCAGCTTCCCGTACTACTTCTAAGGCGGCCCGATGACTTCCGGAGCAGTGACTTCCCAGCCCCCGAACATCGAGCCGGCACTCAAGGCGCTGGCGGACGCCCTCCACGGCGAGGGCCCCGCCGTCGAGCTGTCCGCCGACGCCGGCGGGAACCTTGTGGTCGCCGCCGTGGAAACGCCCGGCTATGAGGACGCCGCCGTCGTGGTGCGGACCTCCGGCTCCACCGGCACGCCCAAGGCGACGGTCCTCACCGTGGATGCCCTGGCGGCGTCCTCCGTGGCCACCGCGTTCGCGCTCAAGGGCGAGGGCCAGTGGCTGCTCGCGCTGCCCGTGCAGTATGTGGCCGGGGTGCAGGTCCTGGTGCGCTCGCTGTTCGCCGGCACCCGGCCGTGGGCCATGGACCTCTCCGGCGGGTTCACACCGGAGGCGTTTACCGCCGCGGCCCTGGAGCTCACGGACAAGATCCGCTTCACCTCGCTGGTGCCCACCCAGCTGCAGCGGCTGCTGGACGCGCCGTCGGCCGAAACGCGGGCCGTGCTGCGGCGCTTCAACGCAATCCTGCTCGGCGGCGGCCCCACCTCGCCCGAGCTGCTGGCCGCCGCCCGCGACGCCGGCGCCCGCGTGATCACCACCTATGGCTCGGCCGAGACCTGCGGCGGCTGCGTGTACAACGGCTTCCCGCTCGAGGACGTGCTGGCACGGGTGGAGGGGGACGGCCGGATCCTGCTCGGCGGCGCGACCCTCGCCGCCGGCTACCTCGGCGACCCCGGGCTCACCGCCGGCGCCTTCTTCGAGGAGGACGGCGTCCGCTGGTACCGCACCAGCGACCTCGGCTCCATCGACTCCACCGGGAAACTGACCGTGCTGGGCCGGGCCGACGACGTCGTCATCACCGGCGGCGTGAAGGTCTCCGCCGCGCATGTGCAGGCGGAGCTGGAAAGGCTCGACGGCGTGCTGGCCGCCTTTGTCGCCGGGGTCCCCTCTGCGGAGTGGGGCCAGGCCCTCGCCGCCTATGTGGCGCTGGCCGACAGCTCGCCGGACGGCCTCCGGGACTTCACCGCCGGCGCTGCCTGGGCGCCCGCACTGGGCGCGCTGGCCCCGAAAACCGTGCTGGCCGCCGGTGACCTGCTGATGCTGCCGAACGGGAAACCGGACCGCCTGGCGATGACGGTTCGGCTCACCGAGCTGCATCAGGGAAAATAGACAGTCCGGGCACTCCCGGTTTCGCCAAACCAACACGAGGTACTGACCGTGGCAACAGCCGCTCAATGGATCCAAGGCGCCCGACTGCGCACTCTGCCGGCCGCGATCGCGCCTGTCCTGATCGGCACCGCGGCCGCGTACGAGCTGGACGCCTTCCTGCCGCTCCATGCCGTGCTGGCCGCGCTGGTGGCCCTGCTGCTGCAGGTCGGCGTGAACTATGCCAACGACTACTCCGACGGCATCCGCGGCACCGACGAGGACCGGGTGGGCCCGCTCCGGCTGGTCGGCTCCGGCGCCGCGAAACCCGAGCACGTCAAGTACGCCGCGTTCGCTGCGTTCGGGCTGGCGATGGTGTTCGGACTGGGCCTGGTCATACTCTCGCAGGCCTGGTGGCTGATCCTGGTGGGCCTGGGCTGCGTCCTCGCGGCCTGGGGCTACACGGGCGGGAAAAATCCCTACGGCTACATGGGCCTGGGCGACCTGTTCGTCTTTGTGTTCTTCGGCCTGGTCGCCACCCTCGGCACGACCTATACGCAGGCCGGCCAGATCAGCCTCCCGGCCGTCATCGGCGCCATCGGTACCGGCCTGATCGCCTGCGCGCTGCTCATGGCCAACAACGTCCGGGACATCCCCACCGACCGGAAGGCCGGGAAGAAGACCCTGGCCGTGCGGCTCGGCGACAAGCATGCCCGGGAAAGCTACGTGCTGATGCTCGCCGTCGCGATCCTGCTGCCGATTGTGCTGGCTCCGACCCGGCCGTGGATGCTTATTGTGCTGCTGCTGATCCCTGCCAGCCTGATGCCGTCCTGGCTGATGATCTCCGGGCGGCGCCGCAAGAGCCTGATTCCGGTGCTCAAGCAGACGGGGCTGATCAACCTCGGTTACGCGGTGCTGTTCTCACTGGGCCTGGTCCTGAGCCACGGGTTCTAGGGGCCGCGGGTTCTAGGGGCCGCGGTACACGTTGCTTCGCACGGCGCTCGTGTGGCAGCCTCGAAGTGATTCCGTCGCCGGGACGACGACGGGGGGCAGAGAATGAGCCCGGAATGGGACTCATCCATATCAACCTGTTCACCACCCTCGACGGCGTCACGCAGGCGCCCGGCGGGGCTAACGAGGACGCTGACGGCGGTTTCGCGTTTGGAGGCTGGCAGGCGCCGTTCCTGGACGAGGTCGCCGGCGGGCAGATCGACTCCGGCATGGCGGGGATGGACGCGCTGCTGCTTGGGCGCCGGACATACGACATCTTCGCCGGGTACTGGCCGCACGCGCACGGGGACATCGCGCGGCTGTTCAACCGCCTCCCCAAATATGTGGCCTCGCGCCGGACGCCGGCCCTTGAGTGGGCCAACTCCACCCTGCTCGGTCCTGATGTCGCCGCCGCCGGCTCACGCTCTGGGTGTATCCGATCCTCCTCGGCGGTGGAAAGAAGGTCTTCGCCGACGGGGTGGTTCCGACGAACCTCAGGCTCATCGAGCCGGACGTTGCCTCACCGGAGGGCGCGGTGCTGCAGCGCTACGCGCTCGCCGACGGCACGCCAGGCGTCGGCGACCTGTCGGCCGGCGGCCCGGGGAACTAAGCGTCCTTCGGGCGGTTGTCCTTGTTGACGGTGATGTCCGGGTGCGCGTCGACCAGACGGTCCTCGGCGTCGGCGTCGTCCACTTCCCCGGCGCTGCGCAGCGGCTTGGCCTTGCCGGAGAACCGCTGGTGGAGCGAGGCGGCGGCGGCGGCGCGCTGCTTCTGGAAGAAGAGGAAGCTGATCGCGAAGGCCATCATCCCCGCGCAAAGGACAGCCAGCAGCCATCCGAGCTCGAGGTAAACGAACAGGGCGAACAACGGCGCGAAGAGCGCCAGCCGGATCAGGGAGTATTTCAGGAAAGCCACTCTCCAAGTTTAGCCGCCGCCGGCTGCCCCGGCCCACCTGGGCCGTTCTCCGGCCCCTCCGCCGAGCCACCCGCGGGCGCTCCGCCGGAGCTACTCGCCGCGCTCCGGCGGGTTCGGCGTGGCTGCGACATCGTCCGTGAGGGTTCCCTCGGAGTTCCCGTCCGGAGCAACGATCAATTGAAGCCGGACACTCCCCCGGACGCTAGACTGATTACATGCTCCGTGTAGTGGTTGTTGTCGCCGTTCTCGTCGTGTTTGTCTACGGACTCGTCGACGTGATCCGCACTGATCCTCGCCAGACCAAAGGCATCTCGAAGCCGGCCTGGATTGTGGTGCAGATCGTCCTTCCGGTGGTCGGCGCCATCCTGTGGTTCCTGATTGGCCGGCCGCGCGGGACCAGCCCGGCGCGCACCAATCCCAGCCACCCCATCGCGCCCGACGACGACCCGGACTTCCTGCGCAACCTCGAACTCCGCCGCCGCAGGCAGGCCGAAGCTGACCGGCTCAAGAAGCTCAAGGACGAGCTGGACGCCAAGGAGCGCAACACCGCCGACGGCAAGGGCACACCGGGCACCCACGACTCCGAGTCCGGCGACGCCCGCGGCAGCGGCGACCCGCAGGGCACCGACGAGGTCAAGTAGTGCCGGTCACGTAGGTGGGTTTACCGTTGCGGTATTCCTGCTGCCACCATGGTAAATACTGACGAACTGCTCTGCGCCAGGCGCGAATCCGGAGCTTAGAATGGCTAGATCATCGGCCGAAGCATCTGAGCTCGGAAGTGGTGGAATGCCTTTGACCACGCACAGTATTTCGCGCAGGGTCCTACTTTCCGCCGGCTTGGGTGCCGGCATCCTCGTTTCGTTGCCCAGGGCAGCTGCGCCCGGCATCTCAACGGCGGAAGGTGCCGCGATCCGGGGCGACCCGTTCATGCTCGGCATTGCCTCAGGCGAACCGTGGCCGGACGGCTTCGTGCTCTGGACCCGCTTGGCGCTTGACCCGCTCACCGAGGACGGCCTCGGCGGGATGCCATCCCGAAGCATCCCGGTAGCCTGGGAGGTAGCCGAAGACGCCGCGATGGGCAAGGTGGTGGCCCGGGGCCTTGAGTACGCCCATGTGGAGAACGCCCATTCCATACATGTGGAATTGCGAGGACTTAGGCCGGGACGCGAGTACTTTTACCGGTTCCGCTGCGGACGTCATCTTAGTCCCACTGGCCGGACGCTTACGAGCCCGGCACGCCATGAGACTCCGGCGGCGCTCGCGATGGCCTTCGCCAGCTGCGCGAACTATGAGCAAGGCTACTTCACGGCATACGCGCGCCTTGCCCAAGACCACCCTGACCTGGTGCTGCACCTGGGCGACTACCTGTACGAACACCGCAGCGGCACCGATGTCCGCGAAGCCGTCCGCAGCCGCGACGTGCTGGAGACGGTAACGCTCGAGGGCTACCGCCAGCGCCATGCACAGTACAAGTCCGACGCCGATCTGCAGGCTGCGCATGCGATCGCACCGTGGCTAGTGGTCTGGGACGACCACGAAGTCGACAACAACTATGCGGATGACGTTCCCGAAAGCAGGAGTCCGGCCGAGCTGAACGATACCGCTGCGCGCTTTCGTGTGCGCCGCGACGCGGCATTCAAGGCCTACTACGAGAACATGCCATTGCGCGCGTCCTCTGTGCCGGCCGGGTCGGCCGGGTCGGCCATGAAGATCTATCGCATGATCCAGTGGGGCCAGCTGGCCAATTTCCATATGATGGACACGCGCCAGTACCGGGATGATCAGATCTCCGGCGGCGGAGGGCGGCTGGATAAGAACCGCACAATCACCGGCACGCTGCAGGAGAAGTGGCTCCTGGAAGGATTCAAGAACTCCACCCAGTGCTGGGACATCCTGGGCCAGCAGGTCTTCTTCGCCGAACGGGACCGCAATGAGGCCGCTAGTATCGACGACGTCTCCACGGACAGCTGGGACGGCTACGCGGCATCGCGCCGGCGTATCACCCAAGGCTGGGTGGATGCCAAGGTGCGCAACGCCGTCGTACTCACAGGGGACGCGCACCGGCACTGGGCCAACGAACTGAAGATCGATTTCAAGGACCCTGCCTCGCCGGTGGTGGGCTCAGAACTCGTCAGCACGTCCGTTACCTCCGGGGGCAACGGTTCGGGTGATACGTTCCATCCGATCATGGCGTGGAACCCGCATTTGAGGTTCTTCAACAATCAGCGCGGCTACGTGAATACACGGATCACCAAAGACTTCCTGCGGGCGGATTTCCGCGTGCTGGACTTCGTCAGCTTGCCGGGGTCCCCGGCCAGTACCAAGGCCTCGTTCCAGATCAACGACACCGTTCCGCGCCTCGAGCCCCGCGCCTAGGGCCGGCACGCGACAAGACGCATCCGTCCCCCGCCGCTCCGAGGCGCTGGAGCCTACAGCCCCGAGTAGGAGTGCAGGCCGTTGAAGAACTGGTTCACGATGGTGAAGTTGAAGACCACGCAGAGGTAGCCGACGATTGACAGCCAGGCCGCACGGGTTCCGGTCCAGCCGCGGGTGGCGCGGGCGTGCAGGTAGCCGGCGTAGACCACCCAGATCACGAAGGTCCAGACTTCCTTGGTGTCCCAGCCCCAGAAACGGCCCCAGGCCTTCTCGGCCCAGATGGCGCCGAACATGAGCGTGAAGGTCCAGCCAACGAAGGCGATGGCGTTGATCCGGTAGGAGAGGTTTTCGAGGCTCAGCGCGGACGGCACGAGGCGCATGAAGCCCAGCTTGTCGGCACCCCCGGCGGCGATGGTCTTCTGCCGGTGCGTCTGGACCAGCTGCAGCGCGGACATCGCGAAGGTCAGGGTGAACAGCGCCGAGGACAGCACGGCGATCGAGACGTGGATGATCAGCCAGTAACTCTGCAGCGCGGGAACGAGGTGCCCCACCGGCGTCCAGTACGCCACGGAGGCAGCCACGAGCATGATGATCGCCAGGCCCACCACGAAGGTGCCAAGGAAGCGCAGGTCGCGCCGGACCAGGACCAGCAGGAAGACGGCCACGGCCACGAACGCGCCGGTGGTGAGGAACTCGTACATGTTCCCCCACGGCACCCGGCCCGCACCCATGGCCCGGGTGATGACGCCGGCCGCGTGGATGGCGGCACCAAGTACTGTCAGGGCGACGGCGACCCGTGCGGGCGCGCGGCGCTCGGCGGAATAGCGCATTCCGCCGTCGGCAGTCCGGCCGATCCCGGCGGCGTTCCCCGCGGAAGAACCCGCCACGGACGAGGTCGGGCGTTCAGCCCGGCCAACCGGCCCGGCCACGTCCGCGTCGGCGCGGTCAACGGCCCCGGCACCGGACGAAGCCCCGACGCCGGCAGCCACCGGTACCCGCGCTGCCGCGGCACCGGAGAGCTCGGCGGCCTTGAGGTCCACCGCGCGCAGGGTCTTGCTGCTCTTGGCCAGATCCCAGGCAAAGGCGATGAACGCCACCGTGTAGGTGCCTGCGGCGAGGAGCATGAACAACTCGCTGTACTGGCCCATGGTTTCGTTGATGGGGAGCATTACTGTTCCTTCTTTGACTCGGAAGAGCCTGCTGTTGTCTGGATGAAGTCTGCTGCGGGGTGGTCCGGGGGGGCCAGCTCAACACCGGCACCGGCACCGGGCAGCGTGGTGTCCGCCCGGTCATTATCCGCTCCCCCGCTGGGAGCCGACTGGGAGCCGCCGTCGTCGAGATCCCACTCGTGGGCCAGCAGCCTGCGGATCGCGGTGGCCTCGCCGGCCAGCCGGTGGTCCTCGCCGCGGGCCAGGAGCCCGTATTCGACCATGGTGCGGCCGTCCGCGTGGGTGCCGGTCCGGACCCAGACGCGGCGGCGGTTCACGTACAGCGAGGTGACCAGGCCAGCGACCGCCAGCAGCGCGAAGATCAGGGCGTAGAGCTGGCCAGGATTGTGGTGGATGTCAACGCCGATGTAGCGCTTCACGCCGTCGAAGCTGATGGTGCCCTTGCCGTCCGGGAGCGTGTAGCTGGCGCCAGGCGAGAGGGTGATGCCGCCGGCGTCGAGGTTGCGGGCGTTGAGCGGCGTGAGCTTTTTGACGTCGAGCTCGAAGACGTTCTGCGGGGCTCCGTCGTCCAGGCCGAGGTCGCCGTAGTACGAGTTCAGGGTCAGCTGCGGGTTGAACAGCTCCGGATCGCCGCTGAAAGACACGCCTTCCTCGGTGACAAACGCGGTGGGAAGGAAGAAACCGGCGAAGGCGAGCTGCTCCGGTTTGGCGTCGGGGACCTTGATGACCGCGGAGGAGTAGTAGTTGTCGCCCTGCAGCTTGGCCACGACCGGCCCCTGCATGGCGATGTTGCCGGCGCCGTCGCGGATGGTGACGACCGGGGCGTAGCCGTTGCCAGTGAGGTACATGCTGGTGCCGCCGAGGGTGAGCGGCTCGTTGACCTTCAGCACCTCTTTCTGGGCCGGCGCGTCGGGGGATTCCCTGGTGGTGACGTCGGCCTGGAAGTCGATGGGCTGGCCGATCTTGCCCTGGGACTCCCGGTCGAACGTGATCTGGAACTTGTCCAGCTGGACCGAGTACGGCTCCAGCTGGCTGCTTTGGAAGTTGGTGCCCGGGGTGAACTGGTCGTAGCCGACGAGCGTGTTCACGAAGGTGTCGCCCTCCACGAGGATCCGCTGCCCGCTGTAGCCGAACAGCCCGCCGATCGCGACCGAGACGAGCACCCCGATCAGCGAGGTGTGGAAAACCAGGTTGCCGACTTCGCGCAGGAAGCCGCGCTCCGCTCCGATCGAGGGCCTGGCGCCGTCGCGGTCGCGGACGTCGACGCGGTAGCCGCGCTTCTTCAGCAGCCCGGCGGCGTCGTCAATAGCGTGCGACGCCGGGATCCCGGCACCGGCGGGAATCACGAGGGTGCCGTATTCGGGCAGCCGGGACAGCCGCGCGGGCGTCCGCGGCGGCTGGGAGCGCATTGCCTTGTAGTGCGCGATGGCGCGCGGGACCACGCAGCCGATCAGCGAGATGAACAGCAGGATGTAGATCGCCGAGAACCACGCCGACGAGTACACGTCGTAGAGCTGGAGCGAGTCGAGGATTTTGCCGTAGTCCGGGTTGTCCTTGATGTACTGCGTGACGATCGAGGGGTTCGCGGGCCGCTGCGGGAACAGCGAACCGGGAACCGCGCCGACCGCCAGCATCAGCAGCAGGAACAGCGCGGTGCGCATGCTGGTCAGCTGGGTCCAGGCCCAGCGGAGCATGCCCAGCGGCCCGAGCGTGGGAAGGACAGCTTCAGCCTTGGCAGCGGCCACCGGGCCGCCACCGGGCTTGGTGCCGGGTTTCCCGGCCGGCCCGCCACCGGACGTGCCGCCGGGCTTGGTGCCGGGTTTCCCGGCCGGCCCGCCACCGGACGTGCCGCCGGGCTTGGTGCCGGGGGCCGGGGACTTCTTCTCTTCGTTCACGCGCTCGCTCATCAGATCGGCAATTTCACATCGGTTTGGAACCAGTACTGCAACTCGGACACCCAGGTTCCCCAGACGCCGCTGGCCATCAGCAGGCCCAGCCCCACCAGGATGCCGCCGCCGATGCGCTGGATGGCGAGCCGGTGCGTGCGGAAGAAGGACATCACGCCGATGCCGCGGCGCACGGCCAGGGCGATCAGCAGGAACGGGATGCCCAGGCCCAGGCTGTAGACGAACGCCAGGAAGGCGCCCTTGGCGGCCGAGGACCCGCCGGAGAGGCTCAGCAGCTGGACCGCGGAATAGGTCGGGCCGATGCAGGGCGCCCAGCCGAGACCGAAGGTGATGCCCAGCAGCGGCGCGCCCCACAACCCGGCCGGCGGCTTCGACTGGATCTTGGCGTCGCGCTGGAGCCAGCCGAAGCCGCCCATGAACACGACGCCCATGACGATCACGAGGAGGCCCAGGACCTGGGTGATCCAGGCGTTCTGCGAGCCGGTGATCAGCGTCCCCAGCTGCCCGAACGCCCCGCCGAGCAGCACAAAAATCACTGAGAATCCGAGGACAAAGAGCCCGATGCCGGCCAGCATGCGGCCGCGCTTCTGTTTCTGGAGGTCGACGCCGGTCAGTCCCGTGACGTAGCCCAGGTACCCCGGCACGAGGGGCAGCACGCAGGGCGACAGGAAGGAGACGAAGCCGGCGAGCAGTGCCACGGGGATGGCAAGCAGCAGCGATCCGCTCAGGATGGCTTCGGCGAAGGGGCTGTTCACGGTTCCTGTCCGTCCGCTACTCGGCCACGGCAGCGGCGATGAGGGACTTGAGGGTGCCTCTTTGGATCTCGCCGAGGACACGGGAGGCCACGCGTCCCTGCTTGTCGAGCACGAGCGTGGTGGGCACGGCCCCCGGGGGAACCAGCCCGGACACGGCCAGCAGCACGGCCCCGTCCTTGTCGTTGAAGCTCGGGTAGGTCAGGTTAAAGGTCTTGTCGAACGCTTCCGCCGTGGCCTTCTCGTCGCGGAGGTTGACCCCGAAGAACTGCACACCCTGGGTCTTGAACTCCTGGTGCAGGGCCTCCAGCTCGGGCGCCTCCACCCGGCAGGGCGCGCAGGCCGCGAACCAGAAGTTGAGCACGGTCACCTGGCCCTGGAAGGCCTCGGGCGTCACCGCGGTGCCGTCAAACAGCGTGCCCTTGATGGCAATGGCGCTCTTGCGGTCCGCGGCGGCGAATTCGGTCACCGAACCGTCGCCGGCCACGTAGTTCTTGTTGTCGCCGGCCTTGGCCTGCTGTGCCAGCGCGTCCTCCTGGGCGCAGCCGGAGAGGCCCAGTACGACGGCGAGGGCCGCACCGCCCGCCGTCAGGACGCTGCGGCGGGACATCGGGGATGAATTGGTGTTGTTTCCGGTCATGTTCAGGCTCCGGGGGTGGTGGAGGCACCGGGGAGAAGGGCGGCAGCAGGCTCGCTGTACTCGACGCGCAGGAGGTTCCCGGCGTCGTCGAACACCAGGGAGGTGACCGAGGTGAGGGTGCATTCGCGCTTGCGCGGGTCATGCCACAGCGGCCTGCCCTCGGCGCTGAGCCGGGTGGCCCAGATGGGCAGCTGGTGGCTGACGAGGATCGCCTCCGCGCCCTCGCCGCCGAGCTCGATGGCGCGCAGCCGGGCGTCCTGCACCGCGGCGATGACGCGGGCGGCCTGGTACTTGTAGGGCTCGCCCCAGGAGGGCCGGAACGGGTTGCGCAGCATGGGCCAGTGCTTGGGCCTGAAGATCTCGCCCTTGTTGACGTGGAGGCCCTCGAAGTAGTTGGCGGCCTCGATGATCCGGTCCTCGGTGGTGATCCCGAGGTTGAGCGCCGCCGAGATGGGCTGCGCCGTTTCCTGGGCGCGGGTCAGCGGCGAGGCGACGAGGTGGACGATGTTGGCCCCCTGCGCGGCCCTCGCCCTGAAGTGCTCCGCTAGCAGCCGGGCCATCTCCTGGCCAAGCTCGGAGAGATGGAACTCGGGCAGCCTGCCGTACAGGACGCCGTCGGGATTGTAGACCTCGCCGTGGCGGAGCAAATGAACAGTGGCTTGGGGCATGTGTACCAGTTTCTCAAAGGGCAGGGGCAATGACGAAATCTTCTACACGAAGTAGAACTGAAGAGTCTGGAGAAATGTTCCCCCGAGATGGAATAAAAGATGCAAATGCATGTTTATACTGGGTGAAGCAGTTAGTTGAGACTTCAACAAATAGTGCTTCAACTAACGATCAGACCACCCGCAAGGCCCACCCGACTCAAGGAGCAACACCATGGCACTTCCCACTAACGTCACCACCGGCACCTGGACCCTCGACAATTCGCACAGCGAGATCGCCTTCACCGTCCGCCACGCGGGCATCAGCAAGGTCCGCGGTCAGTTCAAGGACGCGGAGGCCACCCTGGACCTCGCCGAGAATGTGGCCGACTCCAAGGTCAACGCCACGATCAAGACCGCCAGCTTCGACTCCGGCGACGCCAACCGCGACGGCCACGTCCGCGGCGAAGACTTCTTCGACGTCGAGAAGTTTCCGGAAATCTCCTTCGTCTCCCACAACATCGTCCCCAAGGGTGAGCGCTACGAGCTACAGGGCGAGCTGACCATCAAGGGTGTCACCCGCCCGGTGGCCCTCGAGACCGAGTTCAACGGCGTTGCCGTGGACCCGTTCGGCATGACCCGCGCCGGGCTGTCCGCCGAGACCACGATCAGCCGCAAGGACTTCGGCCTGACCTGGAACGCGGTCCTCGAAGCCGGCGGCGTGCTGGTCAGCGACAAGGTCGCCGTCAACCTCGAGCTGGCCTTCATCGCTCCCGCAGCCTAGTCACTCAACGCGTGACCGGCCGGTCCCCGGGCATCCGGCCGGGCCGCGGCATCAAACCGCCGGCACCCCGCTCTCCGTCCGCATGACAGAGCGGGGTGCCGTGCTTAATCCGGGGTTCCCCGAGAGGCTGCGCCGCCGCCGGAAATGCGCTCCCGCACAGCGTGAACGGGCCGCGGACGAACGCGCCCCGACATGCTCCGCAACACGCCGAAGTTCCCTCGGTACCGGTACATTCGCGGTCTACAGTGAGAGCCATGAGCAACCCCAACGAGGTACCTCAGCCCCAGCAGCCAGGCCACCAGACGCCGGGCAACCAACTCCCGGGCAACCAGCTCCCGGGCAACCAGCCGAGTCGACCTTCGGGCCAAACACCTGGCGGATTCCGCTTTGAGATGCCGACGGACCGGCCCCGGAACTTCAACGACGTGATGCCCCACGGCGGATTCTCCGGCTTGTTCACGGTCAGCTGGCTGCCCACCGAGCTTAAAGTCGCCTACTGGATCTGGCTGATCAGCGGGTTCCTTGGCCTGCTGGGCGGCGTCATCGGCCTCTTCAAGGCGTTCGTGCTCCTGGCCGTCGTTCCGGGCCTGGGATTCCTCGTCCTCCTGCTGGTGCTGGTGGCACTGGCCCTTTCGGGGGCACAGGTCATCCTGGCCATGAAGATGAAGGAAGGCCGCGAGTGGGCCCGCTTCACCCTCACGATCATCGCCGGCATTTCCCTGCTGCTTGCCATCCTCAACACCAGCGCGGCCGACGGCCGTGGAGCCGGCAGCTGGCCGAGCTTCACCATCAGCCTGGTCGCCTCCGTGCTGATGTGGCTACCCAACTCCCAGACGTGGTTCGCCTCGCTGCGCGGCCGGGCCTGACCTGCGCCTGACCTGCGCCTGACCTGCGCCTAAGCTATGTCGGGGCCCCCGCCGCTCCCTGCGGAACCGGCCCCTTGACCGGCGCCCAGGCACCCGGCGAGAATACCTCTCCGGAATGATCCGCGCGGGCGCCGGCCCGCGGTACGGTGGACGTAAACCATGCTGGGGGCAGGGCAGGAAGCTGTTTCCGGTATACGAACCAGACCGCCACGCAAAGGAACGCCCATGAGCATCCCGCCAGTCCCGCCGTCGAACCCGGACTCTCCGGAACCGGGCGAAAAGCCGGCCCCCCGCTACGGACAGAACGCACCCCAGCACGGCGAGCAGCCGCCGGCCCCGCCGCAGTATGGCCAGAACGCGCCGTCCGCGCCCCAGTACGGACAGAACGCGCCGCAGTACGGTGAGCAGCCGCCGTCGGCGCCGCAGTACGGCCAGACGCCGCCGTCCGCGCCCCAGTACGGCCAGGCCCCGTCCGCGCCGCCTTACGGGCAGCAGGCTCCGCAGTACGGCCAGAACCCGCCGCAGTACGGGCAGCCGCAGTACAACCAGCAGGCTCCGCAGTCCGGACAGCCCGGGTATGGCCAGTCCCCCTACGCCCAGTTCCCCTCCGAGCAGCCGCAGGCGACGTCCGGGATGCCCAAGCTCGTCAACACGGCCTTCTGGCTCATCGTCGCTTCGGGCGCGGCCTGGGTCCTGTCGCTGTTGATGGCGATCGGCACCATCGACTCCCCCGAGATGCGGGCCCAGTTCGAGGAGCAGATGACCGCAGGCGGCGCTGACATCCGGTTCGAAGACATCAGAGGCGTCCTGGTCGGGAGCATCGTGGTGTTCGCGGTGATCAGCGCCGGACTGTACGCCCTCGTCGCCTTGAACGTGCGCAAGGGCAAGAACTGGGCACGGATCCTGGGGACGGTCTTCGCAGCCCTGTCGATCTTCAGCATCTTCCCGCTAAGCCTCAGCACGCTGGCAGTTCTCCTGGGCATCGCAGGCATTGTGATGCTGTACCTGCCGGCCACGTCGCCGTACTTTGCCAAGCGGCAGCCGTTCGCCAACCCTTACGGGCAGCCGGGCGGACCGTACTAAGCCGCAGGCACCAGCGCAGCGGGCGCGGGAGCCGCAGGCACCAGCGCAGCGGGCGCGGGAGCCGGAGGGGCCGACTGACTAGTCGGCATCCTCCGGGTCCTGCGCCCTTTGTGCATGATAGGCAAGGATCTGCAGTTCGGTGGCCATGTCCACCTTGCGCAGGTTGACCCCGGGCGGCACCTGCAGCATCACCGGGGCGAAGCTGAGGATGCTCCGCACCCCGGCGGCAATAACCCGGTCGCAGACGTCCTGCGCCACGGCGGCCGGCAGGGCCAGCACCACCATGTTGGCGCCGGTCCGCTGCAGCACCGGCTCGAGGTCGGCAGCGTCACTGACACGCAACCAGCCCACCTCGCTGCCCACCACCATCTGGTCCGCATCGAAGATCGCCACAATGTCGAAGCCCCGAGATTCGAATCCGCCGTACCGGGCCAGCGCCTTGCCCAGGTTGCCGGCACCGACGATGGCCACCTTCCAGTCGCGCGTCAGGCCCAGCGCCGCAGCAATATGCCGGTTGAGGTACTGCACCTCGTAGCCGACGCCACGGGTCCCGTAGGAGCCGACGTAGGACAGGTCTTTGCGGAGGGTGGAGGAACTGACCCCGGAGGCCTCGGCCAGTGACTCGGACGAGACCCGGTCAACGCCTTCGGCAAGCAGGGTGGTGAGGGCGCGCAGATAAATGGTCAGCCGGGCCACGGCCGCGGGCGGAATCTGCTTGGCGGCAGTCCCTGCTCCCCCGGGCATCGCGTCAGGGGATGAATCCAGCGAAGTCACTATCTGCTCCATTGAGTCGCGTTGTGACTTCCACTCTAGAGCCCCCGCAGTTCAGCGAACAAAGCAGCCGTCCCCGGCGCCTGCCCGCGCCTCAGGCCTGTTGTCCCAGCGCCCGCCGCAGCGTGCGCTCCAGCCGGGCCTCGTCAATCTTCCAGAAGTCCCGCTGGACGCCGTCCACCAGCACCACGGGGATCTCCTCCGCAAAACGTTCGCGCAGCTCGGCGTCGTCATCTATGGACTGCTCGCGCCAGCCGATGCCGAGGCCCTGGGTGACGCGGTCGACGGCGGCGCGCGCCGCCGAGCACAGATGGCAGTCAGCTTTGGTGATGAGGACGACGTCGGGCCTTTGCATGGCTCCACGGTAGCCCGGCGGCCGCTCCCGCGTCGAAGCGCCGACCATCTCCGCAGCAGGCGCCGCGGGCCGTGCGACGGGAACCGGCCCCGGTGATGACTAGACTCGTGGCATGCCCGAAAAGAAGTACGCCGCTGTGGTCACCGAGCCGGTTGCTGCACAGCCTGTTGCAGCAGCGCAGCACGGAGAAGCCGCGTTCTTCGACGTCGACAACACCCTCATGCGGGGGGCCAGCCTGTTCCACGTGGCCCGCAAGATGCACCAGCGCGGGGCCTTTACCATTCCGCAGGCGCTTGGTATTGCCTGGAAGCAGTTCATGTTCGTGGTGCGTGGCGAGAAGCTGGATGACGTCCATGCCGTCCGCGACACCGCCCTGGGCCTGGCCGCCGGCTTCACCGTTGAGGACATTGAAGTCCTCGGCCAAGAGGTTTATGACGAAATGATTGAATCCCGGATCTGGCCGGGAGCCAAGGCGCTGGCCGAGCAGCACCTCCGGGTGGGCCGCAGGGTCTGGCTCGTGACCGCGACGCCGATCGAGGTGGCCACGGTGATCTCCACCAGGCTGGGCCTCACCGGCGCGCTCGGCACGGTCGGCGAAATCCTCGACGGCTCCTACACCGGCCGGCTGGTCGGCGAGATCCTGCACGGCCCCGCCAAAGCGGTGGCCGTCCAAGCAATGGCCGAGGCCGAGGGCCTGGACCTGGCCCGGTGCTGGGCGTACAGCGATTCGCGCAACGACATCCCGCTGCTGAGCATGGTGGGGCACCCCGTGGCCATCAACCCGGATTCCGGGCTCCGCCGCCATGCCCGAGACAACAATTGGCCCGTCTACGATTTCCGCGCCGGACGCCGCGCGGCCACCTTGGGGCTCAAGGCCGCGACCGTCGGAGGGGCCATCTACGGCCTCTGGCGGGGGTTCTCCCGCTTTCGCGGCCCGACGGTCTGACTCCCGCGCGACGTTCCACACCACGCATCCGCTATGGTTCCGGTCCAGCGCTACGCTTCCCGCTCAGCGCTACGCGGATCCGGGTAGCGTCGGGCCCAACCCGCGTCGCCTGTCCGAAAGCGCGTCCCTCGCCCGACTTCTCCCCAGCGCTTCCCGCTCATCGCTAAGCTTCCCGCCCCGCGCTACGCTTCCGGTTCAGCGCTACGCGGATCCGGGTAGCGTCGGGCCGAACCCGCGTCGCCTGTCCGAAAGCGCGTCGTCTGTCCGAACTAGGCGCGGAAATACCAAAGAAAATGCCCGCTGCCGGGAAGGCAACGGGCATTCACATAATGCGAAGTATCTCTACTTCTTATTGCGACGCTGGTGGCGCGTCTTGCGAAGCAGCTTGCGGTGCTTCTTCTTGGCCATACGCTTGCGACGCTTCTTAATAACTGAACCCACGAAAGTTCCTTACCGGCTAGATGCAGTACCTGCCTGTTGGAAAGGGTCCGCGGGCTAAGCAGCAGACTGTACAACTGACAGGTTCTTACAATGACGTAAAACGTTCCTTAACAGGGTACCGCCTATCGGGGGCACACCACGACCGCGGGCACCTTCCGGGCCCGCTGATCTTATTCCGGCCGCAGAAGACGGTGGATGCTCAGGCTGTTTCCGCGTTTCCGTCGACGACAGCACCCTTAAGGTACTGCTCGACGGCGGCTTCCGGCACCCGGTAGGAGCGCCCAAAACGGACAGCCGGCATCTCGCCGGAATGAACCAGCCTGTACACGGTCATTTTGGACACGCGCATCACATCCGCGACTTCGGCCACGGTCAAGAAGCGCGCATTGGAGAAGTTAGCCTCCGAAGACATTTCTATTCCTTTACTCAAGCGAACGGCAGCCCCATCAGAACGACATGGCGGTGTGCCGATGCTGAGCCATCAAACAACCATGTGTTAGACACTCTAGGGGCTCATGGTGCCAATGTGAAAGAGTTGCGCGGGAATCCCCCGGCCCCGCACCGGGTTTAGCCGCATCGCCGAGGCACCGGGCCGGCCGCCGCACCACCGGGGCCACCGGGCGGCCGCCGCACCACCGGGGCCACCGGGCGGCCGTCCACCGTCGGCCGCCGAACCGCCCGGGCTGGTCCACCAGGCCACCAGGAAGCCGTACCGCCTATCCCCGGGTCCGGCGGACGCGTGCGGCGGACGCCAACTGCGCGAGGACCGAGGCCGTGACTTCCCAGTCCATGCAGGCGTCCGTGACGCTCTGGCCGTAGACCAGGGCGTCGGATCCGGCGGCGTGCTCGGCGACGTCGAGGTTCTGCGCCCCACCGACCAGGAAACTCTCCAGCATGACGCCGGCGATGGCACGTGCCGAGGCACCGCCGTTCTCCAGCTGCGCGCCGATTTCGAGGGCCACTTCGGCCTGCCGGTGGTGGTTCTTGCCGCTGTTGGCGTGGCTTGCGTCGACGATCAGCCGCGGGTTGAGCTCTCTGGCGGCCAGCTTGGCGGTGGTGGCCTCCACGTCCGGGGCCGAGTAGTTGGGTCCCTTGCGTCCGCCCCGCAGGATGATGTGCGTGTCGGGGTTGCCGGCGGTGGAGACCAGGGCGGCCCTGCCCCCGCCGTCAATGCCAAGGAAGGCCTGGGCCGCCCCGGCGGCGCTACACGCGTCGAGCGCGACCTGCAGGCCGCCGTCGGTCCCGTTCTTGAACCCGATCGGCATGGACAGCCCGGACGCCAGCTGGCGGTGGATTTGGCTTTCGGTGGTGCGTGCACCGATGGCGCCCCAGGAGACGAGGTCCGCCAAGTACTGCGGGCTGATCGGTTCCAGGAACTCGGTGCCGGCCGGCAGCCCGAGTGCGGTGACCTGCTGCAGGAATCGGCGCGCGGCGCGGAGCCCGGCGGCGATGTCGTGGCTGCCGTCGAGCCGAGGGTCGTTGATCAGGCCCTTCCAGCCCACCGTCGTGCGGGGCTTCTCGAAGTAGGCCCGCATCACAATCAGCAGTTCTTCCTGGTGCTTCTCGGCCTGGCTCACCAGCCGCCGGGCGTATTCGAGGCCGGCCTTGGGATCGTGGATGGAGCAGGGGCCCACAATGACGAGTAGGCGGTCATCGACGCCGTCCATGATCGCGCGGACCTCGTCCCGGCCCCGGGCAACGGTCTCGGCCAGGCGGGTGTCCAGCGGCAGGTCCGCGACGGTCTGCTGCGGGGTGGGCAGCGGGGTGAACTCGCTGACGCGCAGGTTGGACGTGGACTGCTGGGATTCGGTGGCTGCTTCGGTGCGCATGGGGGTCCTGTTCCGGGGTGCGGAGCGGGCCCAGATCAGAACCCGCCGGGAATGGCGAAGGGCAGAGAATGATCTCTGCCCTGTTGGCTCTGAAGGAAGGTTGGATGCGTGTCAGCTAGACGCGGGCCCCTCCAGAGCCAACGAAAAATACGCATACCAACGGTTAGTCATGTTGTGACGATAGCCCGGCGATTGTCTTTCCGGCAAAACCCGGGTCGTAACATTCCGTCCCTGGCCGGGAGACCAGCCGGCGGGTCAGGCGGGAGACCAGCCGGCGGAACAGGCGGGAGACCAGCCGGCGGAACAGGCGGGAGACCAGCCGGCGAACAGGCGCGGACCAGACGGGAGACCAGCCGGCGAACAGGCGCGGACCAGACGGGAGACCAGCCGGCGGAGCAGCATGCTGGTCAGGTCCTGGGCCCCAGTCCGGCCTCCGCGTAGTAGCCCCCAATATGGTCCGCCACCAGCTGCGCCGCGCGGCCGCCGTCGTGGCTGGAGATGGCCGCCAGGATAGCCCGGTGTTCGGCCCGGAGCCGCGCCGCCGTGGCTCCCCAGTCCGGGAGGTTTCCTGTCAGCCGTCCGGCATAGTCCTGGATGGCTTCGCGGAGGGAGCCCATCATGGCGCTGACGACGGCGTTGCCCGCGGCATCCGCGAGGGCCAGGTGGAAGCGGACATCCAGGGCCAGGAACGCCTCCGTCTCGGCGCAGCTGTCCATTTGCTCCAGCAGCCGGGCCGCCTCGGCCAGCGCGGGCGACTCCGGGCGCGCCCGGGATGCGGCCCAGGATTCGAGCAGCACGCGCGTCTCCACAATGTCCTTGACGGGCAGGTGCGAGGTGGCGACGTGCAGCCGGAGCGCCGAGCCCAGCGCGGCCGTCGGGTCGGCGATCACGACGGTCCCCGACTCCGGGCCCGACCCCACCCCGGCCCTGAGGACACCCATGGCCTCCAGCACGCGGATGGCCTCGCGGACCGAGGTGCGGGAGACCTGAAGCTGCTCGGCGAGGGAACGCTCGGCCGGAAGCCGTCCACCCAGGGCCAGCTGACCGCTGGAGAGCTGGCCCTCGATCCACTGCAGGACAAGCTGGTGGGTGCGCATGGGGCCCATTCTACTTGATGTGGTTGGACCACACGCCTAGACTGTGGTTGGACCACACTCCCCCGGTGACTGGGATTTTAGTCTTTAGTCCTGCAGGGATCCCGACATTCAGGAACATGAGACCTGCCCGGAGGCAGCTATGACGCAGACCATCGAGCCCGGCAACCCCGAGGCGCCCACCCAACCCGAAGACACCGGCGCGGGCACCCGCTCCGCCGCAGCCACCCCGGGGGGCATTCCGGCGGCCCTCAAGCGCCGCGTCCCCAAGTACTCGGACCTCGCCCCCCTGATGCACTTCAAGAAGCCCGAGTTCAGCCGCGCCGCCCGGCTCCGGCGTGCCAGCACCATCTGGGACCTCCGAGACCAGGCCAAGCGCCGCACCCCGCAGGCCCCGTTCGACTACACCGACGGCGCGGCCGAAGCGGAGATCACCCTGCGCCGTGCCCGCGAGGCGTTCCTGGACATCGAGTTCCGGCCCGGCGTCCTCCGTAATGTCTCCAAAATAGACCTGACCACCGACATCCTCGGCAAGACGTCCCGGCTGCCGGTCGGCATTGCGCCCACAGGCTTCACCCGGATGATGCAGTCCGAGGGCGAGTACGCCGGTTCCCAGGCCGCCGCAGCCGCCGGCATCCCGTATACGCTCTCCACCATGGGCACGGCCTCCATCGAGGACGTGGCCGCCGCCGCGCCGGACGGCCGGAACTGGTTCCAGCTCTACCTGTGGACCGACCGCGACCGTTCGCTGGAGCTGATCGAGCGCGCCGCCAGGGCTGGCAACGACACCCTGATGGTCACGGTGGACACGGCGGTCGCCGGGGCCCGGCTGCGCGATGTCCGCAACGGCATGACCATCCCGCCGGCGCTGACGATCAAGACCGTGCTGGACGCCTCCTACCGGCCGGCGTGGTGGTTCAACTTCCTCACCCACGAGCCGCTGACTTTCGCGTCGCTGTCCCGATACACCGGAACCGTCGCGGACCTGATCAACTCGATGTTCGACCCCACCCTGACATTCGATGACCTCGACTGGCTGCGCGAAACCTGGAAGGGCAAGCTTGTGGTCAAGGGCATCCAGACCGTGGAGGACGCCCGCCGGGTCGTGGACCACGGGGCCGACGGCGTGGTGCTCTCCAACCATGGCGGACGCCAGCTGGACCGGGCCCCGATCCCGTTCCACCTGCTTCCGGACGTCAAGGCGGCGCTCAAGGCGGACAACAGCGACGCGGCGATCATCCTGGATACCGGCATCATGAGCGGCGCGGACATCATCGCCGCGCTGGCCCTGGGCGCCGACTTCACGATGATCGGCCGCGCCTACCTCTACGGCCTGATGGCCGGCGGGCGGGCCGGCGTTGACCGTGCCATCGAGATCCTTGAAATGGACATGCTCCGCACCATGGCCCTGCTGGGTGTCAGCCGGATCTCGGAGCTATCTCCGGACCACGTGCGTCTGCTCTCCAAGTAAGGCTGCACTTCCGCGAGTGGGCAGTTCGCGGCGGTGTTCGTCCGGCAAAGTCATATGGTCGTAGCAACGCTCTGATTGATGGAGCGTTTTATGGTCAAGTTATTTCCTCCGAATGCCCGTACCGAGTTCGTT